>JAHEKC010000028.1 GCA_024638565.1 Bacteroidota bacterium
TTATATCCACGCCCCAGGGAGCCGACATCAAGGCCAACGGGAAGGAAGTGATCAACTTCTGCGCCAACAACTACCTGGGCCTGTCGTCACATCCACGGGTGATCGAAGCCGCACACAAGGCCATTGATGACCGCGGTTACGGAATGTCATCCGTTCGTTTCATTTGCGGAACACAGGACCTCCACAAGCAACTCGAGCAAAAAATTTCCACCTTCCTCGGCATGGAAGACACCATTCTCTATGCGGCGGCTTTCGACGCCAACGGTGGTGTATTCGAACCATTGCTGGGTAAGGAGGATGCCATTTTCAGTGACGAGCTCAATCATGCATCGATCATTGACGGCATCCGGCTGTGCAAGGCTGACCGGCACCGGTACAGGCACAACGACATGTCTGACCTGGAGGACAAGCTCAAGGCAGCCCCGGGCAACCGGCACCGTTTGATCGTAACAGACGGCGCCTTCAGCATGGACGGGACCATTGCGCAGCTGGATAAGATATGCGACCTGGCGGACCGGTACCAGGCCCTGGTGATGATCGACGATTGCCATGCCACCGGGTTCATGGGTAAGACCGGTCGCGGTACGCATGAATACCGGGATGTCATGGGACGTGTAGACATCATTACCGGTACCCTTGGCAAGGCACTGGGCGGTGCCATGGGTGGCTTTACCTGCGCCCGCCGGGAAATCGTGGAGATGCTGCGACAGCGCTCGCGCCCGTACCTTTTTTCCAATTCGCTGGCGCCCTCTATCGTGGGTGCTTCCATCGCGGTGCTGGATATGCTGACCGGTACTACGGTCCTGCGCGACAAGCTGTGGGAAAACACTGCATATTTCCGCAAGCAAATTACCGAAGCCGGTTTTGACGTCAAACCCGGTGAACATCCCATCGTACCCATTATGCTTTATGAAGCGAAGCTGGCACAGGAATTCGCGGCCAGGCTTCTCGAAGAGGGTATTTATGTGATCGGGTTCTTTTTCCCGGTGGTAGCCAAGGGCAATGCGCGCATCAGGGTCCAGCTGTCTGCCGGACATGAAAAGGAGCATATCGACAGGGCGGTGGATGCATTTACCCGGATCGGGAAGGAGCTGGGCGTGGTCCAGCCGGCTTAGGATTTAGTCTTTCTTCTTTTTCCGGATTTCCAGCACTGCCTTTGCACGTAGCCCGTCTTGATTTTCCGCAAGGAGGGTATAGCTGCCCGGTAACAGGTAATACCTTCCATTGTCCGCCTCCACCGGCCCTTCACCGTTTTCCCGTTCCGACCGGTAGGCGTCCGCCATGGCGGAATCCACCGAGAGGTCGCACGAAACAAAATTGAGTCCGGCTTCTGCTGTATCGCGGGTTTGCCAAAGCGTAAGCCCGCTGTCGGATAGAAGTGTCATCGTCACCATTCCGGGTGTGCCGGTATAATAACAGAATTTCGATTCCGGTTCGTTGGCTTCCTGCCATGATGCGGCCTGCCTTCCCCAGTGCCGGCTCCACGTGACCTTCCCCGGATGGAATACATGCAGCGGTTTTTCCACCAGGGTATCCGTCATTTGCTGCAGGGGTGACACATCTGCCACGAAAATGCTTCGTCCATGGGTGGCCACAGCCAGTTCCCTGTCGCGCGGGTGTATCACGAGGTCATGCACCGGGGCAGCGGGTATTCCGTTGTCCATGCGCATAAAAGATTTACCCCTGTTGAGCGATATATATAAACCGTGATCTGTTCCGACGTAAAGCAAATCGCGATTGACGGGATCCTCACGCACCACGTTGACAGGTTCAGCGGGAAGGTCCAATCCTATGCGCTTCCAGGAGCGTCCGTAGTTTGTGGAAGTGTACAGGTATGATCCGAAATGATCCCACGTATGCCCGTTGAGGCAGGCGTATACGGTGGCCGTATCGAAAGCGGAAGCGACTACCCGTCGGATCCAGAAGTCGGGCGGAAGCCCGCGCGAAATGTTCTTCCACGTATAGCCGGCATCCCTTGATACGTGAACCAGCCCGTCATCAGTCCCGGTGTATATCAGCCCGAAACGCAACGGCGATTCATGGATCGTGGTAAGTGTCCCGTAAGCAACATCCCCCTTGCGTCCGCCCCTGGTGAGATCGCCGGTCAGCTCCGTGAAGTCGTCCCCCCGGTTCATTGAACGGTGAAACTTGTTCGATCCCATGTACAGGATGTCCTGGTTGTGTGCCGAAAGCCAGATGGGTGTCTGCCAGTTGAAGCGCAGCGGCCTTTCACCCAGCCGGTGTACAGGCCTGATACTTTTCATCGAGCCTGTCGATTTATCGATCCGGAAATAAAAGCCGAACTGGTATCCCGTGTAAACGGTATTGTTATCCCTGCCGTCCACCATGATCTGCATGCCGTCGCCTCCAAGGATCCACTTCCAAGGATACCGCCCGGTGCTGTGCCAGGCCGGTCCGGCGGTATAGCCGGAAGGGCCGGTCCACACCCCGTTGTCCTGCAGGCCTCCATAGATGTTATACGGCTTATCCATATCGACCTGGATCGTATAAAACTGTCCGACCGGGGGACTGTTGGCCTTGTAATACGTTTCACCGTCATCGTAGGAAAGGTTTATCCCCCCGTCATTGCCTATCACCAGGTGCCCGTCCCTGTCAGGGCTGACCCACAGGGCATGATGGTCCACATGCATGTTATCCGCATTGATCGGTTCGAAGGTGACACCCCCGTCCAGGGATCGAAGCATGGGAACCCCGCCGATATAGATCTTGTTCCTGTCAGCAGGCGAAACCCTGATAAGCCCGAAGTAATACCCGTAGGTATTGTACACCCGGTCCAGGTAGTCGGCATTCATTTTTTTCCATGTGCGGCCGCCGTCTTCGGAACGGTATACTTCCGCCCCGGTTACATCGGTATCGAACAGCAGGGAGTTGGAATCTTCCAGGTATTCGGCGAGTGCGGAAGGGCGGATGCTGTCCGCGGCCACCATTCCCCTGACCCTTTCCGCCGAATATTCCCTGGGAAAGCCATTTTCCTCCAGGTATTCCCCAATTACCGTATCGGACAGGGCCAGGAAGGCCTCCCGTGTCATGGTTCTGAGGGTATCTTTGGTAAGCCTGAACGGGCCGGGTTTTTCAGGTTCCGGTTCTCGCCTGAACTGGTTGTCGAGAAGGGCATACAACACGGAAGGGTCGCCCGGGAATATGGAAAGCCCGATCCGGCCCACACCTTTTCCGGCCGGGAATCCGTTGTCCCCCTTTGTGATATTGTCCCAGGTGATCCCGCCATCGGTACTTTTATATATGGAACTGGTCGTGCCGCCTTCGATAAAGTTCCATGCCCTGCGTTGCCGGTGCCACATGGCGGCGTAAAGGGTGGAGGGTTGTCCGGGGTGCATGACAAGGTCAATGCAGCCCGTATTGTCATCGACATACAGGACCCTGGTCCAGTTGCGCCCCCCGTCAGTGGTCTTATAGACACCGCGGTCCGGGCCGGATGAAAACAAATGACCAATGGCGCCCACCCAGGCAATGTCCGGGCTGTCAGGGTGCAGGATGATCCGGCCGGTATGGTGCGTTTCCGCCAGGCCGAGATGGCGCCAGGACTTCCCGCCATCCATACTCTTATAGATACCGGTACCGGCATAGGAGGACCGGCTGGAGTTGCTCTCACCGGTGCCGACCCAGATGGTTTCGCCATGCGTCCAGTCAACAGCAATATCTCCGATGGTCATGGAGGCTTCCTGATCGAACAGCGGTGAGAAGGACTGGCCGTTATTGGTCGTTTCCCAAAGTCCTCCTGACGCGTAAGCCACGTAGAACCTGGTAGGGTCGGACGGCGATACTTCGATATCCGTGACACGGCCGCTCATGACCGACGGTCCCGCGGACCTCAGCGGAAGGTTCGCCACCAGCGAACGGGCGGACGCCGCCTCCCTCGCCGCCAGGCCGTCCATCCTTTCCTTCGCTGGCGTGGGCTTAACCCTGCCGGTGGCCATACGCTGGCTATGAACGGATAACGGGATGGACAAGCAGAGCAGCAGGCAGGTTAAAACAGGCTTTTGCATCGATCAGGATTTTGCCCGTAAATATCTGTTAAATGCCGTTACCGGGACCATGCAGCGTTTTATCTGACAATTAAGACATTACTATTGATTCATAACAATTTGCCTATACGAAACTCACATTTTTAATTAAAAAAACTGCTAAATTCCGTATCTTTGCATATCTAATTCAAAAATCCAGCTACCTTATGAAGAAAACAAGAGTTCTGTTCGTTTCTCATGAAATTTTCCCTTATGTCGATGGTGGTGAAATGGGAAAAATATCGCGCTTTCTGCCACAGGGAATCCAGGAAAAGGGCAAGGAAATCAGGACATTCATGCCCCGCTTCGGTACCATCAATGAGCGAAGGAACCAGCTGCATGAGGTGATCCGGCTTTCAGGCATGAACCTGATCATCAATGATTCGGATCATCCGCTCATCATCAAGGTAGCTTCCATCCAGGCGGCACGCATGCAGGTTTACTTCATCGACAACGAGGAGTATTTCCAGCGCAAATCCCTTTTCAGGGATACCAAGGCCAAATTCCACAAGGACAATGAGGATCGCGCCATATTTTTCTGCCGCGGGGTCCTGGAAACGGTTAAAAAGCTCGGCTGGAACCCTGATATCATCCATTGCCATGGCTGGATGACAAGTCTCATCCCGTTGTATGTGAAGACCAGCTACAAGGACGATCCCATGTTCAAGAATTCGAAGGTGGTTTATTCGTTGTATGATGACCAGTTCAGCGAGAAGTTCAGCGATAACTATAACAAGAAGCTGGGCATGGAAGGGATTTCGAATTCTGATCTCAAGGAACTCAAAACGCCAAGCCACGAAGGCCTGACGATGAATGCCATCTCCAAGTCCGATGCCGTTGTCATGGGTACCATTGACGTGGAAAGTCCTGTCAGGAATCATTTGAAAAAGTCCGGCAAGCCGGTCCTGGAATACCAGTCACCTGACAATTACATAGACGCTTACAATGCGTTTTATGACGAGGTGGTGATGGAAGATTCCGTGCTCGCATAAGCGCACAGAATATTCCGGCCGGTTCTTCGTTTCTCCTGTAAGTATTTTTTTAGCTGAATGGGAAATATGCAACAGTGCTGCTTGTGGGTTTGCGCTGTAGCGTTACTGGCATTTCATAGCTGCAAGAAGCCTGAAACGGTCGGGTTGAATGTTTTGCCCACCGGCGATGAGGCAGGATTATATTCCACTGATACCTTAACGCTTACAGCAGAGGTGGTCCGGGAGGACTCACTGCTCACGCGCAGCGATTTTGCCGCCCATCTGGCAGGGGCCGTTCATGACCCAGTCTTCGGCCGGTCAGCGGCCGCCCTCTACACGCAGCTTTACCTGAGCGGCTCCAGTCCGACTTTCGGGGATAACCCGGTATGTGATTCGGTGGTGCTGGCGCTTGTTTACAGCGGCTATTACGGAGACACGGCTTCCACCCATCATTTCACGGTTTATGAAATAGACGAAGAACTGAACAAGGACAGTTCCCGTTATTCCCACAACCAGCCTGCCCTAAAGCCCATGCCCGTGGGATCCTACCAGGTTGCCGGTGTGCAGCCCGAGGATACGGTGACCATCGAGGATGTATCGGCACCCCAGCTGGCATTGTGGCTGGATCCCGCTTTTGGCGATAAGATCCTGAATGCTGACGCCGCGGACCTGGCCAGCGTGACCACTTTTAACAATTTCATCAAGGGACTTTATATCGAGGACTCGCTTGTGAATGCCGGGGAGGAGGGTTGCATATTGTATTTCGATCTCACTTCCGTCAACGCGGCGCTGCCCCAGAGCAGGCTGATCATATATTACCACAACGATACCTCGACCACGGAGCAGGTATTTGAACTGAACGTCAACAATGGCGCGCACTTCAATTACTTTACGCATGACTATTCCGTTTCGGCATTTGGAAATAATTTTGATGATCCCGTATTCGGAGAGGGCAGTGTCTATATACAATCGATGTCAGGGGTGAAGGTCCGGGTAGACATCCCGTTTTACGAAACCCTTGAAGGGGGCGGGCCGGTAGCCGTGAATAAGGCCATCCTGGATGTATATGTTGACGAAATGCAGGTAACGGATAATTTTCCGGCGCATACACGGCTGGCACTCACGGGTATCGATTCATCAGGGCTGAGTTATTTTCTTCCGGACAACCTGGATAACCCGGTTACCTTCGGAGGGGATTTGCTGTCAGGAAACAGGTTCCGGTTCAATATTTCGCGATATCTTCAGCAGATCCTGAACGGATCGCGGGTGAACTTTGGCCTGTTTCTTGTGGCTACAGGGGCATCGGTAAATGCCAACAGGACGGTCATCGGGGGAACCAAGCATCCATCCCTGTCCATGAAACTGAGCGTTTCCTATACAATCTTAAACTGATTTACCATGTGCGGTATCGTAGCTTATATCGGTCACCGGCAGGCCTATCCCATCCTGCTGAAAGGACTGTACCGGCTTGAATACAGGGGATACGACAGTGCCGGCGTGGCACTCCTTAACGGTGAACTGAGCGTTTACAAAAAAGCAGGGAAGGTGAGTGACCTGGAATCCCATGCCAGGGAGTTGGATACTGCCGGCTCGGTAGGCATGGGGCATACCCGCTGGGCCACCCACGGGGAGCCCAATGACCGGAATGCCCATCCGCATTATTCCGAAACGAAGAATTTCGCGATCATCCACAACGGCATCATCGAGAACTACTCCTCCATAAAGCAGGAGTTGGAGAAGCGCGGGCATACATTTACCAGCGATACGGATACGGAAGTGCTGGTACAGCTCATTGAGGATATCAACGACAATGGAAACGTGGGATTCGATGAGTCTGTCCGCCTGGCGCTGGGGGAGGTGGTGGGCGCCTACGCCATTGTCATCCTGTCAAAAAAGGATCCCACGAAACTCATCGCCGCACGCAACGGCAGTCCCATCGTGCTGGGAATAGGAAAGGACGAGTATTTTGTCGCTTCGGATGCCACGCCCATAGTAGAGTACACGAAAAACGTCATTTACCTGAACGATAACGAAATGGCCATAGTCAGCGATGGCAAGCTTACGGTCAAGACCATTGCGAACGAGACGAAGATCCCATACATAGAGGAGCTTGAGATTAACCTCGAAGCCATTGAGAAAGGTGGCTTTGAACATTTCATGCTCAAGGAGATTTACGAACAGCCACGATCCATCGCGGACAGCATGCGCGGACGGATTGATGCCAAGGGCGGGCGCCTGCGGCTGGGCGGGCTGGGTGAATACGAAAACAAATTCCTTTCCGCCAAACGGGTTATCATCGTGGCATGCGGCACCTCATGGCATGCCGGCCTGGTGGGGGAGTACCTGATGGAAGATCTTGCCAGGTTGCCGGTGGAGGTGGAATATGCGTCTGAATTCAGGTACCGGAACCCTGTCATTTCCGAGGAAGATGTGGTGATTGCCATTTCGCAGTCCGGTGAAACAGCCGATACCCTTGCGGCAGTGGAGCTGGCCAAGTCAAAGGGCGCCACCATTTTTGGCATCTGCAACGTAGTGGGATCATCCATACCCAGGGCCACACATGCAGGGTCCTATACCCATGCCGGCCCGGAAATAGGTGTCGCCAGCACGAAAGCGTTTACCGCGCAGGTTACGGTTCTCACCATGCTGGCACTGCAGATTGCGCACCGGCGTGGCATGATTGCCATGACCAGGTTTTCCTCCCTGCTCAGTGAACTGGAAAGCATGCCTGCCAAGGTGGAAGAGGTGCTGAAGACCAATGAGCAGACCAGGGAGCTGGCCGCGATGTTCCACGAGGCACCGAATTTCCTTTACCTGGGCCGCGGATACGGTTTCCCGGTGGCGCTGGAAGCCGCACTCAAGCTCAAGGAGATTTCTTATATCCATGTGGAAGGCTACCCGGCCGCCGAGATGAAACACGGGCCCATCGCCCTGATCGATGAGCAGATGCCCGTGGTGGTGATCGCCACCAAGAGTGCTTCATATGAAAAGGTAGTGAGCAATATCCAGGAGGTGAAGGCCCGGAAAGGGATTATCATCGCCATCGTCACCAGGGGCGACTCCACGGTTCGCAAACTCGCCGACCATGTAATAGAAATCCCGGAATGTGACGACACGCTGCTTCCCCTGCTCGCAGTAATCCCGCTGCAATTGCTTGCATATCATATTGCCGTCATGCGTGGCTGCAATGTCGACCAGCCGCGTAACCTAGCAAAAAGCGTGACCGTGGAGTAGAAGGGGCGTTCAGGAATCAATTTTTAAAAGTTTAATGATCGTCCCGCCCGCCTTTCGGCGTCAGGGCAGGAGTTCGTGGTTGCATGTAAGTTGATGCCAAACGCATACCTCAGCCTTGAACGATTGACCGGCAACCAATGCATCAGGTTCATGGCATTTGGATTGTCCGGGCGATGCACAAAGTACCGGCTGCGCAATCCAGGCCGTTCACCGATCAGGGTTATTTGCTTCCGGCCTTGCTCCGCAGAAGCGGCTACGTGAAGGCGATACAGGAAGGAATCAATAAAACAGCATCACTTTTCAACCAGTCCCAGCGCTTTTTGCGTGTCGGGCACAGGCAGGCGGCAGGACTTGTTCGTGCACACATATACCAGCGTCTGCCCGGGTACAAAGCGTCCTTTCAGCAACGGCAGTTCGCTTTCGCTTTCGGCCATGGCGGTAGTGACATTTGGCAGGTATCTTGACCGAATGTCGCGGATGCCGGCTTCGGCTTCCTTGCCCGTCACAACCAGCTCATGGAAGGGATACAGGAAATCAAGTGCCAGCATGTGCCAGTTGGCGAAAGCGGAAGGGTAGGAGGCCTGGTACTGTCTGACCGAGGACAACATGTGCCGGGCCGTCTTCTCATAGGCCACCCGGTCCAGGTGGCGGGAAAGCCGGAAAAGGTTTCCGGCCATGACGCTGTTGGATGACGGGATGACGTTGTCTTCCATTTCAATCTTGGGGGCGATAAGAGATTCGCCATCGTCATGTGTAAACCGGAACATCCCCGACGCATCATCAAAAAAACCGTCTATTGCCGCATCGGCCATATGCCGGGCTGCCATGAGGTGCGACGCTTTACCCGTGGATTCATACAACGAGAGATAGGCCCTCGTCAGCAGGGCCATATCGTCAAGGAAAGCCATCACGGCAGGTTTCTTGCCGGCGGATGCCACGGATGGATGGGTGCTGTGGAATACCCGATCGTCCGACATCAGGTTTTTTTCAATGTACCCCATGGCTTTTTCCGCGGCCGCGAGAAAACGGGGCTCCCGGAACGCGTCGAATGCATCGCAACAGGCGGTTATCATCAGGGCATTCCAGGACGTGATGACCTTGTCGTCCAGTCCGGGACGTATTCGCTGTTCCCGTGCGGAAAGCAGTTTTTCCCTGCATGATTCAAGAATTTGCAAGTATTCAGCCATGCCGAGCTTGTGCTTTTCGGCAAGCACTTCATGTGATGCGCGCCGCAGGAGGATATGGTTCCCGTGCTCCCACAGGCCATGTTTGTTTATGTTGTACACATCGGAAAAGAGACTGGCATGGTCGCCAAGCAGGGAATCGATTTCATCACGGGTCCAGACGTAGAACTTGCCCTCCTCCCCTTCGCTGTCAGCATCCAGCGCAGAATAAAATCCCCCCTGATTGTCCGTAAGTTCACGCGCCACGAATGCAAGCGTTTCATAAACCACACTCTTGTACAACGGATTTCCAGTTGCACGAAAGGCATCGGCATACAATGAAACAAGCTGTGCGTTGTCATATAGCATCTTTTCGAAGTGGGGTACTTTCCACTCGGCATCCGTTGAGTAGCGCGCAAATCCACCCCCGACAGCATCGTAAATCCCGCCCATGGCCATCCGGTTAAGCGTAAGCGAAACATGTTCCAGTACGGAGCGATCGCCGGTATGGTAGTGATAACGAAGAAGGAACCGGTAGTTGACCGGCATAGGAAACTTGGGTGCGCGGTCAGGCCCGCCATGCTCAGGGTCGAATGTTGCGGACCAGCTGCGCACCGCTTCAGCGAGCCCCTCTTTGGTGACGATCTCCAGGGCGTCACCCGAAGGCTGCACCAGGGATGCCTGCCTGATCCCTGCGGTCACCTCGTCTGCATATTTCCGGCACCTGTCGGGATCGCCGGCCCAGGCCTGTGCGATCTGCTTCAACGCTTCCAGCCACTGTTCACGCGGGAAATAAGTACCGCCGAAAAGGGGTTTTCCATCCGGCAATGCAATGCAGTTAAGCGGCCAGCCCCCGCGCCCGGTCATCATCTGAACAGCCTGCATGTAAATATGATCGATATCGGGCCGCTCCTCACGATCCACCTTTATCGAAACAAAATGTTCGTTCATAAACGCGGCAATGGTGGAGTCTTCGAAGCTTTCGCGTTCCATGACATGACACCAGTGACAGGTTGAATATCCGATGCTGATCAGCAAAAGTTTGTTTTCCTCACGCGCCTTGGCCAGGCTCCGTTCATTCCAGGCATGCCAGTTGACGGGATTGTGCGCATGCTGTAATAGATAGGGGCTTGTTTCGTTGACCAGTTCGTTCGTATGACGGTGTGCGTTCATTTGATTTTTCCCGTTGGGATTGGCGCAGCCGGTCCACCCAATTGCCAGGAACACAGCGAATGCGGATCGGAAAGCGGATGGTGAATGCATGAAACGTTCAAAAGTAACCATAGGCAATCAGATGCCTTTCGGGCTGACGACATTATTGACTTCCAGGTGATTCAGGATTACACGTGTGGCGCCCTGCCGTTCGCTCACGAACTTCAGCAGCCCGGTTCGGATTTCACCATGGCTGACGCGCCCTGACTCTATGTCCTGAACGACCGATTTCATGTCACCAGGTTTGTTGACCACGTAAGAAAGATGTGCGGCGGCCAGTTCAGCGGCTTCCGGAAATTTTCTGATGCGGGGCCCGAAGAAGACCGGCAGTCCGAATGCAACGGGTTCAAGGATGTTATGCAGGCCCTTGCCGAACGCACCTCCCACGTAAGCATACTTGCCGTACCGGTACAGTGCGGACAGTTTGCCGATCCGGTCAATGACCAGTACCCTCGCGTTGCCTGTATGGTTGTCATCGCCATACCGGACACTGTGCCCGTTGAAGTTCCGTTCCACGGCCCTGATCCGGTCTGGACCCACCTCGTGCGGTGCAACCACGAGCCGCCAGTTTTCCGGCATGTCGTCCAGGAAGCCTGCCAGCAGCTTTTCATCCGCATCCCATGTGCTGCCGGCAACCACCACCAGGTGATCCCTGCAGAATTCCTCCGCAATCTCATCCGCAAGTGCCGTCTCCGGCAAACGGGCCACACGGTCAAAACGCAGGTCTCCGCAGACGGTGACGTTGGCCAGGCCGGCGTCATACATGACGGCCAGCGATGCCTGGTCCACCACGAAATGATGGCTCACCCGCTTGAGGATCTTTTGAAAAGGCCGGCCCGGCAAATTAAAGTAGTACTGGCCTTTATGAAACCGAGACGAAACGGTGAACGAAGGAATTTTCTTACGAGCCAGTTCCCTTATATAGAAGTACCAGATATCGGTTTTTACGAAGAATGCAATGGATGGCGCAACCGCGGATATAAACCTTTTCGCATGTACGGGGCCGTCCAGCGGAAGGTAGAATACGTGGTCTGCATAACCGTCATGTTTCGCATGTTCGTATCCTGACGGTGAAAAGAATGTCAGCACCACCTGGTAGCCGGGGTAGGATTCCCTGAAGGCTTTAATGAGCGGTTTGGCAAGCTCAAATTCGCCAAGCGAGGCACAGTGAAACCAGGCCCGCCTGCCGGACTTGTCCTGCATGGCTTTCCGGATACGGGCCCACAGGCCTTTCCGGCCGGCCAGCCAGCGGGCTGCCTTGCTGTTAAACGGGGAAACCAGGTATACGGCAAGGCCGTATGTCAGCATGGCCACATGGTAAAGCGCGGCCATCTAATAAAAATAGTATTTGCGGGGCGCCTTTTTGTAAAGCGGAAGCATCCAGCCTGCCCGCACCCCGAAAAGCAGGTCGACACGGTTGCCGTCGTCGCGACTCATGGTATCGAAATTATAATCCCTGCGGTTCTTTGTAAATGCCTGGATGAACTCGAATCCGAAATAGTAATTCACGAGATACTTGTTCCCGAAATGATAATAGCCTATTGATTCATGCAGCCCCATTCCGTTGGTAAGCCGGTCGTACCCCTTTTTGTATTCATTGTTCAGCTGCGGAATCGTATTACCGATCGTTTCGATCCTGACCTTATGCTGCAGGAATACCGGACCGATCATTGCCAGGATGCCGGAGTTTGGATTGGGCTTCTTAAAAGGAAGCAGTTTACCCGCCAGCAGTGATATATGGTAACCACGTTCGAAGAGCCTGACATCGGCGAACCGGCCGTCATCCCCCAGGATAGACCCGTTTTCATGCTGCAGGGCGGAAAGAATTCCTGTTTCCTCCAGCTGATTGCCGAACAGGAAGCCGCCCTGTACGCCAAGACAAAAATTGGCGCCCAGTTTATACGCATAGCCGACTTCCAGCATGGAGTTCCAGCCGAACCGGTCTGCCATGTCGCCCCCCGGAAGCTGGAAGCTGTAGCCCATGCTTACGATGTGCATGTTGATGGAGGAATCGCGGATGCTGACCTGGCCGTGGGACAGGCTTGCGAGGGCCAGGGAAAGCGGTATCAGAAGGGCGCGTTTCATGGGTAGCAGGAACGGCCGCAAATTACTGAAAATAGGACTCCAACGCCAGTTTTCCGGGGTTCTGCGGACTTGAATTCGGCCTGTAAAATTCCCTATCTTCGCATTCCCGTTTTTTTGTGATGAAAAACCTCCAGATGGTTGACCTTATCGGTCAGTATCAGAAAGTTAAGCACGAGATTGACGAGGCGTTGCAACGTGTGGTCGAATCGGCCGCCTTCATCAACGGGCCCGAGGTCAAGGCTTTCGCGGGTGAGTTGGCGGAACATACGGGTATACAACATGTGATTCCTTGCGCCAACGGTACGGATGCACTCCAGGTGGTCATGATGGCCATGGGTTTCAAGCCCGGCGACGAGGTGATCACCACCAGTTTCACCTATGTGGCGACCGGGGAGGTAATTGCCCTGTTGGGGCTGACACCCGTGCTGGTTGAAGTCAACCCGGAGACATTTACCATAGATCCGGATGCTTTCGAACGTGCCATCACTCCTCGTACAGTGGCAGTGGTGCCCGTACACCTGTTCGGGCAATGCGCAGACATGGAACGGGTGATGGAAATAGCACGCCGGCATAAGCTCAGGGTCATCGAGGATGCCGCACAGGCCATCGGAAGCGAATACACGTTTGCGGACGGCGCGAAGAAAAAGGCAGGGGCCATGGGTGATGCCGGTTGCACTTCATTCTTTCCCTCAAAGAACCTGGGGTGTTACGGGGACGGCGGAGCGATTTTCACGGACGACAAAGACCTGGCGGAAAGCATCCGCCGAACGGCCAACCACGGGCAGACGGCACAATACACCCATGACTTTATTGGTGTGAATTCAAGGCTCGACAGCCTTCAGGCCGCGGTATTGCGGGTCAAGCTGAGACACCTTGATTCATATACCCGCGCACGCCAGCGTGCCGCGGAATGGTATGACCGGGCCTTTGCGGGTTGTGAAGGCCTTCAGGTGCCAGTCCGCCAGCCCGGATCCACTCATGTGTTTCACCAGTACACGCTCATCGTAAAATCCGGCGACCGCCAGGCGCTGATTGACCATTTGGCGGCCAAGCACATCCCCTCCAAGATCTATTATCCCATTCCATTGCACCTCCAGGCAGCATACCGAAGTGACCGTTACCCGGAAGGTGACCTGCCTGTGAGTGAATACCTGGCATCGCATGTTGTTTCGCTTCCCATGCATACCGAGCTGAGCGAGGATGACCTGCGTTATATCAGCGACCAGGTGCTCGCATTTTTCGCGAACAAACCGAAACTGAAAGACAATTCCGTCATAAGCTGAAATGAATATCGCTGTTATTGGTACAGGGTATGTGGGCCTTGTGACAGGCACTTGTTTTGCCGAAATGGGCAACCAGGTCTCCTGCATCGATATTGATGAAAAAAAGGTGGCTTCGATGCGCAGCGGGAAGGTGCCCATTTATGAGCCGCATCTCGACATTTTATTTGAACGAAATGCAGGCCAGGGCCGTCTGACGTTCACGACACACCTGGAAGAGGGTATCCGCGATGCGGAAGTGGTATTTCTCGCCCTTCCCACGCCTCCGGGGGAGGACGGTTCGGCTGATCTGTCGGCCGTACTCAAGGTGGCCGGTGAAATCGGAAAGCTCCTGGACCGGTATATGATCATTATTACCAAGAGTACGGTTCCCGTGGGGACTTCCGAGCTGGTGCACAAGGAGATTGCAAATCATACCCAGGCGGCATTCGATGTGGTGTCGAACCCGGAATTCCTGCGGGAGGGTTTTGCCGTGGACGATTTCATGAAACCGGACCGGGTGGTGATCGGCACGAGGTCGGAAAATGCAAAGAAGATCCTGAAGGACCTGTATGCCCCGTTTCTGCGGCAGGGCAATCCCATCTACTTTATGGATGAGCGGTCAGCGGAGCTTACCAAATATGCCGCCAATGCCTTCCTGGCAACCAAGATCACGTTCATGAACGAAATTGCGGGCTTGTGCGAACGTACGGGCGCTGACGTGGACAAGGTCCGGATTGGGATGGGCTCGGACAGCCGGATTGGCAAAAGGTTCCTTTTTGCCGGGATCGGGTACGGGGGGAGCTGTTTTCCCAAGGATGTGCGCGCGCTTGATCAAACCGCAAAGGAGTTCGGTTTCACCTTTAAACTGCTCCCCAGCGTAATGGATGTAAATGAAAAACAAAAGTTGCTGCTGGCATCCAAGGCGCGCGAATTCTTCGGGGGCAGCCTTGCAGGCAAGACGATTGCATTGTGGGGATTGTCCTTCAAGCCGGATACGGATGATATTCGTGAAGCGCCCGCGATGTATATCATCGACGAACTGTTGCGGGAAGGCGCCAAGGTCAGGGTATTCGATCCGGCAGCCATGGAAAACACAAGGAATATATACGGGGACCGGATTAAATTTGGGAAAGACGCCTACGAAATCCTCGATGGCGCTGATGCTTTGCTTATCGCAACCGAATGGGCGCTGTTCCGCACGCCTGATTTCCGGAAAATGAAAACCCTACTGAACAATCCCTTGATCTTTGACGGAAGAAACCTGTACGACCTCGACCACATGGAAGAGCTGGGTTTCCATTATGAAAGCATCGGTCGAAAGACCGTTGGCGGAAAGGGAGCGGGCACATGAAAAGGGTATTGATTACCGGCGCCGCCGGTTTCCTGGGTTCGCATTTATGTGACCGGTTTATCCAGGAGGGATTTGCCGTGGTGGGAATGGACAACCTGGTGACGGGCGACCTCCGGAATATTGAACATTTGTTTTCGAATAAGGATTTTGATTTTTACCATCACGATGTAAGTCGTTTCGTGCATGTGGCGGGAAAGGTCGACTACATCCTCCATTTCGCTTCTCCCGCCAGCCCGGTCGACTATTTGAAGATCCCCATTCAGACTTTGAAAGTCGGATCGCTGGGTACCCATAACCTGCTGGGGTTTGCCAAGGCCTCCGGCGCCCGAATCCTGGTGGCATCCACTTCCGAGGTATACGGCGACCCCCAGGTGCATCCGCAGAACGAGGATTACTGGGGTAACGTCAATCCTGTGGGTCCCCGTGGCGTTTATGATGAGGCCAAGCGTTTCCAGGAGGCGATGACCATGGCCTACCATACGTATCACGGGCTGGAGACAAGGATCGTGAGAATTTTCAACACCTACGGGCCGCGCATGCGGCTGAATGACGGGCGTGCCCTTCCTGCTTTTATTGGCCAGGCATTGAGAGGGGAGGACCTTACCGTGTTCGGCGATGGCAGCCAGACCCGTTCCTTCTGTTACGTGGACGACCTGGTGGAAGGGGTGTTCAGGTTGCTGAAGAGCGACTATGCTTTTCCCGTTAACATGGGCAATCCCGAGGAGATTACGATCCGCGACTTTGCACAGGAGATCATCGGGCTGACTGGCACCTCGCAAAAGATCGTTTACAAGCCGCTTCCGCAGGATGACCCGAAACAAAGAAAGCCGGATATTTCAAGGGCCGCCGCATTACTTGGCTGGAAGCCTTCAGTAGGAAGAAAGGAAGGGCTTGCCAAAACATACGCGTATTTCAAATCCCTGCCCGAGGAAGAGTGGTTCAGGCCGGCTCACCGGTTCGAAGCGTAATGGAATCCAGGTACCAGGCACACGAAACGGCCGTTATAGACGATGGCGCCTCCATAGGCGAAGGCACGCGCATCTGGCATTTTACGCATGTCATGCCGGGTGCAGTCATTGGGCGCAACTGCAATCTCGGGCAGAATGTGGTTGTTTCGCCGGGGGTGAAGCTGGGCGATAATGTCAAAGTACAGAATAACGTTTCCATTTACACCGGCGTGGAATGTGAAGATGACGTATTCCTGGGGCCATCGATGGTCTTCACCAATATTGTCAATCCGCGCAGTGCCGTGGTACGCCGGGACCAGTATGTTAAAACGCTGGTCAAGAAGGGGGCATCGATAGGCGCAAATGCCACGATCATTTGTGGTTATACGATCGGGCGTTTCGCTTTCGTGGGTGCAGGTGCCGTCGTTACGGGAAATGTGGATGATTTCGCGCTCGTAATCGGAAACCCTGCCAGGCACGCCGGCTGGATGAGCGAATTCGGGCACCGGCTGCATTTTAATGAAAAGGGAGAAGCATCATGCCCGGAGAGCGGCCAGCACTACGAGCTGAAAGAAAATAAGGTTAATCGCAAGGAATGATCTCTGAAAGGAATATAAAATTTGCCGTCGTGGGCAGCGGGCACATTGGCCTGCGGCATGCTGAAATGATTACCCGCAACCCGGAATGCGAGCTGGTGGCGCTCTGTGATTCGCGACCCGCTGCGGAACTGGAAATCGGGCAATACCAGGTGCCGTATTTCGGGAATCTGGAATCCTTACTGGAATCCAATATTGATTTCGACGTGGTGTGCATCTGCACCCCTAACGGGCTTCATGCCGAACAGGCGCTGAAGGCATTGGAGAAGCGCAAGCATGTTGTAATCGAAAAGCCCCTGGCGCTCTCCAAAAGCGACTGTGAAAAGATAATATTCAAGGCCCTGCAGGTGCATAAGGTGGTATTCTGCGTTATGCAGAACAGGTACAGCCCGCCTTCGGTCTGGCTTAAGGAAATGGTGGATCGCCGGTTACTGGGTGATATATTCATGGTACAGCTGGTTTGCTATTGGAATCGTGATGAGCGGTACTACAGGAATGGAAGCTGGAAAGGGTCATCCAACCTTGACGGCGGCACACTTTTTACGCAGTTTTCACACTGGGTAGACCTGATGTACTGGCTTTTCGGAGATATCACCGATATACAGGCGAAATTCGATGACTTCACGCATGCCGGGAGTACGGCATTTGAGGATTCAGGGTTTGTGAACTTCAGGTTTCTGAACGGCGGGATGGGAAGCATTGGCTACTCAACGGCTGTATATGACAAGAACCTCGAAAGCAGCATGACCATCATAGGCCGCAAGGGAAGCATTAAGGTGGGCGGCCAGTATATGAATGAAGTAGAATATTGCCACATTAAAGACTACCAAATGCCGGATCTGCCGGCCGTCAGCCCGGCAAACGACTATGGTTCCTACAAGGGATCCGCAGCGAACCATCACTTTATCATCGAGAACGTGGTGAATACGCTCAGGGCCAAAACACAAATCACCACCAATGCGCTGGAGGGGCTGAAAGTAGTCGAGATCATAGAACGTATTTACGAACTGAGAAAACTGAAAAAGAAGCCCATCGTCGTTTAGCCGGCATGATGCCATAAACAAGAAAGATCGATGGCAGGAAAATCAGAACGAATGTACAAGGATATATCAGAGAAGAAAACGAAAATCGGTGTGATAGGCCTGGGGTATGTAGGATTGCCTATTGCCCTTGCACTGGCCAGGCGCGCTTCCGTGATCGGATTCGACATCAATGCAGGCCGGATCGAAAAAATGAATAACCGGCAGGACCCGAGCGGCGAACTGGAAAAGGATGCATTTGAAGGATGTGATATAAGCTTTACCAGCGAACCAGGCGAACTGGCCGTTGCAGGCTTCTTCATTATCGCGGTACCCACACCCATCAATGACCACAAACTGCCGGACCTGAACCCGCTGTTGGGGGCTTCCAGGACCGTGGGAAGTGTCCTGAAGAAGGGTGATTACGTCGTGTACGAGTCCACGGTCTACCCTGGCTGTACCGAAGAGGACTGTATCCCGGTACTGGAAAAGGAATCAGGACTGAAGGCAGGAACTGATTTCAAGGTAGGCTATTCGCCGGAACGTATCAACCCCGGAGACAAGAAGCATACACTGGCAAGCGTCGTAAAAGTCGTTTCGGCATGCGATCCCGAATCACTGGACGAGATTGCGAAAGTATATGAGATGGTCATAGATGCCGGTGTGTTCCGCGCCAGTTCCATCAAGGTGGCAGAGGCGGCAAAGATCATCGAAAACACGCAACGGGACGTGAATATTTCGCTGATGAACGAGTTGTCCATAATCTTCAATAAGATCGGGATCAATACGTTCGAAGTGCTGGAAGCTGCCGGTACCAAGTGGAATTTTCTAAAATTCTACCCGGGACTCGTGGGCGGTCATTGCATTGGTGTGGACCCCTATTACCTGACCTACAAGGCCCAGCAGCTCGGCTACCACGCCCAGGTGATCAACTCGGGAAGATATGTCAATGATTCAATGGGCTTTTATATTGCCAAGCAAACGGTGAAGCAACTGATTTCACGGGGAGTCGAGCCATCAAAATCAAAAGTGCTGGTTATGGGTGCCACCTTCAAGGAAGACGTGGAGGATATCCGGAATTCCAAGGTAATCGACGTACTCAATGAATTCAAGTCCTACGGGGTGGCGGTCGACGTGGTGGACCCCAAGGCATCCCCACAAGAGTTCGAAGAGGAATACGGGTACAAGTTATTGGAGCGGCCGGGGCAGCACTACGATGCCGTGCTGGTGGCGGTCAACCACCGGGAATATACCGGCCTGGACGAATCCTTCTTTCAGTCCCTGACCGGTCCCGGAGGGCTGGTAGTGGACGTAAAGGGCATATATCGCGGCAAATTCACTAAATTGAATTACTGGAGTCTCTGACCGCGCACTATCCATGGGCGAAAGAAATTACATACTGGTTACAGGCGGCGCCGGGTATATCGGTTCGCATACGGCTGTGGAGCTGATGGCTTCAGGGTTTGATGTGCTGGTCGCGGATAACCTGTCCAACTCGCATGAAGAGGTTATCGGCAGGATAGGAGAGATTGCAGGTCGGACGCCCGTTTTTGAAAAGGTGGACCTGTGCGATAAGGCATCGACGGATGCGCTGTTCGATGCGTACGGCATCAGTGCCGTCATTCACTTTGCAGCACTGAAAGCAGTCGGGGAGTCAGTGGAGCAGCCATTGAGATACTACCGTAACAACCTGCTTTCACTGATCAATGTACTCGGGGCATGCGGACGTACCGGAGTCGAATCATTTGTATTTTCATCCTCTTGCACGGTATACGGGCAGCCTGACAGCCTTCCCGTGGGTGAGACCGCGCCGGTAAAGGAAGCCGAATCCCCCTATGGCAGTACGAAAAAGATGTCGGAGGAAATCCTGGCGGACGCCACCCGTCAGAATACCCTTCGGGCCGTTTCGCTTCGGTATTTCAATCCCGTGGGGGCGCATCACAGCGCATTGATCGGTGAGTACCCCATTGGCAAGCCTTCCAACCTGATGCCGGTGATTACACGCGTGGCTGCCGGAAAGCTGCCTGGCCTGGAAGTTTTCGGGGACGACTACCCCACACCCGACGGCACATGCATTCGGGACTACATCCACGTGATGGATGTGGCGGCTGCCCACGTGGTGGCACTGGAACGGCTGCTGAAGCGCGAAGGACAGCCATTTGAAGTATACAACCTTGGAACGGGAAAGGGACATTCAGTCCTGGAGATGGTGCATGCATTCCGGGACCGTACCGGGGTCGACATTGCCTATACCATAGGGCCCCGCAGGCCCGGGGATATTGAGCAGGTCTGGGCGGACGTCGGGAAGATACGCAAGGTAATGGGCTGGAAGGCCCAGTACGGTCTCGGGGAGATGATCGATACTGCCTGGCAGTGGGAACAGGCCCTGGAAACGCTGGAACCCGGAATTAGCAGGGGAGGTGGGGAATGAAAATTCTCATGACCGGTGGTGCGGGGTTTATCGGCTCCCACGCCGTGCGGCTGTTCGTGAACAAGTACCCGGAATACCGGATTTACAACCTGGATGCGCTTACATATGCCGGGAACCTGGAAAACCTCCGGGACATCGAGGGCAAACCAAACTATACTTTCATTAAAGGGGATATTTCGGATGCGACACTTGTTTCCTCGCTTTTCAGTGAGCATGGATTTGACGCTGTCATTCACTTTGCCGCCGAATCGCATGTCGACCGTTCTATATCCGGTCCCGCACGCTTCGTGATGACAAACATCCTGGGAACCTTTAACCTGCTGGAGGCTGCAAGACAGGCATGGGCCGGCCATTCTGCTGACAAGCTGTTCTATCACATCAGTACCGATGAAGTCTACGGATCACTGGGGGCATCCGGATTTTTCACCGAACAAACACCTTATGATCCACGCAGCCCCTATTCGGCTTCCAAGGCCAGTTCCGACCACCTGGTGCGGGCCTACTACCATACCTATGAAATGCCGGTGGTGATCACTAACTGTTCCAATAATTACGGGCCCAACCAGTTTCCGGAGAAACTGATCCCCCTGGTTCTGCAGAATATCCGACTCGGAAAGGACATTCCGGTTTACGGGAAAGGAGAAAATGTGAGGGACTGGCTTTACGTGGAGGATCACGCGGTGGCCTCTGACCTTGTTTTTCACAATGGGAACCATGGCGCCACGTATAATATAGGCGGAAACAATGAATGGAAGAATATCGACCTGGTCATGTTGCTATGCCGCGTCATGGATGAAAAGCTGGGCAAACCCGCCGGGACCTCCGAAAAGCTAATCGCCTTCGTTAAGGACCGGGCCGGCCATGACAAGCGGTATGCCATCGATTCTTCCCGGATTCAGGATGAACTGGGGTGGCAACCATCGCTTCAGTTTGAGGAAGGCCTGCGAAAGACCGTCGACTGGTACCTGGAGAACGGCGAATGGCTTGACCATGTGACGTCCGGTGACTACCAGCACTATTACGAGAATCAATACCGGAAGCGTTGACGAATAACCGCATGTATCGATCATCCAATTGGCACCTGCCGGGAATGGAACGCCGGGCCGTGCTCGTAACGGGCGGGGCCGGATTTATCGGATCACATATTGTTGAATACCTGCTGGCACATAAGTTCAGGAAGGTAAGGGTACTGGACAACCTTTCGAACGGGTTCGAACGAAATGTAAACCTGTTCAGGTCCGAACAGGCATTCGAGTTCATGGAGGGTGATATCACGGATCCGGAAACATGCCTGAACGCCTGTGAGGGGATGGACCTTGTTTCACACCAGGCCGCCCTGGGTTCTGTGCCGCGATCCCTCAAGAATCCACTGGCCACCCATGCATCGAACGCCACCGGATTCCTCAACATGCTGGTGGCCGCAAGGGAGCAGGGGGTGGGGCATTTCGTTTACGCCAGTTCCAGTTCTGTTTACGGGGACTCGGGTGAGCTTCCAAAGGTGGAGAAACGGATTGGCAAACCGCTTTCTCCGTATGCCGTTTCGAAATTCACAAACGAATTGTATGCGGGCGTCTTCGCCCTGCAATTCGGTACACCCGTCATCGGCCTCAGGTATTTCAATGTCTTCGGACCACGGCAGGACCCTGACGGGCCTTACGCCGCTGCCATCCCGCTGTTCATGAAAGCGCTGATGAAGGACCAGCCGGCCACAATTCACGGTGACGGGAACCAGACCCGCGATTTTACCTACGTGGCCAATGCGGTACAGGCAAATATCAGGGCCCTGTGTTGCGACCGGCCGGAAGCCTATGGAGAGGTTTATAATGTGGCGGTCGGCGAAAAGGTATCCATCAACGACTTATATCTACAGCTTGCCGCCGTCTCAGGAAGGAAGCCCAGACCTGATCATTCCGAAGAGCGAAAGGGAGATGTCAGGGATTCCCTGGCGGACATCAGTGCCGCCACCGGGACGCTCGGGTACCGGCCCGAGGTCAGGCTGAAGGAAGGCCTTGAAGATACATTCAACTGGTTCAGAAAGAATTTCGAAACATAATCCGGCAACGAAGCAGGAATGGCACCAGGGATATTATCGAAATTGTTCGGCGGCAAAAAAGTGCCCCCTACCGACTTTTCATTCGTGGGTGTTGATATGCATTCACATTTCATCCCTGGCATTGATGACGGAGCCAGGACCATGGAAGACAGCATCGAGCTGATTGGCCGGATGAAGGAATATGGCTTCCGCAAGGTCATCACCACTCCCCATGTGATGAGCGATCACTTCAGGAACACGCCCGAGATCATTCTCGAGGGCCTGGCAGAAGTACGGAAAGCCGTGCAAGCTGAGGGTATCGAAATCGAAGTGGACGCGGCAGCGGAGTATTACCTGGATGACGGGTTCATGCATAAGCTGGACAATGAAAAGCTGCTTACGTTTGGCGAGAACTACCTGTTATTCGAGGTATCCTACATCAACTGCCCTGAGAATATCCGGGAGATCATATTTAACATGCAGGTTAAGGGCTATAAGCCCGTGCTCGCGCACCCTGAACGCTACCCCTTCTGGTTCGGGAAGCTGGAACATTACCGGGAATTCCATGATGCGGGTGTGCTCCTCCAGATTAACGCCAATTCACTCGCCGGGTATTACGGTGTCGATGCCCGAAAAACCGCCGAAAAGCTGATCGACAACGATTTGGTAGATTTTATTGGCAGTGACATGCACAAGGTCGCGCATGCCGAAGCCATGAAGCGGGTAATGCATGAAAAGTACTTCAGGAAGCTGCGTGATTCCCGGCTGGTGAATAACCAGTTATGAGGAAAGGTGGGATATAAAAACCTCGTTCAGGCGGTAACGATCTGCAGGATGGATTGAAATATCCCCAGCCCGTCCGTATTGCCCAGCACCGGGTCCGCAGCACGTTCCGGGTGGGGCATCATACCGAATACATTCCTGGTTTTGTTGCAGATGCCTGCGATGTGGTCGGTGGCGCCATTGGGATTTGATTTTTCGGAAACACCGCCTTCGGCATCACAATACCTGAAAAGAACCTGGTCCTTGTCCTGCAGTTCTTTGACAATGTCGGAGCCTGCATAAAAGCGACCTTCTCCGTGGCTGATCGGAATCTTCAGGGGCTCGTCAATCCTGAGCCTGGAGGTAATCAGGCTCTGATCTGTTTCAGCCTTTACATAGGTGTTCCTGCAAATGAAGGTGTGATGCTCGTTGTGAAGCAGCGCACCGGGCAGCAGGCGTGATTCGCAGAGTATCTGGAACCCGTTGCATATCCCGAAAACAAAACCTCCCCGATCGGCAAATTCGACGACCTCTTTCATGATGGGCGAAAATCTCGCGATAGACCCGGAACGGAGATAGTCTCCGTAGCTGAACCCGCCCGGCAGCATAACCATATCCACACCTTTCAGGTCATGGTCCTTGTGCCACAGGGCTATGACCTGCTGGCCCAGCACATGTTCCAGCACATTGAGCAGGTCATGGTCACAGTTTGACCCGGGGAATACGACAACACCAAATTTCATAATCAGGATTCAGGTCCAAAAATAAATATTTATTACGGGGCCACGAAAAAGTCGAAGGCAATTCCGGCGATAAAAAGATACAGCAGGATCTCCGCCTTCCATGGTTTTTGTGCTTCCAGGAAGTAAGAGGACAGAATCACACCAAGCGGCACACAGGCCAGCACATACCTGAAATGTTGCGCGGCAGGAGTCGCGATGAGGATACCGAGGCTGACAATTGCATATATAAATATCACCAGCTGGAAATTGCGGACCCGGGCCACGTTTCGTGCATACCTGGACCGCAGGGTCAAGGTTGAGATTGCAAGGAGGATACCCATCACCACCGCCATTACGGGATAGTTCTGCGGCCACAGGCCCGCCGGGTGGAATGATAGCATGGCCCCCTGTTCCCGGAAGGGTGCGGCCGCGCCGGCCAGGCTCCCTGTCATGAAGTAATAGAACGCATGGAAAAATAGAGGTGTAAGCAGTCCCATAAGGGCGGTTGCCCAATCCCGCCAGCTGAACGGCCTCATGACGAGAAGGGCCGCCAGGAACCATACCAGGTACAGGCAGGCGGGAAAATAGAGCAGCGTGGCCAGCGCAAGCAGCAGGCTGGAATCAAACACGAGGGGCAATGGGGATTCGTTCTTGAAAAGGCGCAACACCTTATCCAGTACAATGATCAGCAGGGAATTCACCAGTATGGCCGGGCTTAAAACCAGCATTTCGGGCACGGCGGAAGTGGCGAGCACGAACATCAGTCCCGGAAAGTGAGACCGGTGAATAAGCACCTCGTGCCGGTTGATGATGACATTCAGCTGGATGGCCTGGATGAGCGTAAGGGCCGCACCCGCGATGTACGCGAAAAGCCCCTGACCGGTGAGCGAGGACAGCAGGTTGTAAAGGGGCATGGACGATTCAGGGCCAGCAATCGTTCCACGCAGGTATGAAAGGGCCCACATGAATATGACGGCAAGGCCCAGCAGCAACTGTCCTATGGGCTGCTGGCCCCTGAAGATCCGGACAATCATGGGTGCACCCGGGGCTTTTTGAAAATGTTTATTTTTGAAGCAAAATAACGCACGATCATGGATGGTTTCTGGTACGGCTTCGCCGCTTTTATGGAGTACATTTTCGAACTCATAAAGCCCATCGGCATGGCAGTGGATGTGCTGTTCGTCATCATAGGCTTTATCGGCACTTTCTTCTGGCTCTGGTATTCCGCCCATGTAAGAAAGGGAGGTCGCAATTTCATGAGCGACCCCGGTACCTGAAGTCGGCGTTATTTTACCCGGGCCGCGGATTCCATCAGGTCCCGCCCGATATCCCTCCTGAAAGATTTATTGGCATACCCAATTTTTTCGATGGCGCCATATGCTTGCTGCAGGGCGTCTTTGAGCGTATTCGCCATACCGGTGATCGCCATCACCCGGCCACCGGAAGTGTACCGTATCCCATCTTCAAGCCTGGTGCCTGCCTGGAATACCAGGCAATCACCGGTCCGGTCCAGGCCTTCCACCGGTTTTCCATTTTCGTACGGTCCGGGATATCCGGATGAAACGAGGACAACGGTGGCAGCCGTCCGTTCATCAGTGATCACACTTTCACGGGAAAGGGTACCCTTGTGAACGGCATTAAACAGCGCCACCATATCGTTGCCCAGCCTGGGCAATACCACTTCCGTTTCCGGGTCTCCCATACGGCAATTGTATTCGATCACAAAGGGATCATCACCCACTTTCATCAGGCCGACGAATAAAAAGCCCCTGTATTCAATGCCGTCCCGGGCCAGGCCCCTGACCGTGGGCGCGATGATCCGGTCTTCAACTTTTTGCATGAACCCCGCATCGGCAAACGGAACGGGACTGACCGCACCCATACCACCCGTGTTGGGTCCTGTATCGTTTTCACCCACACGTTTGTAATCCTTGGCAGATGGAAGGACTTTATACGATTTACCATCTGTCAGTGCAAAGACCGACAGTTCGATTCCATCCAGGAACTCCTCGATCACAACACTGGTGGAAGCTTCCCCGAACTTACCGCCGAGCATGTCTTTCAGTTCAGCCCTGGCCTCCTCCGGTGACGGCATGATCACCACCCCCTTTCCGGCTGCCAGGCCGTCCGCTTTCAGTACATAGGGCGGTGGCAGGCTGTCGATAAAGGCAGCACCCTCGTCCGCGTTGGAAAGGGTAACAGTCAGGTGCCGGGCGGTTGGGATGCCATGTCGCTCCATGAATCGTTTGGCGAAGTCCTTGCTGCCCTCGAGCATGGCGCCTTCCGCCGACGGTCCAATCACGGGTAACTGTCCGAAATCGGGATGGTCGCGGAAATAATCCACGATGCCATGCACCAGCGGGTCTTCCGGCCCCACTACTACCATGCTGATGTTGTGCTGAACAACTGCATTGGCAACAGCATCGAAGTCACGCACTGAAATTTCCAGGTTAGTGCCGCAAAGGATGGTACCCCCGTTTCCGGGTGCGATAAAAAGGCGATCACATAGCGGGCTTTGGGCAATCTTCCAAGCCAGGGCATGTTCCCGCCCGCCGGATCCGAGCAAAAGGATGTTCATTTGACAGGTGTTTGTTTAAGCATGGCTGGCCATTCCGTGTTTATAGCGGGATGTTTCCGTGTTTTTTCCTCGGCAGCTTGACCGCTTTGTTTTCGAGCATCATAAAGGCACGGATCAGCCGGGTCCGGGTGACTTCCGGCCGGATCACCTCATCGACATATCCACGGGCGGCCGCCTTGTAAGGATTGGCGAACAGCTCGTTGTAATACTGTTCCTTTTCCTTCCACTTGGCCTCACGATCCTCGGCCGCTTCGATTTCTTTCCTGAAGATGATTTCAGCGGCTCCCTTGGCACCCATGACAGCAATTTCAGCGGTGGGCCATGCATAATTCATATCCGCCCCGATGTGCTTGCTGTTCATCACATCATAAGCACCCCCGTATGCCTTCCGGGTGATGACGGTAATCCGCGGTACGGTGGCTTCACTGAAAGCATATAGAAGTTTTGCACCGTTGGTGATGATGGCATTCCATTCCTGGTCGGTTCCGGGCAGGAATCCCGGTACGTCTTCAAACACAAGCAACGGTATGTTAAAGCTGTCGCAAAACCGCACAAACCTGGCTGCTTTCGTGGAGGCATGGATATCAAGGACGCCGGCAAGGAAGGCAGGCTGGTTCGCCACAATCCCGATGCTGCGTCCGGCCAGGCGGGCGAAACCCACGACGATATTCTCCGCAAAATTCTTATGCACCTCCAGGAACGTACCATCGTCGATTACCTCACTGATCACCTCACGCATGTCATAAGGCTGATTGGGATTATCAGGAATGATGCTGTTGAGTTGTGGCCTGGTTTCGTCCCTGGATTCGTAAGGCAGCCGGGGTGCGTTGTCTTCGCAGTTCGACGGGATGTAATCCAGCATTTTCTTGATGGTTTCGATGCACTCGATCTCATTCGCACAGGAAAAATGGGTCACCCCGGATTTTGTGGAGTGTGTGGAGGCGCCCCCCAGCTCCTCGGAAGTGACGGATTCATGGGTCACCGTCTTCACCACGTTGGGACCGGTGACAAACATATACGAGGTGTTTTCCACCATCAGGATAAAATCTGTTATGGCGGGGGAATACACGGCGCCTCCTGCACAGGGGCCCATGACGGCGCTGATCTGCGGGATCACGCCAGAAGCCATGGTATTCCTGTAAAATATATCCGCATACCCTCCCAGGGATACCACGCCTTCCTGGATGCGCGCCCCTCCGGAGTCATTCAGGCCTATGACGGGTGCACCATTCTTCATGGCCAGGTCCATGATCCTGCAGATCTTCCTTGCATGCGTTTCAGACAGCGATCCGCCGAAAACAGTAAAATCCTGGGAATAGACATATACAAGCCTGCCGTTGACCTTGCCATACCCGGTGACGACACCGTCGCCCAGGTACTTTTCCTTGTCCAGTCCGAAATCGGTAGCCCGGTGCGTCACCAGCATGCCAATCTCCTCGAAGGTACCTTCGTCTATCAGGAAATGGATGCGCTCACGGGCGGTGAGCTTACCTTTCTTATGCTGATTTTCGATACGCCTTTGCCCTCCGCCCAGCTCCGCCTGGTTTATCTTTTCCTCCAGTACCTTCAGTTTCTCGTTCATAAGGGGATTGAGTTAGGTGGGTAAAAGTAGGAATTCTGTGCAAGGAGGTCATAAAAACGAATGCCCGCCGGAGCGGGTCCGGCAGGCAGGGTGCAGGGCTGATTAACCGGTGCTACCAGTCAAGCAGTGTTATCCCGAAGGTGAAGGGGTGCAGCCCAGGGCCCTGGTTTTTCTTGAAGAGGTCTGCCAGCCCGTATGAAGCGAAGAGGGTGAACCCGCGATACCCGAAACGGAAAGTGGCATCATACCGGTATGCGTTCAGGTTGAAGTCGTCATAGGTTTTAACCTTCCGCGTCTTTCCGTTCTCCTTGAACTTCTGTTTCGTGTGGGAACCGATGCGATAACCCAGGATCATGCCGGCACTTGCGTGGAAGGTTTTCTTTTCGTAAGCACTGGTATTGAATTCGAAAAGCAAAGGCAACGTCAGATAGCTGGCCGTAAGTTTGTTTTTGTCGTAATCGATGGTGTCATGATAGGCATCCAGCGTAGACACGTTGGGCATCAGCGTCCTGTTACTCCTGAAGCGCCAGTTATTCCAGGACACACCCAGGCCAGACACGAAGGCGAGGTGATGGTCAAGCAGTTTTATTCTCCAGTCGAACAGGTTCAGGTTAACAGCTACCGACTTGCCGGTATTTAATTCCAGGTAGTCATAGCCATCCGGCAGTTCGGTGTCGAACCCATCGCTGAAATAATTGTTGAATCCCAGTTCAAAGCCGCCCCAGTGGGCCGTTGTCTTGTTTCCCCTGTTATAACGGATCACACTCCGTTGACCATCCCCATCAGCGCCTTCCCCATCCCCGATGATCAGGATTTCCTGGTCGCCAATAACCACGCTGGTGGTATCCCTTTGCGTGTCCGGCCGGTCGCCGCTTTCACTGCCGGAACCTTCCATGGGGCCAATCTTCCCCATGCCCGTGACCGACCGGTTAATTGTTTCCGGCACCCGGTGGTACTTGACCGAGCCAACGCCGCTTATTCCCACATCCAGCGTTTCGGACGCATTTGTTTCCGCCTTTCCGGCTCCTGAGACCCTGACCCTTGTCTCGCGCACATCGAATGCACCAGCCTGAACCTTCCCGGCTCCGGAAATGGAGATGTGCAGGATGTCCGCGGCTCCGTTCAGCTTTATATCGCCCTTTCCGCTGATGCGCGCATCCACCATTTCAGCCTCCACTTCCAGGTTGATCTTTCCCGAGCCCGCGATGCGGAGATTCAGCTTTTCGGCCTGCAGCATTCCGGATGAGGACACCTTGCCCTTTCCCAGTATGGCGATCTCATCAATACGTTTGATGGTTACCCGGTAGGGTGCCGATTCGTCGTTGCCCTCGATTGAAAGTGTTCCGTCGTGCACCTCGAATTCCGGTTCGCGGAGGCCGGGGTCCGGCACCACGGTGCACCGGTCACCCTGTATGAT
>JAHEKC010000113.1 GCA_024638565.1 Bacteroidota bacterium
ACACGACATTTTGTGCCACGCGTCACTAAAAGCAAATCCTTCCCTGAGATATAATTTGGATAAAAAATCTGCCCTACACCTTTTTCAGTGCCTGGATTTTACGCAATGCATCAGCGATTCCTGTAACCAGGGAATGGTCGTCCTCGATGGCATTGCCCACCACGACAAGGTCGGCGCCGGCCTCCGCGATGGCAACTGCCTGTTCGGGGGTGCGAATGCCGCCACCTGCGATGATGGGGGCGCGGACATGCTGGCGGACTGCGGAGATCATGTTCGTGCTGACAGGCATGCGGGCACCGCTGCCGGCATCGAGGAAAAAGCATTGCATGCCCAGCATTTCACCTGCCATGGCCGTGCTGGAGGCGATGTCGTGCTTGTCGTAAGGGATGGGACGGGTATCGCTGATATACTGCACGGAAGTCAGGTTGCCCCCGTCAACGAGCATGTATCCCGTGGGAATGGCTTCAAGCCCGTACTCGCGGATAATGGGTGCGGAAGCCACGTGTTTTCCAATGAGCAATTCGGGATTGCGTCCGGAGATGAGCGAAAGGAACAGGATCGCCTCGGCACCAGGGTCTACCTGCATGGCATTGCCCGGGAACAGGACCACGGGGATTCGGGAACCGGCTTTCAGTGTGGCAATGCATTGGCTGAGCCGGTCGCGTGTAAGCAGGCTGCCGCCCACGAAGAAGAAATCGACCCCGCATTCGTTCGCAACCTTGCAAAGCGCCTCCAGGTCGCGGTCACCTGTCTTGTCGGGATCCACCAGCACGGCGAACATTTTCTTGCCCTGGCTGCGCTTTTCCCTGATCCTGTCGAGGATATTCATCCGGCAATGATAACGTTTAAAGTTAAGAAGATTCGGCCATCAGCCGGGGACCCTATATCCCTCAGTTGCAACATGAAACAGGATTGCCTCATTGTGGCTTAGGCCCCTTTTCCCTACCTTTGCGGCAAATACCAAGATAACAGGAATTATGGCTCAGACAGAAGTATCTAAATACGTGAAACACAAGGTAAAAGACATTTCATTGGCCGACTGGGGCCGAAAAGAGATCAAGTTGGCCGAGCAGGAGATGCCGGGGTTGATGTCGCTTCGTGATGAATTCGGTGGCAGCAAGCCGCTTAAGGGCGCCCGTATCGCGGGTTGCCTGCATATGACCATTCAGACGGCCGTCCTGATCGAAACCCTGGTGGAACTGGGTGCCGAGGTGACCTGGTCATCTTGCAACATCTTTTCCACGCAGGATCATGCGGCTGCGGCCATTGCCCAGGCCGGCATCTCGGTATACGCCTGGAAAGGCATGACCGATGAAGAATTCGACTGGTGCATCGAGCAAACGCTCTTCTTCGGTGAGGAGCGCAAGCCGCTTAATTTGATTCTGGATGATGGCGGTGACCTCACCAACATGGTTCTGGATAAATACCCGGAACTTGTTTCCGGCGTGAAAGGGCTTAGCGAAGAGACGACCACCGGCGTACATCGGCTGTATGAACGGATGGAAAAGGGTACGCTTCCCATGCCGGCCATCAATGTCAATGACTCGGTAACAAAATCCAAATTCGATAACAAATACGGATGCCGTGAGTCGCTCGTGGATGCCATTCGCAGGGCTACCGACCTGATGCTGGCCGGCAAGGTAGCGGTCGTGGCAGGTTTCGGTGACGTGGGCAAGGGGTCCGCCGAATCACTGAAGGAAGCCAAGGTACGGGTTCTCGTGACGGAGATCGATCCCATTTGCGCTCTCCAGGCTGCCATGGAAGGATACGAGGTGAAGCGTATGGACGATGCTATTAAAGAGGCCGATATTGTGGTGACCGCCACGGGAAATTTCAACATCGTAACCGAAAAGCACTTCCGCGCGCTGAAAAGCAATGCCATCGTTTGTAACATCGGGCACTTCGATAATGAGATCGACATGAAGTGGCTCGAAGACAACTATGGCAACACGCGCGATACCATCAAGCCACAGGTCGACAAGTATACCGTCGACGGGAAAGACATTATCGTGCTGGCCGAAGGCCGGCTGGTGAACCTGGGCTGTGCCATGGGCCACCCCTCGTTCGTCATGAGCAACTCATTCACCAACCAGACACTGGCGCAGATCGAGCTCTGGAAGAACGCTGCCAATTACGAGAATAAAGTTTACACCCTGCCAAAGCACCTGGATGAGAAGGTCGCCAGGCTTCACCTGAAGAAGATCGGCGTGGAGATCGATGAACTGACCAATGAGCAGGCGAAATATATCGGGGTGGCGAAGAACGGGCCTTACAAACCGGAGTATTACAGGTACTGATACGACCTGTTTTTTCGTTGGACGTGGTATGGTTACGTCGCTCGTTTCGATTTTCTAAAATCGTGATTCGGCAATAGTTTAACTTCTGGAACAACCGACCTTGTTGGACTAGCAGGTACCGTGCAACGACCCGCGTTTACCGTAACGAGGGCTGCCGCCGTACCACGATTACCGAAGTCAGTTTATTAATACGCTCAGGACCTGACAATATCTGCTCCCAGGGCATTCAGCCGTTCATCGATTTTCTCGTAGCCCCGGTCGATCTGCTCGATATTCAGGATCGTGCTCTTTCCCTTGGCGGAAAGGGCGGCAATCAGCAGTGCGACACCCGCCCTTATGTCCGGCGAGGTCATGGGAATGCCACGAAGCGGACGGCTGCGGTCGAGGCCGATGACGGTGGCGCGGTGCGGGTCGCACAGGATAATCTGTGCACCCATGTCGATCAGTTTATCGACGAAGAAAAGACGGCTTTCAAACATCTTCTGGTGGAACAGTACGGTGCCCCTGGCCTGTGTGGCGGTGACCAGGGCTATGCTTAGCAGATCGGGCGTGAAGCCCGGCCAGATCGCATCGGCAACCGTAAGGATGGAGCCGTCGAGAAAAGTGTCTATGGTATAGTGCTCCTGCGCAGGCAGGTAAATAGTGTCTTCTTTTTCGTCCAGCGTCATACGGATACCCAGTTGCTGGAATACCCGAGGGATAATACCCAGGTTGGAAAGGCTGACATTGCGGATGGTGAGCTCACTTTGCGTCATCGCGGCCAGCCCTATGAAGCTGCCGATCTCAATCATGTCCGGCAGGATGGCATGCCTGCATCCCTTCATCGATGTAACGCCGTCGATGGTGAGCAGGTTGGAACCGGTGCCCGTGATCTTCGCACCCATGGCCGTAAGCATGCGGCACAGCTGCTGGATGTAAGGTTCACAGGCGGCATTGTAGATGGTGGTGGTACCCTCCGCCATCACGGCTGCGAGGATGATATTGGCCGTACCGGTAACAGAAGCCTCGTCGAGCAGCATGTAGGTGCCCCTGAGTTTTTTGGCTTCCACCTTGAAGAAATTCTGCTCGGAGTCGTAGTCGAACTTAGCCCCCAGGTTTTTGAATCCCTGGAAATGGGTGTCGAGCCGCCGCCGTCCAATCTTGTCACCACCCGGCTTTGGAATGCTGGCCTTGCCAAAACGTGCCAGGAGCGGCCCGATGATCATGATAGAACCACGCAGCGCCGCGGCCTGGCGCGCGAAGTCAATGGTATGCAGGTAATCGAGATCAACCTTGTCGGCCTTGAAGGTAAACGTATGATCGCCCGCCTGGCTGACTGCCACCCCCAGCTTTTGCAGCAGCTCGAGCAGCTTGTTGACATCGCGGATCAGCGGGATGTTGGAAATGGTGACTTCCTGGTCCGTGAGCAGGACTGCGCACAGCACCTGGAGGGCCTCGTTCTTGGCTCCCTGGGGATGGATTTCACCCTTGAGCCGCACGGGGCCCTGAATTTCGAAGGTGTTCGGCATACGACGTACCGTTTAATACCCGGCCATCGGTGCTAAACTATGCAGCCTATGCCGCAGGTCGGCGCAAGGAAGGGAAAAGGAATGAACAGAGATTGTTGGAAAACTATGGCCGACACCTGAATGCGCTGGCCGTTGATCGGTCACAGCGCTCGTTTCGGTATTCGTTGTGCGTGATTCGGTAAAAAAGCGTCTTCGGCGAATCAAATCCAGCAATTTGTTGACGATTTACCGTTCAACGAAATACGATCAATGAACGGGCCACCGTATACCGAATTACTACTTCCGCCTCTTCTTCTTCTGCTGCTTCTTCTGCCCGCGGGTCAGCCCGGCATTCTTGGTGGTAAATACAAAATTCTGATTCAGCTTGATGGTATCCTTCACCTTGATATTGCCGCCGGAAAGCTCTTCCATGTGTCCGAAGATCACGGTGTCTTCCACAGCGTCTTTGTTCCAGGTAAGGTATTGCAGCTTCATGAAGTTGCCCTGGGCAGTCACTGCCTGGTCCTTGGCATCCCCTTCTTCCAGGCTGCCGACAGCCATGGTCACGGACTCCATATTCTTACCATAGTACTTGTACCGCATCTTGTGCTTGGGATATTCCATGTGCTCCGGCTTGAACTTTACCGACTTGGCATCTGGAATTGGATAGGGCGCGTCGACATCGAGCTTGAAATCTGATATGATGATCAGGTGATCCCATAACTTGTGTTTGAAGTCAACCACATCGCGAAGCTGCGGGTTAAGGGTGCCCATCACCTGCACGATGGCCTGTGCGACCTTGTTGCGCTGTTCGCGGTCTTCGATGGTGCATGCGTGCTCGATCATCTTCTGGATATGTCGCCCGTACTCGGGGATGACCAGCCTGTTGCGTCCTGTGTTGTATTCCATGGAAATTCGGGGATTAACATCACCTGATGTTGCGGCAGGTGACACTTTTATGATAAGTTCTATTGCCGTCCCGGGACGGCGGTTTTTAAATCATCAAAAAAACCAGGGGATAAGGGTTCCGGGCTATTGTTCCCGCTGCCCTCTTTTTCCGGGTATTGGTTTTGCCAAAAATACTTGAATTTCTCCGATTGCCTGCCTGCTGGCCTGTATGGATACCGCATGAAAATGTCAGAAGCTTGTAAATATGCCATAACACACTAAAAATCAACAACTAAATAACCAGAGTTGGATCCGCAGTCCATGCAGCGTTATGGACAAAACATGCGTCTTTAAATATATAAGCCCGCACCTAGTGTCAGGGTGGGCGAAGAAAAGAACTTTGAATGCTTATAGCCATGAGCATATTTTCCAGAACGGGCGCCGCAGCAGCGGCGTTCGTTTTTTCGTTTGGCGTCCAGAAAGCGTATAGCCAGAACCTGGTCCCGAACGGCAGCTTCGAGCAGTATCACAGCTGTCCCACTGCGCATTCCCAGCTTGATTCCTGTATGCATTGGTTCAATCCGAGCACGAACCAGGCGGGGGCGGGGTCTCCCGACTACTACCATGCCTGCGGGCCCGCGCAGACCATAGGGGTGCCGGCCAACTGGTTCGGCTACGAACACGCCTATGACGGCGACGCTTATGCAGGTGCCTACCTCTTCATTGGGGCGCCCCAGAATGCACGTGAGTACCTGGAAGTGGAGTTGATCGCACCATTGCAGGCCGGCATCGAGTACCTGTTCGCCATGCAGGTATCCCTGGGAGATATATGCAGGCATACGACCGACGACATTGGCGTGTATTTCTCCAATGCCGCGGTCACCGGTGTACCCACCTATGCCCCGCTGCCCTTTACCCCGCAGGTGGTAAACGTGCCGGGCAACACCATTGACACGCTGGGCTGGACACTTGTTTTGGGTAATTACGTGGCCCTGGGCGGGGAGACCCATATCATCATCGGTAATTTCAACGACGACGCCAATACGACAGTATCCACCTTCAATGCCAATGCGGCGGGCGACTATATCTACGTGGCCATCGACGACGTCCACCTGGTACCTCTTGTCATCAGCAGCATCGACAAGATAAAAGTGAAGCCGTTCATGATCTACCCGAACCCATCGAAAGGGGAAGTGTATTTCACCCTGCGGCAACCGCTTACCGAAAGCGCCGTGGTCGGGGTAACAGACCCGGCGGGACGCCTGGTCAGACGCTTGCAGCTGGAACCGGGCACCTCCGGACCTGTGCCGCTGGGACTCGGCGCACAGGCGGCGGGAGTTTTCCTGGTCACGATGACATCCGGCAGCGACACGGTGGTGGAAAGGATCGTCAGGCAATAGTAAAATTTCATTATTCCTGCATATTCGTTACGGGCCTTCAGAAACGATCTAACCTTGGTGCATTTTTAACCTTCGAAGTATGACTGCCTCCTGCCTGCCCCTGGAAGCACTGACAAAAGGAAGCGCACAGGCGGGTCGTGCCCTTTTATATACATCCCGCGCACACCACATGTCCCCTGGAGGGGGCTGCCGCGCGTTTTTCCGGGCAAAGCTTCACACGTGGATATTTGCATGCCTGTGGCTGCCATGCTTTTCCGGCATCGCCCCGGCGCAGTGTCCCCATGATCCCACAATCTCGCCTTCCGGTGTCATCCTGTGTCCCAATTCGCAGGATACGCTGTGGACACAGGTGTACGATACGTACCAGTGGTACAAGGACGGCAACCTGATACCCGGCGCGGTGAATCCTTATTACGTCGTGGACTATTTTCTTGATGGAGGCAGTTATTTCAGCGTGGAAGCGACGCTGAACGGCTGTGCGGAATTATCGCTGCCTGTGCTGGTGGATGGCTGGGCGTTCCTGCCGGTGACCGTGCAGACCATCGGCTACAAGGACACGCTTTGCCTCGGGGATACGCTGTGGCTGGTTCTGAACCTGCCATATGATACGCTGATCCAGTGGACGAACAACGGTGTTCCGATCCCGGGCGCGAATGGCGACACGCTGGTGGTGACCATGAGCGGGAGCTACAGTGTTTCCGCGGCGCCATCGCTTTGTCCCGGGTACATCCAGCCTTTGGGTCTTAACCTCGGGTACAACTTCATTAACTGCATGACCGGGATCGTTGAAGGTGCGGCATCGGTTCCTTCCGCCTGGTTTTTTCAGGGCCAGCTGCAAATCGATTTTGGAAATGGCACAGCCGGTCCTGCGGAGATCCGGATCAATGATCTTTCCGGTAAGGTTGTATGGCATGAAAACGTTCAGTCGCCAGCCGGTTTAACCAGGATTAATCATGGAAGGTTCAGGCCCGGCGTTTACGTGATCAGCATTATTTCAAGGGAAGGAGTAATTTCTAGACGGGTTCCGTTATTGCCAGCGATGTGAATACCGGGCAGGATTCTGAAAATGTTCAGATGCCTGGATCATTTTCATTGAGGGCTATCGGGATCGGATGAATTTTTTCCGGCAGCGGGTGGTTGCTGTTAAAAAGCGAAAGCCGCTCCGGTGGAGCGGCTTTCGCCATGCCGGGTACATCAACTTCACGATTCCTTCCTGCCCAGCATGCGCAGGTCGTTGACGACGATCTCGGTAAAGTATCGTTTGATACCTTCCTTGTCGGTATACTGACGGTTGGTGAGTTTCCCTTCGATGGCCACCTCGCTGCCCTTGGTGAGGAATTTTTCGGCGATCTCCGCCGTCTTGCCCCACGCCACCAGGTTATGCCAGGTAGTGGTTTGCACCTGCTCGCCTTCCTTGTTGGTGTACTGTTCACTGGTTGCCAGGTTGAGTTTGGCTACTTTCCTGCCTGAATCGAGGGTACGCAGGTCGGGTGCGCTGCCCAGGTTACCGATGAGGCGAACGCTGTTTCTCAATGTGTTCATGATTTTGTCGCTTTTAACATGTTTAGTTTAACTTATTTCTATTGGCTCGTTCACTTATCGAATCCGCGGTATCGACAG
>JAHEKC010000163.1 GCA_024638565.1 Bacteroidota bacterium
GCTGCCAAGGGCGCCGTAGTCCCGATCAAACGGGACGAAGGTCCCACTGCCGCTTAAAAATAGAAATCGGCAATGTCCTGGCTTCAGGCTCACCTGAGATACGGGTAGGTTTATCACATGCTTAAGAAGGCAATTTCCATCCTGTTCGGACTCCTGGCTGGCCTGGCCTTGTGTGAGGTCGCATTGCGGATCTACAATCCCTTTCCCGCACGCGTACGCGGTGATGAGATTGTCCTGCGCAGCAATTACACCCGGACGTTTAAGGTGGAGCCGCCACGCGCAGGACTCGACAGCGAGGTGCATTACCACCTTAACTCGATCGGCTTTCGCGGGCCGGAACCACCGGGGAACGATGCCGCGCCACTGAAGGTCTTTACCGTGGGAGGCAGCACGACGGAATGCTCGATGCTAAGCGACGATTCCACATGGACGGCGAGGCTGTTCGACATTCTTTCCCGAGATGTGCAGGATTTGTGGATGAACAATGCCGGGATCGACGGCATGTCCTCGCATGGGCATATCATCCTGCTGCGGGATCACCTGCTTGCGCTCGGGCCGGACATGATCCTCTTCCTGGTGGGCATCAACGACCGTGGCAAGCTGTCCTTCGAACGGGAAGATGGTTATCTCATATCGCGAGAGGAACCCTTGCTGCGGAAACTGGTCAAACGCTCCGAACTGGCCATGCTGGTCAGCAACATCCTGGAGAAGCAGCGAACAGAACGGGTGGGACTGGCGCACGAGGCCGAACATGCTTCGGACCACAATATGGATCGTCCCTCGATCGACCGCGAGGTGGCTTTTCACCGGGCACATATAGGGCGGTACCTGGGTAGGCTGGATACACTTGCCGCAATGTGCATCGAAAATGCCGTGACACCGGTTTTCATCTCGCAATCGCTCAACGTGGATCCCGGCTGCGAAACATGGCATGTGATGCAGGTTTACAACAATGCCTTGGCGAAGTTTTGCGAAGAACGCGGCCTTCCGTTCATCGACCTTGCATCAGCGATGCCTTCCGGCGATGACTATTATTACGATTCCATGCATTACAACAATCCCGGCGCTGAGCGTGTGGCGCGGATACTTGCTCCCGCAGTCAAAAAATTCCTCGCGGGCATCCCGCAATGAAGTACATCGTAATGCTGCGCGGGATCAACGTGGGCGGTCACCGTAAGATCAGGATGGCAGACCTCAGGACGTTACTGAACAAGCAGCCTTTTACGGGTGTACGCACCTATATCCAAAGCGGGAATATAGTGCTCGATTCGTCGGAACGCATCGAAATACGCGTAGCCCGGACGGTGTCCGGAGTCATCCGGGACCATTACGGGTTCGACGCCACAGCCATCGTCCGCAAGCCTGCAAAGGTGGATGCGCTGGTCCAAAACAATCCGTTCAGCCGGACAGACCGGCTGTATGTAACCTTTCTTGAAAGCCCACCCAAGAAAAAGGATGCACGGTTATCAAACGCTGATTTTTCCCCGGAAGCCTGTGTCCTGCGAAATCGGGATATCCTGTTCCATTCCCCGGCAGGATATGGCAAGACGAAGATGAGCAACAACTTCTTCGAGGACCGGTTGAATGTCCGGGGCACCACGCGCAACTGGAATACCGTGCTTGCGCTGCTGCAGATGTCAGCTTCCTGAGCTGACTTCATTTCGCCTGCTTACCGGACGCCCAGGTTATACAGCGTAAACGACAGGACATCGGCCCACTCTTCCACCTGCTTGGATACGGGTTTCCCCGCCCCGTGCCCCGCCTTGACATCGATGCGGATCAATGCGGGATTAGCTTTTGATGCTTTATCCTGCAGGGTGGAAATGTACTTGAATGAATGGGCGGGTACGACCCGGTCATCGTGATCCGCTGTGGTTACCATGGTGGCGGGGTACCGAATACCTTCTTTTACATTATGCAACGGCGAGTAAGCGTACAAAGCCCTGAATTCATCAGGGTCCTCGCTGGAGCCGTAATCCGCAGTCCAGGCCCAGCCGATGGTGAATTTGTGG
>JAHEKC010000164.1 GCA_024638565.1 Bacteroidota bacterium
GGCGTCGGTATTCGAGTCCTGTCGGGATCGCTAATATGGAGTGCTCCACGGAAATTAATGCTGAACGCCTTGATCGGCATGTTGTCAGGATAATCCAAGAAATAGACACCAGGCTCATACTAATATATGCACCTCTTTCACCCGGTACGATGGTAGGTGGCAGCGAAAAGCGGGCCGTTCGGACCAGGCCGTTCGGCCACCGACGAAAGATTTCGCCGGCGGCCGGCCTGTACACCCCTGTGTTTATTTCAGTACAAAGCGCTTCCTTGTGACCTGTAAATGGTCATTGATCAGTTCGGTTATATAGATTCCTGAACCCAGCCTGGGTGCATCAATCGTAATATGATTGAGCCCCTTGTATGCCTGTGCTTTTCCTGCCAACAGCAATGCACCGGTCAGGTCGTAAACACGTAACTGCACATGCGCAGATTCGGGGCTGATATATTCCACGGTAAGCTTACCAGGCTGGGCCGAGTGGATATTGACAATTTCGGGATCAACCCTGTGGTTCGTTACCGTAACAATTTTCGAGAAGCTGAAATCGCCGTTGTAATCGACCTGCTTCAGCCGGTAGTAGGACTGCCCGGTGGGCGCATCATCATCGAAATACACATACTGGCGGAATGCATTTGAGTTACCGGCGCCCTTCACCCGTCCGATAGGTTTAAAATCTGAGCCTGTGCTGCTGCGCTGGATCTCGAAATATTCGTTGTTTATTTCACTTGCCGTAGTCCAGGTCACTTTATTAGTACTGACGTTGTGATTGACCACATCTATATCCACCAGGTGGATGGGCAATACGAAGCAGGGGCCTCCTGAAAAGTTCATGTTCGTATCACACGGATAGTCGAGTGTAAGGGTCAGGTCGTATTCGAGCAATTGGCCGTCCTGGCCGTCAACCACGATATAATACGTACCGTTGGGCAGCGGTGCGTTGGCTGAAGGCCTCATCTCGATACAATCTTCCGTTGTGCTGGCATTCATGACCGTCTGGGTGCTGCCGGTACAGTTGCCAGGCGCCATTACCTGCAATTGCGCTGCATACCCGGGAATCCCGTCACTTTGAATATTATCAAGCCGTACCGTGGCCACGGGCTCACATCCTGGGCATGCATTGACAGTGAAGGAGTGGATAACGGTTACGTTCATTATATTATTTATCGTTCCGACATAGGTGATCCAGCCGCCAGAACATCCCTGCCGCGCATCCCCGGCGGGCGTTGCACCCAGAAACGGCTCGCTCGTATTGTTTCCCGTGCAGACCTGCGGGTTGCTGCTCACCGCACCGTAGGCATTACCGATAGCACCGGCATTGCTTAGTCCGGTGTATGTCGTATTGACATCCATATTCAGCGTGGTGCCCATGTAGCCGATGTTGGCGCCGCCGGGGCAGTCATCCGAGGTATTGGGCCGTGGATCGGGACTCTCGGCGCAGAGGTTGAAAGTACCCAGTCCGGGTGGGCTGGCACCGCCGAAATCCCATACACGGATATAGTAGGTTCCCGGGGCCAGGCCGCTAATATCGAGCCTTGAATGAACGGGTGTGGAGCAGATGGACTTGTCACGTGCGCCACCGGGTATATTGGTAGGAGGCAGATCAAGCACTTCGCCTGTGGAGCAGTCAATTTGTGTCAGCCCCGTTATCAAGCCCATCGGGCAGGTGGCAGCAGGGGAGCCGCTGTACAGTCCCATGGCCAGGATAGCGTTCGTACCCGCGTTTGGGAACAGGTGCAGGAAAGCGTTGGGCGTAGCCGCCGTGACATCGAACTTGAACCATATGTCGAAATGGGAGGGCCGCGGCGTAAGTGTTGCGTCCACGCCATTGCAGCCATTGGGGTCGCCCTGGATATCCTGCCGTGTCGGATCGTCAAAAGTGGATTGGGATTGATTGTATATATAGCCATATGTGCACTCGTACGGATTGGATGGGCCGACGGGATTAATCAGGAATGTGATGTCCGTGGCATTCAGCACGCAATCATTTGCTACCACCTGCGGCTGATA
>JAHEKC010000029.1:0-21751 GCA_024638565.1 Bacteroidota bacterium
AAATACCAGGTATAGTAAACCCACCCCCGCTCCGAAAAAGTAGCTGTAACGGTCATATTGGGACATGACAGCCTGGCCGGCGAACATGAACACCAGGAATCCGGCAATCGATCCCGCCGTCACGCCGGCCACATAGGTAACATTGATTCCTCTTTTATTATTCAACATCCCTTTTGCCACCAGCACACTGTTCCAGCCGGCCCAGAATGGAAAATGCATGGGGTTGAGCGCGCTCAGTAAGAGGCCCAGCACAAAGGCGGATTTGATCATGGGAAATAACGCTGATCCCCCGTCGATGGATGCTCCGTTTCCGGCGGACACGAAGGAAAACACGGCCATGGCCAGCAGCGCCAGGATGCCCAGGGGAAATACCACAGACAGGAACCTTTCATGGTTTTTGATCTTCCTGATACCTGCCAGTGTGAATACCACGACGGCCAGCTCGACAACCACCACGGCGATCACGAAGGAAAATGCCTCGCTGAAGCCACGGGCGGCAGACAGCTGAAAGGCTGTTACATTCAACGTTCCCAGCGGGAGGGTACCGATAAAACTGATCAGCCAGCCGGCCAGGAGGATTCGGAGATATGGCATCAAGGTAGTTATGTTCCGCTGGTCGCCGGACAGTATTAGATCCGGATACCGGCTGCTATTTTGCTGACGAAAATTGCCAAAGACTTGCCTTTGTTTATGGTGATGCTAAAGGCCGGCGGTTTTTCCGTCAGAATCATCAAAGATACTTTTGAATTCGGATCTTTTCCCGTTCGTAAAAGAACCGATGAAACAGGGGTTTGGTTTACCCGATCCTATACCTGCCGTGCTGTCCGGTTGAATGAAAGCCGGCCATCCGTTCGGTGAGGGCCTTCCGTTCGGAGACCGGTCCAGGACCCAGGGTCCTGACATTTTCATGACATCATAATGCGGCAAGCTTATTGTCTCTTGATTATCAATCTATTAAAAATTGTTATTGGTTATCAAGAATGTGGAAACAAGCTTTCGCAGGAATTAAAATATTGATATTTTTGCTTAGCCATAATCAGTAAAACATTTAATCCAAAATCCAGATGAAAAAACTCTACTTAGCAGCCTGTTTAGTTGCGTTCGCTTCTTTTCAGCTTAACGCCCAGGCGCCACGCCACGTGGTGCTTGAAGACTACACAGGTACATGGTGCGGGTTCTGTCCCGATGGAACCACCATCATGAACAACATCATCGGCAACTATCCGAACGTAATCGGAGTGGCCAACCACAACAACGACCCGCTGGCGAATTCTTACAGTAACGCCATCGACCAGGGTCTTAACGTTACGGCCTACCCGAACGGCAGTATTGATCGTTTCAAGTTTCCGAACGACCCGAAGGTTAGCGTCAGCCGGGGCAAATGGGTCAGCTACTGCGCACAGCGGCTGAATGTGACCTCACCCGTTAACGTAGCCATCAACAGTTCTTATGACGGTACCACCCGCAAGGTGGCCGTTACGGTAACTGCTGGTTTTGTGGGGAACGTATCTGCACCCGCCGGCGGCGACCTGCGCATTTCCGTAGTCCTGCTCGAAAGCGGTATCGTACTTTCAAGCTCTCCCCAGAGCAACTACATGGGCCAGAGCTGTTCCTCGCCGAACCCGTCCAGCCAGTGGTACACTTATCCCTGCAGCATCAGCAACTTCATCCACGACCATACGGCCCGGGTGAATATTGCCAATGACAACTGGGGTGATAACACGGTGATTCCGTCCAGCGTTACTGCCGGGCAGAATTTCACCGCCACTTACAACTACACGGTTCCCGCATCCTGGAATGACGCCAAGATGAAGGTGCTTGCTTTCGTAAGCAACTATCACCCGTCAAACCCGTTCCAGCGTGATATCCTTAATGCGAATGAAACGAACAACCTGAACGGTGCGGTCGGCATCGAGGAAACCGCGGGTGAAGGCCTGCTCGGCAGCCACGGTGTTACGCCAAACCCGGTCAGCGACCTGGCAAGCGTCGTATTCCAGCTGAATGAAACGAGCAATGTGCGTGTAAACATTTACAACGCCCTTGGCCAGTATGTGACTACACTGACGGACCGCCAGCTCACGCCTGGTCAGCATGCCTTTTACTGGGATGCCGTCAACTCAGAGAATGGCCTTTATTTTTACGAGATCCAGACGGACGCGAATGTGGTGACCGGCAAGATCCTGGTCAGCCACTGATCAAAAAATTAAATTTCAGGAAGGCCGCCCATCGGGCGGCCTTTTTTTATTGCCCGGAATACAAGGACCTTTTTTCAACACGGGCCTGTCAAATAGTTTCGGCTGACCCCATCGCATGTGGGCGGTTAGACACCAACTTTGTTTAAGCCCATCGAAGGGACCGGATTGACATTTCTGCCCACTACCCGCACAGCGCGGCGAGCCGTGGTTCGCCCCGTCCATTTTTCAGTTAAAGTGCCTTTTATCTAAACGTGTTTTTATGGATCAAACCCGTCAGAAAGAGAAAAAAGTATTCGTTATCGACACATCGGCGATCCTGTTCGACCATAATGTAATTTTCAACTTCAAGGAGCATGACGTGGCCATTCCCATTTCCGTTCTCGAGGAGATAGACCGCTTCAAGAAGGGCAACGACGTGATTAACTACGAAGCGCGTGAGTTTATCCGGAGCATAGACCGGTTGTCAGGGGAGTATTCACTGCAGGACTGGATTCCCCTGAACGGCAAGACCAGCGGTCATTTCAAGGTGCAGATGAACGAGCAGGGAAATGGCGTGGATGCCAACAAGGTATTCCATGAAGCGAAGGCGGATCATAATATCCTTAATGCCGCACTGGCCCTGAAGGAGGAATTGCCGGGTCGTAAGGTAGTCCTGGTATCCAAGGATGTTAACCTGCGGCTAAAGGCAAAATCGCTGAACCTCGCATCCGAAGATTACCATACCGGGAACGTCAAGGACCTGAAAGGGCTGTATACCGGCAAAACGGTTCTGCCCAATGTACCCAAATCCATCATCGACCTTATTTACTCCGAGGGGCGTTGCCACTACCAGGAGCTGATGCGCAAAAAGCCCGTGGCCAACCACTATTACATCCTGAAGTGCAAGGGAGAGTCGGCTTCTGCCCTGGCATGCTTCAACCCCGGGACGGAGACCATAGACCACGTGCACAAGACCAACGCATACGGGGTACGCCCGCGCAATGCGGAACAGGCTTTTGCGATTCATGCCATGCTCAACCCTGAAATCCGGCTGGTAACCATCCAGGGGGTGGCGGGGACAGGCAAGACCCTGATGGCCCTCGCCTCTGCCATACACCAGCGAACCCACTACCGGCAGATTTTCCTGGCCAGGCCCATTGTGCCACTTAGCAATAAGGATATCGGATACCTGCCCGGAGATATCAATTCGAAGATCAATCCCTATATGGAACCGCTGTGGGATAACCTCAAGTATATCCAGGGCCAGTACAAGGAATCCGACAGGGAATACAAGCGGATAAACGAAATGCTCGAACATGACAAGCTCCACATCACGCCGCTGGCCTATATACGTGGCAGGAGCCTGTCCAATATCTGTTTTATCGTGGACGAGGCGCAGAACCTCACCCCACACGAGGTCAAGACCATCATCACGCGCGCAGGAGAACAGACGAAAATCATCTTCACCGGCGACGTTTTCCAGATTGACACCCCGTACCTCGACTCTCACTCCAACGGCCTGTCCGCTATCATTGACAGGGTAAGGGATAACCAGTTATATGCCCATATCACGCTCGAAAAAGGCGAGCGCAGCGAACTGGCCAATATCGCAGGGCAGCTGCTGTAACAGGATACGCTGGCAATCAACACATGGCCGGCACGTAAGGTATTCCTGAAATCACGAACCTTTTTCTCATAATCACCGTATTAATAGTCTATTAGCATGCCACGCCTCATTTGCAAGCTGATGCTCCCGCTCCTGGTTGTCATGGCCATGGGTTTTACGAACCGCGCACCGCGGCCCTCGGCCGAGGTTGCCTTGGTCATTGACCTGAGCGGCAGCACCAACGGACTGCTGGACGATATCCGCGATAACATCTGGAATTTCGTGAACAGCTTCCGCCTGGCCAATCCGGAACAGGATCTCAGGCTGGCAGTCGTGGGCTTTTCGCGTGGCAGCTTCGGTGCTGAGAATGCCTATATCCGGGTACTCTCAGATCTCACCACCAACTATGACCTTATCTCCTACCGGTTGTTCGAACTCGTGGCTACCGTGGAAAAAGGCGACCAGTATGTAGGGGCCGCCATCAAAATGGCAATCGACAACCTGACCTGGAGCAAGGGCCCCAACAGGCGGCTGATCATGCTTTTCGGTAACAGCCGTGCAGACCTTGGATCCTATGACTACAACCGGGCAGTCGAATGGGCCCTCGATAAAAAGATCGTGATCAATTCCGTTTACTGCTCACAGGGGGGCGATAACCCGAAATACCTGGGGCAATGGCACAGCATAGCAGACCGGACCGGCGGCAACCTGTTCAAAATGCAGGTGACCAGGCGCAGCCCGAACAAATTCCGATCGCAAGCCACCGAGCGGCTCGTTGAATTCAACAATTCAGTAAATGACACCTACGTGCCCTATAACAGGTCCGGCAGCGTGGACTACCAGCTCATGCTGGCTGCCGATATAAACGCTCTCCAGATGGGCGAACTATTCTTCCATTCCCGGTGCCTGTACAAGCTTTCCGACTCTTACCAGACGCACCTGGCCAGTTTTGACCTGGTGAGTTATGTGAATGACCACGGGCGACTGCCTGCCTACCACCGCCACTACCTGCCTGAACACCTCACCCACTCCACCGACAACGAGTTGCTGGAGATCGCGAAAATTAAGGCCACGCGCCGGAACACGGTACTTTCCAAATTGAAAAACTCGATCATGTTCCAGCAACCGGACTCATTTGCCGTCAATCCCATCGACAGCATCTTCATGGAGTCAGTGATGCGGCACAATTAATTTCAAAGTTCAAGGCTGAGCCTCTCCGGCCTTGCACCTTAACGAAACTACGGCATCAGCCGTACCATCGCCCACCTGCCGTTTCGTTTCCGGTCATACTGTACACGGTCATGCAGCCGACCCATGCGCGCCTGCCAGAATTCCATGCGGTCCGCCACGAGTAAATAGCCCCCCCACCAGGCGGGCCTGGGTATCCGGCCGCCCCTGAATTTCCGGTCGTAGAATTCGAACCGCTCATCCAGCGTTTGCCGGTCCGTGACCTCGCGGCTCTGATCGGACGCCCAGGCTCCCACGCGGCTTTCCCTGGGCCTGGACGCAAAATACTTGTCACTTACAGCCGCGGGCACTTTTCTGACCTTTCCCTCCGCACGTACCTGTCGCCCCAGCTCGAACCAGAAAAAAGTTAGGCATGCCTGTGGATTGGCAGCAAGCTCCAGGCCCTTGCGACTCCTGTAGTTCGTATAGAATTCAAACCCTCCCCTTTCGATCCCGCGTAACAATACAATCCGGGAGGAAGGCATTGCCTTGCGGGTGGTTGTGGACAGGTTCATCGCATGAGGCTCCTGCACGGACTTCAGTGCTGAATTCATCCAATCTTCAAACAATTTGTAAGGGTTGGATGGCAGGCCCCTTTCAAGTATTTCATCTTTAGGATATTCACTTCGTAAGTTCCGGATATTCTTTGCGGCTCGTGGCATTGCATGTGGTTTAAGGACTTCAAAATTAACGTTTCAATGTGTATAATGACTGCAATGAAAGGTTTCAGGATTATTTCACGAAAACCAACCCTTATTATTTTTGTTTTTACTTATGTGGCATGTTTTTAGCCTTAATTGAATGTACGATGATATGCAATTACCGGCCAAATGCAGAAACCCGGCGCATTTCTGATTCGTTTAATAATGTAGAAGCTGCTAAAAACAACACGAGATACTGGTCATGAAACACAACTTCTTCAAACCGTCGCAAGGCGCGCTCCTGGTTTCCGAGCCGTTCCTGCTTGACTCATATTTCAAGCGGGCGGTCGTACTGATCGGTGAGCATGATGAACACGGGACCGTGGGCTTCATCCTCAACAAACCTACCGATGTTAAAATAAACGATGCCGTGGAGGATTTTCCGGAATTTGACACGCCTTTGTATTTCGGGGGTCCCGTTGACACTGATTCGCTGTTCTATATTCATACCATAGGCGAAAAACTTAAAGGAGCCCGCGAAATCGCCAAAGGTATATTCTGGGGAGGCGACTACGAACAGCTGAAGCTCCTCATCGATACCAAGCAGATCCATCCGAACCAGATCCGTTTTTACGCCGGATACTCGGGCTGGGAACCCAAGCAGCTTGACGTTGAAATCAAGGAGAAATCATGGCTGTTGTCTTCTGCCACCGCACAGTTCACGTTTTTCAACGAGGCCAAGGACCTGTGGAGCCAGGTGCTGCGCAGCATGGGCTCCGAATACGCCATCCTGGCCAACTTCCCTGAAGACCCCTCGCTGAACTGATCTTCTCCTTAACGGATACCCCCGCCTTTTCATAGGTTTGCAGGAATAAACCCTGCATACGCATGCCTGATGGAATCTTACTGGACGCAGGCAGCTTCATGGATGCATGGCATCGTGAAGAGCCGGCCCTGATCGACGTCCGGAGCCCGGCGGAATTCTCACATGCCCGTATTCCCGGGGCCGTCAACCTGCCGCTTCTTGACAACGAGGCCCGGCATGAGGTGGGTATCACCTACAGGCAAAAAGGCCATAATGCCGCCGTACGCAAGGGCTTCGAACTGGCAGGGCCGTTTTTTGCGGATTTAACAGACCGTGCATCACAGCTGGCCGACGGCCGCAATGTTTTCCTTTATTGCTGGCGCGGGGGACTTCGAAGCCGTATTATGTCCTGGCTCCTTGGTACCGCGGGACAACAGGTCAGCATCCTGGAGGGTGGGTACAAGGCCTTCAGGCGCTGGGCACTTGAACAGTTCAGCGCATCGCGGCAAATCATAATCCTGGGAGGAAAGACCGGCAGCGGTAAAACACGATTGTTGCATGCCTTGCATGCCGCAGGCGAGCAGACCATAGACCTGGAGGCCCTCGCACACCACCGCGGCTCCGCATTCGGCGGGTTGGGCTTTTCCGCACAACCAGCCAATGAACAATTTGGTAACCTGCTGGCACTGGCATGGCATGCAGCAGACCCCGGCAGGCCGTTGTGGATTGAAAACGAAAGCAGGCTTATCGGAACGTGCCTCATCCCCGATCAGGTGTACCTGGGTATGCGCGGGGCGCGGGTAGTGGAAATCCGGAGAGAAAAGCAATTGCGCATTAAGCACATACTTGAGGAATACGGAAGCTTTCCAAGGAAGAAACTCATGGAAAAGACCGGGCTGGTGCGGAAGAGGCTCGGCGGATTGCGTTACCGGCAGGCACTGGATGCACTGGAATCAGGCCACATGGAAGAATGGTGCGATATCCTGCTATCCTATTATGACCGTACGTATGAATACAGCAACGACCAGCGTGACAGGGATTCCTTTACCACCGTTACAATCGATCATCACCGGCCCGAAGCGCAGGTTGACCTGTTAATTGAGGCCGTGGGCATGATGCCCGGGGCATAAAACATATGGAAACATCGGAAAGACTCACACTTTTCAGCCGTGGCAGCGGGTGCGGGTGCAAAATCGCACCGGCCGATCTGGAATCGATGCTGGCGGGCTCCGATGACTCAGCACGGTTCGAACGGTTGCTGGTAGGCCACGGCCTGCGGGATGATGCTGCTGCATATGACCTGGGCAACGGGTCGGTACTCCTGAGCACCGCGGATTTCTTTACCCCGGTAGTCGATGATCCGGTGGCGTTCGGAAAGATTGCCGCTGCCAATGCCTTGAGTGATATATATGCCATGGGCGGACGTCCGCTTTTCGCGCTCGCATTGCTTGGCTGGCCCGTCGGGAAGCTGTCCCTGGATACCGCCTCCGAAGTGATGGCCGGTGGCCGGGAGGCTTGCTCGAAGGCAGGCATACCCATTGCGGGGGGTCATACCATTGACAGTGCGGAACCTTTCTTCGGGCTTGCGGTTCAGGGCATGGTTGCCGGCGACCGCCTCAGGCGAAACGACGGGGCACAACCTGGTGATGTGCTGTTTCTTACCAAGCCGCTCGGAACCGGCATTATTTCAGCTGCTGCGCGCCGGGATGAGGTGACGGCTGCCCATTTGGAAACAGCGGTGCATTCGATGTCTGAACTCAACAGCGTGGGAGAAGCACTTGCCCGCCTGCCCGGGGTGCATGCCATGACTGATGTGACCGGCTTCGGGCTGATGGGTCACCTGGCGGAGATGTGCCGTGCAAGCGGGGTGTCTGCGGAACTTAACAGCAAAGCCATACCGCTCCTGCCCGGGGTCGCCGCCTATAGCAGCCAATTCATCTACCCGGACATGACCATGAAGGTATACCAGTCCCTGCAGCACGAAGTCAGCGAACTGGATCCGGATCAAATTTTTACGCTTTGCGACCCGCAGACGAACGGCGGGCTGCTGGTGGCGGCGGATTCTTCGGCTGCGGCCGATGTCGTGGCGATCCTGGAAGAAGCGCAGACCCCTGCTGAATGCCTGGGACCTGCCGGCTGCTGTCTGCCGGGCCAGGATCCGTTGATTACTGTGAAATGATTTTCTAGGGGTGAACCCCGATGGCGCCATCCTTCATGAGCATTCTCCGGTCCGCCATACCTGCGAGATCATCGTTATGGGTGACGATGACGAAGGTCTGGTTGAAATCGTCGCGCAACCTGAAAAACAAGCTGTGCAGTTCATGCGCATTGGCCGAGTCGAGGTTTCCCGAAGGCTCGTCGGCCAGCACTACTGCCGGGTCGGTAGCGAGCGCCCGTGCCACCGCTACCCGCTGTTGCTCACCGCCAGAAAGCTGGGAAGGCTTGTGATCCGAACGGTCCCGGAGGCCCAGGTAGTCAAGCAGTCCGGCGGCCTTCTTTTCGGCATCCTGCTTTCCCATTCCCCCTATAAAGAGCGGCATGCATACGTTTTCGATGGCCGTGAACTCCGGCAATAGGTGGTGGAACTGAAATACAAAGCCGATATGCCGGTTCCGGAACCCGGCCAGCTGCCGGCCGCCGAGGGCGGAGACTTCCGTATCGCCGATGTGCACCGACCCGCTGTCCGCCTGTTCCAGGGTACCGATGATCTGCAGCAGCGTGGTCTTGCCTGCACCTGAGGCGCCGGCGATGGATACCACCTCCCCCTTCCCGACCTCCATTGAAACGCCTTTGAGCACGTGCAGCCCGTTGAACGATTTATGGATATGGTCGGCGCGGATCACGGGTGAGGCTGGATGCGAAAATACGAAGATGCCTCTTTTTCCCCGGTCAGGGCCAAAAGCTTCCGCCTCAAAATGATTAGGTTTGCCTTAGAGAACAGGGACCCCGCTTTTGTGAATGTCAAGCTGATAACAGAATCTCCTTCCTGGTTTATTGTCCTGTGCCTCCTGGCAGGCGCAGCATACGCCATTGTCCTGTACCGGCACGACAAGCTGTTGCCCGGCGCGCGGTTATGGCTCCTTTATACCATGGCTGCCTTTCGCTTCCTGGTTGTTTCCCTTCTTGCGTTCCTGCTGCTCACCCCCCTTATCAGGACCAGCCTGCAACGCGTTGAAAAGCCGGTCATCATCGTGGCACAGGACCAGTCGCAGTCCATTCTCACGGGTGCGGATTCGTCATTTGCGGGCCAGTATGCTTCCGGAATGAAATCCATGGTCGGCGACCTGGAAAGGGATTTCGAGGTACATACGTATTCATTCGGCGAGCGGGTGGATCCGGATGCTGATTTCGTCTTCAACCAGCGTGAAACGGATATCAGCGGGATGTTCGATGATCTTTACCTGCGGTTCCTGAACAGGAATGTCGGTGCCGTCATCCTGGCCACGGACGGCCTGTATAACCGGGGCAATAATCCCATGTATACCGAAGACAGGCTGCGGGTCCCTGTCTACCCCGTTGCGCTCGGCGATTCGCTGGTACGTAAAGACATTCGGTTGACGCAGGTCAGGCACAATAAAATCGCATTCCTGGGAAACACCATCCCCCTTCGTATCATGCTCGATGCCCGGCAATGCGCCGGCATGCGCAGCACGCTGACCGTCAAAAAAGACTCGGCGGTGTTGTTTCGCAGGGACATACCCGTCACCGGAAACCGGTTCCATCTGGAAGTCCCGGTATACATTGAAAACGCTACCCGCGGCATCAACCGCTTTGATATCTCCCTGTCCCCGGTAGATGGCGAGATTACGGAACGGAATAATGCCCGCCAGGTATTCATCGAGGTTACGGAGAAGAAGCAAAAGGTCCTGGTCCTGTACGGATCCCCCCATCCCGACCTTGCCGCCCTCCGGGGGGTCATCGGCGCAAGCCTCAACTACGAAGCCGAATTCACCCGGGCTGACAGGTTTAGCGGTGATTTCAGTGAGGTGAACCTGGTGGTGCTATACCAGCTGCCTTCCGTGCGGAGGCCGGCAGCGACCCTGCTGGAGAACCTAAGCCGTTCCGATGTATCAGTGCTCCACATCCTGGGCGGGCAGTCATCCGTACCTGCCTTCAACCAGCTGCAGACAGGCGTGGTCATCAGCTCCGCCAGCGGCCGGCTGAACGAAGTACAGGCTGCACCTGCAGATGATTTTACGTTGTTTTCCATTGAAGACGGAATAATGGACCGCATCCGGCAGCTGCCGCCGCTGAAGACGCCATTTGGCGAATACAGGAGTGTGGCCAACAATTATGTGCTGCTATACCAGCAGATTGGAGCGGTACGGACCATGCAACCGATGCTGGTGTTCAACCAGGCAGGAGGCAGGAAATCAGCGGTACTTTGCGGCGAGGGTATATGGAAATGGCGGATGCATGAACACCTGGCAACGGACACCGACCGGCAAACGGCCTCCCTGCTCATGAAGATCATCCAGTACCTTTCCATCAAGGAGGTACTTACGCCTTTCCGCGTATCTTACCGTAATAATTACGCGGAGAACGAGCCTCTTCGGTTCGGGGCGGAGCTGTACGACGAATCCGGGGAGCTGGTCAACGAACCCGATGTGAAGATGGTCATCCGCAACGCGCAGGGAAGCGCATTCGAGTTTAACTTTTCACGTAACAGCAAAGCGTACCAGCTCGATGCCGGAAGCCTGCCCGCCGGGCGGTATACTTTCCGTGCAGAAGCGAAATCGGGCAGCCGGCCTCACATTCAACGCGGGGAATTTGTCATCAGCCCTTTACAGGTTGAACTCACTGAAACGACTGCCGATCACCAGCTGCTCTTCACGCTGGCAAGCCGTTCCGGCGGACAGCTCGTCTACCCGGCCGGTATATCCGACCTGCCGGGTATCCTGAGGGACCGCGAAGACATCCGGCCTGTCATCTACACCGAAAAGAAACTCAGGGACCTGATCAACCTGAAATGGTTCTTCTTCGTATTGCTTGCATTGCTGGGCATGGAGTGGTTTCTGAGGAAGCGCAGCGGAGGGTATTGATAAAGAGTGGCAGTGGCAGTGGCAGTCGAGCGGTCATGTAAAATAAACTGAATGACTGCTACTGCCACTTTTTTCCAATACTGCGATTGCTACCTTTAGCTGCCATGTTATACATTCTCATCACGCTCCTCCTTCTCGACTACCTTTTCGGGCAGTACCTGTCATGGCTGAACCTGCGGCACTGGAAGACAGAGGTCCCTGCCGGCCTCGAAGAGGTATATGACGCGGAAAAATACCGGAAGGCCCAGCGTTACGATCAAACGAAGTCCCGCTTCGGCTTCATTACATCCACCTTCAGCATAGCGGTCATGCTGGGTCTGCTGGGCACCGGGGCTTTCGCCTGGCTGGATGCCGAAACGCGGAATATCACCCCGCATGCCGTGTGGCACCCATTGCTGTTTTTCGGCATCCTGGCCATTGCCTCGGACCTGCTCAACCTGCCATTCAGCCTCTACCGCATATTCGTAATAGAGGAACGGTTCGGGTTCAACCGCACAACCGCCGGCACATTCATACTCGACAAGGTCAAGGGGTACATTATGGGTGGTATCCTCGGCGGGAGCCTGTTATATGTATTTGTCTCCTTTTATGAGACCGCCGGGCCGTGGTGGTGGATGTATGTCTGGGGGGTATTCGCCGTGGTCATGCTCATGATCACGATGTTCTACGCATCCGTGATTCTTCCCCTGTTCAATAAGCTCAAGCCACTCCCTGCCGGTGAGCTGCGGGAAGCCATCGAAAGCTATTGTGCCGGGGTCCGGTTCCGGTTGCGCAACCTTTTTGTCATGGATGGCTCCAAACGATCCAGCAAGGCCAATGCCTTCTTCAGCGGGCTGGGGGGACGCAAGCGCATTGTGCTGTTCGATACCCTTGTGGAGCAGCACACCAAGGAGGAACTGGTGGCAGTGCTGGCCCATGAGATCGGGCATTACAAGAAAAAGCATACCCGTACCTCGTTTCTCGTTTCCATTGGGCAGGCCGGTCTGATGCTTTGGCTGTTGTCGCTGGCTGTTTCGCACCCGGCCCTTTCCGCCGCACTGGGATCAGCCACGCCCAGCCTTCCGCTGGGACTGCTGGCATTCGGAATTCTGTATGCACCGGTTTCCTTCCTGCTGGGAATCCTCCTTAACATGCTTTCCAGGAAGCATGAGTTCGAAGCCGACCGCTACGCCAGGGATACCTATGCCGGCCCGCCACTCGCGCAAGCCCTCAAGAAACTTTCCGCAAACAACCTGTCCAACCTCATGCCGCACCCGTTGTATGTCTTTTTCTACTACTCCCATCCGCCGTTGCTGCAGCGGCTCAAGGCGCTGGAGCGGTGAGGGTCCTGGTTTGTTGTTCGCGGATGCTGTCATTGCGGAAGTCTAAATAACGAAGCGACCTCCAGCGTTTTGATAATGGGCCGTGGCATATGTGGCGGGACACGAGATTGCTACTCGGCTCCTGCCGTTGCCGTCCGCAATGGCGGTTCCTTAATTATAAAAACGTGCGATATCTGTTTCCGGGTGAAGTGGCGCCCCGTCCAGCAGGTGGGCGGTGAATTGTGCCGCGAGCCATGGGGCCAGCAGCACACCCTTTGTCCCGAGTCCGTTGAACAGGCCGATGTCCGGATGATCCGGGTGCATGCCGATGACCGGCCTGCGGCCATCGATGGCCGGGCGGACCGCAGCCTGGTGCGCTTCCACACGGTACGGTACCGTCACGTAACGATCCAGGAATTCCTCCAGTTCCGCGCGGCCCGCCCCGGAAGGCCGGGTGTGGCGGAACCGCCAATCGAAGGTCGAGCCCACGTGCCAGCGCCCGCCCCCAAGGGGTAGCAGGTGCTTCCCGGCATTGAAAACCCGGCCTTCCGGCAGGCCGGCGCATTGTATGGTCAGGGTTTCACCCTTGACGGGAACCAGCGGCACCTGCCCGAAACGCGGATTTGAACGAGCCAGGTAGCCCGTGCAATCGATGATCCTTCCGAATGCCATGCCGTTCCATTCCCGTTTTCCGGTTACGGTTCCCCGGACCAGGGCATCGCCCAGCAGGTGCCCGGCTGCAGACAGGTATGCTGACGTGTCGATATGGTATCCCTGAACCGTCACGCCACCAAGCGGAAGCAAAAGCGATTCACCCAGGCCTCCAGGCCCGATGGCCGCTTTTATATAAGGTGCATATGCCGGATCCCCTGTTCTCGCGGACCAGTCGTTCCGGTTGCCAGCGGAAGTGAAGGCTTCCACGATCTCCACATCCCTGAAAAAGGAGGTATCGGTTTTCCCTTCCAACGCGCGGTACCAGGCACGGGCTTCCGGGATGAGCGTATCCGCCATCCAGGTTTTGACGATCCTGCGGCCGGTGATGGGATGGATCAGGCCTGTGGCCACACGGGATGAGGAGCCAGGTGCACCGTCATCGGCCACGATCACGGATGCTCCCCTGCTGCGCAGGCAGCATGCGAGGGTCATCCCTGCAATTCCTCCGCCCGCGATAAGGAAATCCGCCTTTTTCACGCGTCAAAAGTAGAACGGATTGACCGTCCGAAAGCCACCAAAGGCCATTTCTTTCATTTTTCTTATTTCCAATATGAATTTTTTATTGCTGATATTCAACCTATTGTATGGGAATTAAAAATATAATAGTACTATGCCTTGCATAGTACCGTTAAATGCCCATATCTTTGCGTCACCAATACGATAAAAAATCACAAGGCAATGAACCAACTGGCAACACTCCTGACAGGCATCGCGGTTACGATGACCTTCTCAACGGCAAAAGCTATCCAGTTTGATGAGATTGAGTTCAACTTCAACCCGCGCATACCGGCACAGGCAACCTGCGAGGCAAAATTGGTGCCCGCACGCCATATCAACGGTACGGTGGTACCGGTAGTGAACCTGCCGATGGTTACGATTGAAGCGGAGAATCCTGTTCCGGGACGATACGAGGTTACGGAAAAGGGCGGAGCACTGCTGGCCACCGTCAATCTGCCACAGGTGGAAATCACTGCTCCGTATAACTGCGCGCGCCTGTATCCTGCTGTGGCATCACAAGAAGGCTACCTGGCTGCTGTAACGCTGCCTGAAGTGGAGATTGCGGCTTACGGCACACTTTCAGGTAAGTCGGGCGACGAACTTGCATCGGCTGATCATGCGCTTGACGGTTTCTGGCGAACCGCCAGCCGGCTGCCGATGTTTGGCATTTACATCCTCGTGGCCCTGATGCACGGGTCAGGGTAAGCACAACTGAACGAACGAAGACATGAAACAACAACAATTTTAAAAACGAAGCAACGTGGGCAATCTAGAAAACACACAAGCGCAAATGCGCAAAGGGGTCCTGGAGTTCTGCATCCTGAACGTCATCGCCCAGGGAGAGGCTTACCCGAGCGATATCATCGGACAGCTCAAGGAAGCCAGGCTCATAGTGGTGGAAGGTACCCTGTACCCCTTGCTGACACGGCTGAAAAATGCCGGTTTGCTTAGCTACAAATGGGTCGAATCAACAGGCGGCCCTCCCAGGAAATACTATGCCATCACCCCGCTGGGCGAGGAATTCCTTAAAGAGCTGTCGAACACCTGGCAGGAACTTGTCAATGCTGTAAATAAAACCGCTAACACCAAAGTAAAATGAATAAGACCGTAACCGTAAATATCGGAGGGCTGGTATTTCATATCGAAGAACAGGCCTATGAGAAACTTAAGAAGTACCTCGAAGCTATTCGCAGTTATTTCACCTCGTCCGAAGGGCGGGACGAGATCATGCAGGACATCGAAGGCAGGATCGCGGAAATGCTGTCGGAACGCATTAAAGACAGCAAACAGGTGGTGGTGGATGCCGACGTTGATCACGTGATCAACATCCTGGGCCGGCCCGAACAATTCGTGGAAGGCGAGGAAGTAGCTGACGACGGAAAGACCTTTGCAGCCAACATCGAGGAAAAGCGTACCTACCGGAAATTATACCGGGATACGGATGACAAGGTGCTATCCGGTATCTGTGCCGGGATTGGCCACCGGTTGGGCATAGATCCCATCTGGGTGAGGATCGCCTACCTGGTATTCACGTTTATCACCTTCTTCACTGGTGTCATCGTGTACCTGATCCTGTCTGCCATCATCCCTCCTGCCGCCTCCACCGCCCAGAAACTGGAGATGCGGGGGGAGTCGGTTACGGTCGGGTCCATCCGCAAGGAGGTGGAATCACCGGCTGAAAAGCCTGACAGCGTAATCCGCCGGTTCTTCGGCATGCTGGGTGAACTGTTAAAAATCGTATTCAAGATCATCATATACGTCATCGGCGGCATCTTCGCCCTGGCCGGCATCATGATCCTGTTCAGCATGTTCGTCCTGCTGCTCGCCGTTGGCGGCGTGGCGGGCATCAGTATCCCGGTCATCTTCTCTGACCTGTTCCTCACCTCCGGTCAGCAGTTCTGGGCCGTACTGTCAGTGATCCTGGTGATTGGTGTACCGGTATTCCTGCTGCTTTACTTCGGTCTGAAGATCCTGTTTAACATCCGGAAGACAGGAAGGGTGTTCAAGATTTCCGCGCTGGCTCTCTGGGTGTTTGGTCTTATTGTCGGCATGTCATTGATCTTGAGGGTGGCGGGCGATTTGAGCGAACCGGCAAAACTGAGGTCGGAATTGCCCCTGGTGGCACCCGCCACGGATACCCTGTTCATAGATATCATGGAAGACGGCAAGTACGAGGCGGAATACGGGAACCACTGGCATTACGGCCTGCTTCGCCTGCCCCGGCTGACCATCACGACGGGAGACGAGTCGCACCGGATACCCAACAATGCCAAACTGGACATTCGACGTGCCGACGGCGACGAATTCAAACTTGTGCAGATCAAGAGCGCCCGCGGGCGTACCATGAAACGCGCGAATGAGAACGCATCGAAAATCATTTATAACATGGAGCAGAAAGATTCCCTGCTCAGGTTCAGTACGCACTTCCCTATCCCCATGGACGCAAAATACCGTATGCAGCATGTCCAGCTGATCCTTTACGTTCCCGTGGGCAAGAGCGTTCACCTGAACAACGACAGCCAGTACATCATCTATGATATTAAGAACGTCACCAATACATACGACCTGGATATGATCAATCATACATGGACCATGACCGATCGAGGACTCGAATGTAAAAGCTGTAACCTGCCCGGCGACAGTCACGAATGGAATGAAAGCAATGCGCACGTACGCATTGACAAGGGCGGCATCCATATCAAGGCCCATGACCGGGATGACACCGTCAATTTACAGGGCGAAGACGTCGAGATCAAGATCGACGAACACGGCGTGATCATTAATGCCAAAGAATAGCCGCGGCAAAAGCGGGCTGCCTGCCTCATCCTGGTGGCACGTGTGGATGTTTAAGGATTATCGTTCAGGGTTCGGGGTTATTCAAACTTCGAACCCTGAACTTTGCACAACCTCTGAAAGCAGCCCTTCCCTCCGAACATGATTGGCATTAAAAAAAGGATCCCCGCACACGAATGCGCGGGGATGCCAAGTAACCTAACCTAAACCTTTGTTGACATATATAACACCCGGGTCCGGAAAAAGTTTATTTTTCTTTTTTCCTGACTTTTAGATATTTAATGTGCTGGTTCAGGTGTTTATTGCCAGCCGGTGCCGGATTACGCCATCAATCCGGCTATAAAGCTGCACGGGGCCGAATGTCCGCCAGGGCAGCTGGTCGAGCTCTCCCCCGAAGGTAAAGTAGTAGTCAATATTGTGTTTTTCGAACTCCTGCCTTACGTGACCGCGGAAGTTCACCGCTGCGATCCATCCCTCTGGTACGTCGTCGAACCATTCGCTGTAATAGCAGTCGTCTGACGCATGGAAATTTAGCACGTTCTCCCCGATCAGCACAAACTTGTGGATGCCCTGCCGGATCATTTCATCGATGATATCGCGCTTCAGGGTCATGATGTCGTTATTAATGGCATCATTCCACTCCCCGATCAGCTCCAGAACGGCAAATCCCCTGTCATAATCCGTATACAGGGTTTTCAGGTAAAGCGTATTGCTGCCTATATCATCCCACTGCGGGTGGATGTAGTAATTATAAATCGTATGCTCGTACTCGAATTCACTGTATACCCTTCCGTAGAACGGCGACCGCTCGTCTTCTGACGCTACATATATTTCACGCCAGGCGTAATATGGTTCGATGTCCTGCATGCGGATGCCGGTTGCTTATTCAATACAAATGTATAAATTAGGTTTATTGGAATTACGAAATAAAAGTTTCGTAACTTTGATTGTTCGGGAAATGTGTCTGTCAGCGCCTATGTTTTTTTTTCACGGCCAACAGCGCCTTTCGCACCCCTCCGTGTTTTTTAAGCAGTTTCCCGGCTTCCTCTGCTGAAACAGAGAGTTCATTCATGAGCATGGCCGTGCCCCGGGAGACCAGTTTGTTATTGGTAAGCTGCATATCTACCATTCGGTTGCCTTTTACCCTGCCAAGCTGAATCATTACCGCCGTGGAGATCATGTTCAGGATCAGCTTTTGGGCGGTGCCCGACTTCATCCGCGTACTGCCGGTTACGAACTCTGGTCCCACGACGACCTCTACCGGGTAGTCGGCGGCACCCGCGAGCGGTGTTCCCCGGTTACAGGTGATGCAGCCGGTCCTGATCCTGTTCTCCCTGCAGTGTTCAAGCGCGCCCACCACGTACGGTGTCGCTCCGGATGCGGCAATGCCGATGACGAAGTCCTTGTCCGAAACCCGGCGCCTGCGCAAATCCTTCCAGCCACCGTCGGGATCGTCTTCCGCAAACTCCACGGCCTTTCGTATGGCCTGGTCTCCCCCGGCAATCAATCCTACCACCCTGCCATGGGCAATGCCATAGGTGGGCGGACATTCGCTGGCGTCCAATATTCCCAGCCGGCCACTGGTACCCGCGCCGATATAGAACAGCCTTCCGCCCCTTTTCATTTTACGGACCACTGCCCGCACAAGCTTTTCGATTGACGGGATCTGCCTCCGCACTCTTCCCGCCACCGTCTGATCCTCCTTGTTAATGTTCTTCAACAGTTCATCCAACGGCATCCGTTCCAGGATGTCGTAGGCAGAAGGCTGCTCTGTCGTTTTCTTTCCAGTATTCAAAACCCGGCGATTGCAGGTAGCTTTAAAGACAGGACCCTTTAATAATTATCAGTTGCAAATGCTCAATACTCAACACTCAATGTTCAATTTTCAAGTCGCAGTCTAATTTCCTGAATTGCTATGTGCGGTTTCTATGCTTTTCGAAAATATCCTGACTAATTGTTCACATTCCTGAAGAGCGGACTTTACATCGCCTGGTTCCGATGTCATCGATCTCCGATCAATAATTTTCAGCCCCACGCGTGTTTCCTTAAGCTCTTTATGACAAACTTTCATTTTATGGATGAAGTCGGCTCTGGATTCGGATGCCTGCGCTTCTCCATAATTAAATGATGGAGACGTACCACTTCTCAGCAATTGACCTGCCAGGTGATTGTCCGTGCGGTTATTCGGGAGCGAATCCACAATCTTTAAAATCAGAAGGGAAAAGCCGATTAGCCGTTCCTCCAGATCGTAAACCCTGTCAGGTTCCATCGCTAAATTCAATGTATCATCCTTGTGCATTGAAAATTGAGCGTTGCGCATTCAATATTTTTATTCTAGTATAATTTCGGGTACTTTCCCGGATCGTATTTGTGCATCATGCCATAAGCCGCGTCGTAAATATCATCCGCATTGGGTTTGGAAAAATAGTCTCCATCCGTACCGTAGGCAGGTCTGTGGTCACGGGCAGGCAGCGTGACCGGCTCCAGGTCGAGGTACCGGAAGGCGCCTTGGCGTTCCAGCACCTGTTGCATCATATATGCCGTGCCGCCGCCCGGCACGTCTTCATCCACGAAAAGTACCTTGTTCGTCTTATTGACAGAACGCGCTATGAGGTTACCGGTGTCGAATGGCAACAGGGTCTGCACGTCGATAAGCTCCATACTGATTCCCCGACGGGACAGCGCTTCGCAGGCCTCAGTGGCCAACCGGACGCAGGAGCCATACGTCACCAGCGTAAGGTCTTCCCCCCTGCGCAATACCTCCGGTACCCCAAGCGGTACACGGAAAATACCGGGATTAGTCGGCATGCGTTCCTTTGTCCGGTATGCATTAAGCGGTTCAATGACCAGTGCCGGGTCATCACCGGCTAAAAGCGTATTGTAAAACCCCGCTGCCTGGGTCATATTTCGCGGCACGGCAATGTGGACGCCGCGAAGGGATCCCAGCAGCATCTGCATGGGCGAGCCCGAATGCCACACCCCTTCCAGACGATGACCACGTGTACTGATGATGAGCGGTGCCTTCTGGCCACCGCGCGTACGATACTGCAGGCATGCAAGGTCGTCCGTGATGGCGGTCAGTGCGTAAACGAGGTAATCGAGGTACTGGATCTCGGCCACGGGACGCAGTCCCCGGAGCGCCATGCCAATTCCCTGTCCAATGATGGTCATCTCACGGATCCCGGTATCCACAATCCGCTCCTTGCCGAATTTCTCCTGCAGGCCGGCATAGGTCTGGTTGACCCCGCCGATCCGACCCACATCCTCACCGAATATATGGATTGCAGGGTTCCGGCCAAGCTGCGCATCCCAGTTGGACAGCAGTATTTCGCGGCCGTCCACTTCCGGAGCGTCCTCCCTGAATTCCGGTTCGACCGGCTTTACCTCCAGCGCTGAAGCATCGGACTGGCTGAACAAATGGGAATCGTACCGGTCCGTGTTGGCTTCGTTCCATTTCCGCAGCCATTCGCCAAGTTGCCGGCGGGCATTTGAGTCGTCCCCTACCGTGAGGCGAAGAGCCTGCTTCACCGTTTCGGCGATATCACGCCTGACGGGTTCCGTGTTGTCCGCCAGCTTTTTTACCGCCTTTTGGGTTTCACCGCCAGCCGCGGCAGGCAATGCTTCCACAAGGCGCGCCGCTTCAGCTGCTTCTTGGCGAATGGGTTGCTGAAAAGCCTCCCATGCACGCTTACGGGCGTCCCGCACTTCCATTTTTGCACGACTCTCTATTTCATCGAGCTCGGTAGCAGTGGCGATGGCCGATTGAAGCATCCACTCGCGCATCCGGGTGATGCAGTCATATTGCTCCTCCCACTTCAGCCTTTCGGGCGACTTGTAACGTTCATGTGAACCCGAGGTGGAATGCCCCTGGGGCTGGGTCATCTCGGTGATGTGGAACAGAACCGGCACGTGGTGCCTGCGGCAGAGGGACACGCCTTTCTCATACACCTGGCAAAGCCCGGGATAATCCCATCCCCTGGCGGTATAAATCAGGTACCCGTCTTTATCTTCGGTTTTGGAAAAACCCTGCAATACTTCCGAGATGTTTTGCTTGGTGGTCTGGTAGGCTGACGGAACGGAAATCCCGTACCCGTCATCCCAAACCGAAACTGCCATGGGTACCTGCAGCACACCAGCCGCATTGATGGCTTCCCAGAAAAGTCCTTCGCTGGTACTGGCATCCCCAATGGTACCAAATGCCACTTCATCCCCGTTGCTCGTAAACTTTTCGAATCCGGATGCCAGATCCCCGTTCTCCCTGTACAGCTTGCTGGCATATGCCAGTCCCACGAGCCGCGGCATCTGTCCGGAGGTAGGCGAAATGTCCGAAGAGGAGTTTTTCGTGTCCATCAGGTTTGTCCAATGGCCGTTGGCATCGAGCAGGCGGGTTCCATAGTGACCATTCATAAGCCTTCCTGCTGAAGCCGGGTCCGCTTCCACGTCAGGGTGCGCGTATAACTGGGCAAAAAACTCCTGGGTTGTCAACAGCCCGGCTGCCATCATGAATGTCTGGTCCCTGTAATAACCTGACCGGAAGTCGCCTGCCCGGAAAACCCTCGCCATCGCCAGCTGTGCAATCTCCTTTCCATCGCCGAAGATTCCGAACTTGGCTTTCCCTGTCAGCACCTCCCTGCGGCCCAGCAGGCTGGCCTGGCGGCTTTCATTCGCCACCCTGTAATCCTCCAGGACAGAATCCCGGAACTCATCGAACGAAAGTTCCTGCTTCTGAGCCTGTTCCTTTTTTTCCGGATTTGAGGGCATGCAACAAACCTAGTCGATTTCGGCCAGAATAGCAACCAACAGGCAGGGCGGAAACGGTGTCGCGAAACGAACAGGCATCCATGTACGATTCCTCGCAGCCATATGCTTTTGTCTATTTTTGCCGATTCGCCTGTTCGCAGATTTTGTAATGGAAGAAACAGAAGAGATAAGAGTATACGGGGCACGTGA
>JAHEKC010000029.1:21761-28819 GCA_024638565.1 Bacteroidota bacterium
ACAACCTGCAGAACATCGACGTGTCCATGCCCCGCAACAAAATGGTTGTCATCACGGGCTTGAGCGGCAGTGGAAAATCCTCCCTCGCCTTCGATACCCTGTATGCGGAAGGACAGCGCCGGTACATGGAAAGCTTTTCTGCGTATGCGAGGCAGTTCCTTGGCAGCCTGGAGCGGCCTGATGTGGACAAGATCACCGGGCTGAGCCCGGTCATTTCCATCGAGCAGAAGACGGCGGGCGGCAATCCGCGGTCTACCGTCGGAACGGCAACCGAGATCTACGATTTCATGCGCCTGTTATTTGCGCGTGCGGGCATGGCTTACTCCTACATGACAGGCAAGCGTATGGTCAGGATGACCGATGACCAGATCGTAAACCGGATAGCCGGTACGTTTATCCGGAAGGAAGTCGAACTGCTGGCTCCCGTGGTGAAAGGCCGGAAGGGACATTACCGCGAGCTGTTCGAAAACGTTCTCCAGATGGGTTTTCTGAAAGTCAGGGTGAACGGTGAAGTAATGGATATAAGGCCTGGCATGAAGCTGGACAGGTATAAAACGCACGATATAGAAGTGTTGGTGGACCAGCTGCTGGTAACACCGGAATCCGTCAAGCGGCTTGCCAACTCCGTGCGCACCGGGCTGCGCCAGGGAAAAGGCTCCCTGATGGTGCTGGAGTCAAAGTCGGGCAAGGTGGCCCATTACAGCCGACATCTAATGTGTCCCGACACGGGCATTTCCTACGACGAACCGGCCCCGAACTCCTTTTCATTCAATTCCCCGTACGGAGCCTGCCCGCGGTGCAACGGGCTGGGACAGGTATCGGAAGTCGACCCAGATGTCGTGGTACCCGACAGGCGAAAAACAATACGCAATGGCGGCATTGCACCGCTTGGCAAATACAAGAACAACTGGATATTCGCGCAGGTGGCTGCCATCGGGAAGAAATACGGATTCGACCTGAATACACCGCTGCAGGATATTCAGGAAGAAGCACTCAATGTGATGTTATACGGTTCCGACGAGGTGTTCGTGGTTAACCGTGAATATATTACCGGTAATAAATCTACCTATTCACTCACCTTTGAAGGTATTGCCGCATTCATCGCGGCACAGGTCAATGAATATGCCTCCGCCGGACTGAAACGCTGGGCGGTAAGCTTTATGCAGACGGTTGAATGCCCGGAATGCCAGGGCGCCCGGCTAAAGAAGGAAAGCCTTCATTTCCGAATTGGGGATATGAACATCGCCGCACTGGCATCCATGGACCTGAACGAACTCAATAGCTGGGTGGCGAATTGCCATGAGGCGATGAATGAACGCCAGCAGGCCATTGCCACAGGCATTATCAGGGAAATCAGCAAACGGATCAACTTTCTGAATGATGTCGGGCTGGAATACCTGACATTAAACCGAACCTCAAAATCATTGTCCGGCGGCGAATCCCAGCGGATCCGTCTCGCCACCCAGATCGGTTCTCAACTGGTCGGGGTGATGTATATCCTCGACGAACCCAGTATCGGGTTGCACCAGCGTGACAATGAAAAGCTGATTCATTCCCTCCATGAATTGAGAGACCTTGGTAATTCCGTGCTTGTAGTGGAGCATGACAAGGAAACAATCCTCGCCGCTGATCATGTAATCGACCTGGGACCGGGTGCAGGGGTCCACGGGGGCAGGGTCGTGGCCGAGGGAACGCCGGCAACCATCATGCAGTCTGCCACCATGACAGCCGATTACATGAACGGCACACGTGTCATCGACGGGTCCCGAAACAGGGAAGGCAACGGCCGGAAGCTCACGCTGCGCGGTGCTTCAGGAAACAACCTCAGAAATGTGACGGTCGATTTCCCGCTGGGCAAGTTTATATGCGTATCCGGTGTTTCAGGAAGTGGCAAGTCCTCGCTGATAAATGAAACGCTCTACCCGATTCTGAACCGGCATTTTTACCGGGCCGTGGCCAAACCACTTCCCTATAAATCGGTTTCCGGCCTTCAGCATGTAGACAAGGTAATCGAGATCGACCAGTCGCCCATTGGCAGGACACCAAGATCCAACCCGGCTACCTATTCCGGTGTTTTTACTGATATCCGCAACCTGTTTGCGGGGCTGAGGGAATCCAAGATCCGCGGGTATCCTGCCGGCTGGTTTTCGTTTAATGTAAAAGGCGGACGCTGTGAAACCTGCCAGGGGGCCGGAATGAAAGTTATTGAAATGAACTTCCTGCCCAATGTGTATGTGCACTGCGAAACGTGCAACGGCAGGCGTTACCATCGTGAGATTCTTGAAATCCGCTATCGTGGCAAGAGTATCAGCGATGTACTTGCCATGCCCATTGAACAGGCAGTCGATTTTTTTGAAAACCTGCCTTCCATCCGGCACAAGGTCAAAACACTCCAGGATGTGGGATTGGGGTATATCACCCTCGGGCAGCAGTCGACTACCCTTTCCGGAGGTGAAGCGCAAAGGGTGAAACTGGCGGCTGAACTGGCCAAACGGGACACGGGAAACACCATTTATATCCTGGATGAGCCCACGACGGGCCTGCATTTCGAGGATGTGCGCATCCTGCTTGATGTATTGCACAGGCTGGCCGACAAGGGAAATACCGTACTTGTAATTGAGCATAACATGGATGTCATCCGCGCGGCGGACCATGTCATTGACCTGGGACCCGGTGGCGGCCAGGCAGGCGGCGAGGTCATTTTTACCGGCCCTGTCTCCAAACTCTTGAAACACAAAGGCCCCACCGCAACCTACATGCGGAAGGAATCGAAAATTTTACCTGAACCTGCATAACAAAGGGGTTACTTTTACGTATGTGCAGGAGGTGAAGCAACCAGGCGATCGTTTTTTCCCGCCATTCCCGCTTGATACAGGAGTCCGAATAGAAATATGACATCAGAAGAAGCCAAAATCCGCCAGGCCTTTATCGAAAAAAGCTGGCAGGAAATTAAAACCGAGGACAGCTGGCAGCTTTTCAAGATCATGGCAGAGTTTGTCGAGGGATTTGAAAAACTCAGCAGGATCGGACCATGTGTTTCCATTTTCGGTTCAGCACGCACTAAACCCGGCAACAGGTATTACAAACTGGCGGAGGATATCGCCCACAAGTTCACCAAGGAAGGGTACGGCATTATCACCGGAGGCGGACCCGGTATCATGGAAGCCGCCAATAAGGGTGCAAACAGCGCAGGTGGCAAATCCGTGGGGCTGAATATCCACCTTCCTTTCGAGCAGGATTCCAACCCCTACATTGACAGCGATAAGCTCATCATGTTCAAATACTTTTTCGTCCGGAAACTGATGTTTATCAAGTATGCCCAGGGATTCGTGGTACTGCCCGGCGGCCTGGGTACCATGGATGAATTATTCGAATCGCTCACGCTGATCCAGACCAAGAAAATTGGAAAGTTTCCCATTGTCCTTGTTGGAAAGAAATTTTATGCTGGTTTGTACGAATGGCTTAAAGGAACCATGCTATCGGAAGGAAATATCAGCGAAGAGGACCTTTCGCTTTTCACGATGGTAGATTCTGCCGACGCTGCCGTAAGGAACATCACGAATTTCTACTCCAGGTACCTGCTGCGCCCCAATTTCTAACGTTTTTCTCCTGTTTACTGTAAGGTTTCCCGGTAAATGGGCCCGTTCCGGGGTACCATACCTGTAACTGACTTTTCCCTTAAAGGGTATAAGGATCAGCAACTTTTTACCAAAAAGCTGAACCAATGCGAATCATCCAAACCAGGTACTCGCCGGCCGGTGGCTGGCAATGCCTTCGGGACGACAGACCCGAGACCGTACAACTGGTCATCGCCTTCGGCAGCTTTGGCATCATGCAGGATCCTAGCTTGTATGCGCAGCTGCGGGACCGGTACAACGGGGCTGCCATCCTGATGAATTCCTGCGAGACGGTTATCGCCGGTACCGGGCTCAATCATGAATCCGTTTCGGTCACCGCCATAAGCTTCGATGCCACTACCATTCGTACCGCTGTCACCCACAGTTCGGTAGCTAAAAACAGCCATCACGCTGGCTACATGCTGGCGCGTGCCCTGGATACGGATGGCCTTAAGAATGTACTCGTAATCACAGGCGGCACCGGTGTGTATGGTGGGGAACTGGCGGATTCACTGAGTGCCCATCTGCCGCAAGGCGTAATCATCACAGGCGGCATGGCCGGTCACCGTGGATTGGACGGAGACGCAATTGTTGGCCTGAACAACATCCCGGATGAAGGCTCCATGGTAGCTATTGGGTTTTATGGCACAGGACTCAGGGTCCAGGCCGCGTGCATGAGCGGATGGCAGTGTTTCGGTCCGGAACGTATTATCACCCGTGCCCGTGAAAACGAACTGTACGAGCTGAACGACCAGAAAGCCATGGACCTGTACCGCATGTACCTGGGTTCGGACATGGACAAACTTCCGCATGCAGGTCTTTTATACCCTGTAAGCATCAATATGCCCGGTTCTGAAGACTGGATTTTGCGTACCGTGATGGGCTTCAATGAAACCGACGGCAGCGTGGTATTTGCCGGAAACATGCCGGAAGGTGCCCGGTGCAAGTTCATGAAAACGACTACTGATGCCCTTATCCAGGCTGCCTCAGATGCGGCCCGGCATACGGTAAGGAACATCATGCAAAAGCCGGAGCTCGCGCTGCTGATCAGTTGTGTTGGAAGGGAGCTTGTGCTCGAAAGCCGCACCGAAGAAGAAGTGGAAGTTATCAGATCGATTTATGGGACGGAAACGGCCCTGGCAGGGTTTTATGCCCGCGGAGAAATATCGCCTGTGAACGGCAATCCCGGCAGCAGGCTTCACAACCAGACTATCACCATAACCACCTTTTCCGAAAGGGCCGAAGGAACGGATGGCAACAATTCTCAAACGACAACCAGGATCCGGTAGGGCTCCATATAGCATTTATGAAACGAAAACTAAAGATTCTGATTATAGACGACGATGATGTGGACATTCGCATGATGGCCCGTACCATTAATGCTTCCGGCCTGAATGCCACCTCCATATCAGCCAGTGGTGCCGATACCGGTGAACAGATGGCCATGCGGGAGTCACCGGACTGCATCTTCATCGATTACGACCTTCCGGGAAGCAACGGACTGAAACTGCTCAAAAGACTGAACAGCCAGCAAGTCACGATTCCTGTGGTCATCGTTACCGGGCGTGGCGACGAAACGGTAGCGGCAGAGGCAATCAAACTTGGCGCAAAGGACTATATCCCCAAACATAAAATCACCCCGCAGCGAATGGCTTCGATCGTGCAGCGAATTACGACGAATAAGCCAGCATCCCCGCCTGGCGAATCACTGACCAACGCCTATGACGTGTCAACGCTGGCGGACCATTCCCCGGTTATTCAGTTCCTTGTCGACAACAGCGGAGTCATCAAGGTATGCAAGGGTCAATGGATCAGTAAGCTGACGCTTACCCCGGGGGACATCGAAGACAAAACCATCTTCGATATGGCAGGACGCATCCCGGTCTCCGTACTTGACTATAAACGTGCGCTGGAAGGTAACGAGGTCAATGGCGAAATAGAACTCAACGACCGTTTCTTTACCATGCACTATGTCCCATTGCACAATGATAGTCATGAAGTGCATGCCGTCTCATGTTTCGCAATCGATATCACGGAATCCAAACAAAGCGAAGCGGCACTCAAGCATTCACTCATGGAAGCCGAGGAGCTCAGGAAGATCAAGGAATCGTTCCTGGCCAATATGAGCCACGAAATCAGGACGCCGATCCACGGGATCCTCAACCTTTCAGATATCCTGCTTAAAACAAAACTGGAAGGCGAACAACGGAAATTCCTTGACGCGATAAAAAAATCTGCAGATAACCTGCTGGTTATCATCAACGATATTCTCGATATATCCAAAATCGAAGCCAATAAAATGACGATCGAAAACGCGCCATTCAACCTGCGCGAAGTCATTAATACGGTATACGATTTATTCAAGCCCCGGTCGGAGGAAAGGAATATATCGCTGGAGGTGCATGTGGCCGATGAATTGCCGCAAACGGTGGTGGGTGACTCGGTGCGTTTCAGCCAGATCCTGAACAACCTTGTCAATAACGCTATCAAGTTTACGGAACATGGAAAAGTAAGGATAGAGGTCGCGCTCGAGGAGACCAACGATCATTTCTGCATTATCACCACACGTGTAACTGATTCCGGGATCGGGATCCCGGCCCACAAACTTCAGACGGTATTCGACTCGTTCATGCAGGCTAGTGATGATATCACCCGCAAGTATGGCGGCACCGGACTTGGTCTCAGTATCTGCCGGAAGCTGGTGGAAATGCAGGGTGGCATGATTGATGTCGAAAGCGAGATGAACAACGGTTCCGTATTCACGTTCAGGCTGCCCTTCGAAATAGTTGACGCGGTCGAACCGCAAAATACCGGTGACCAGAAATTATATGAATCTTCCACAAGCCTGCATGTGCTGGTGGTGGAAGACAACGAGATCAACCAGCTCGTGGTCAACAAGATCATCAAGGACTGGGGATTTACCGGTGATACGGCAGCAACCGGCAAGGAAGCACTGGCACTGGCAAAGCAGAATCCATATGACATCATCCTGATGGATATCGAAATGCCGGGCATGAATGGATATGAAGTAACGGGCGAATTGCGACGACTTGAAGCGGGCAAACACGTGCCCATCCTGGCCATGACCGCACATGCCAATACCGATGAAAAGGAAAAATGCCTGCAGGCCGGCATGAACGACTATATCAGCAAGCCATTCGAGGCGGGTGAACTGTGGCAGAAGGTCATGTCGCTCACCGAAACCATGCCCGGGCAAACAGCCGTTCCCGAAGCCGACCCCGGCAAACAGGCCCGGTCCGGGCATTCGCGGGAAGCCAGCACCCGGGTCACAAACCTGGAATACCTCAAGATGATGTCCGAGGACAACGAGAATTTTTTCAGGGACTTTATCAGGCTTTTCCTTGACAACACACCGGATGCGATCAAGGAATTGAACGAGGCCTCTCAGAATAAGGACTGGGAGCGTGTAAGGTATATTGC
>JAHEKC010000030.1:0-26199 GCA_024638565.1 Bacteroidota bacterium
ATACGTTCCCGTTACCGCACAAGATCTAACCGGTGCCGAAGACACCGTCAGCATGCGGCAGTTCATCGACAGCCTCGAAATATTATTCGGCCAGATCAATGCCTTGTCTTTCACCGCCGACTCGTTGCACCTGCTGAACGATTCGCTGCAGGCACTTTCCACCTCCGTGCATGAAACGCAGCCCTCGGTACAGCAGGCAGTGGCACGACAGGACCGCTACAACGATTTCATTGAACTGCGCCTCGAATTCTTGCAGGAACAGATCGAAGAATTGAAGGTTGCGCGAGAATCGGTGGTTTTGGCGACCGCGAACGGGATGCCGTTGCTGCTCGACAGCATAGCCCGTTTACACGCCCTGCTAGCTGCCAAAGCCTCAGCCCCGGCACTTTCTGCGTCACCATCCCCAGGGTTGGTCAAACCCGTTTTGGTCTTTTTCAACAGTGGATCATACCAGGTATCCCGCCAGGAAATGCCGACACTGGCCGCGCTGGCCGAAGAGGCCTTAAATACACCTTCGAAACGCCTTATCGTATCGGGCTATGCCGACATGTCAGGCCATCCTAAGACTAACCGCATGATGAGCCGGCTACGCGCCGAATCAGTATCTCGTATCCTCCGTCAGCATGGGGTAGTCGCCGACCGCATCCTGCTGCAATATTTCGGTGATACGCGTGCCGCAGGCAGGGCCAATCCGCAAGACCGGCGGGTGGAGATCCGTTTCACCGATTGAGCAACCGCTTGAACGGCGGCCCCTCGGATTATCATTTCCCTATTTTTGTTAAATGGACGGCATGGCGCATAGGCCTGATCGCCGCAAGGGAGCGCTTGAGGTGATCTGCGGTTCGATGTTTTCGGGCAAGACCGAGGAGCTGATCCGCCGCCTGCGACGCGCCGATATCGCGCGGCAGCAGGTAGCGGTTTTCAAACCCGTGCTTGACAAGCGGTACGACGAATCGAGCATCGTCTCGCACGACGATTCGAAGCTCGGGTCCACCGCCGTGAAATCAGCAGCCGAAATCATCCGGCTGGCCGGCGAGGCCACCGTGGTAGGGGTCGACGAGGCGCAGTTTTTCGACGACGGGCTGCCGCAGGTATGCACACAACTCGCCAATGAAGGCAGACGTGTGATTGCGGCAGGCCTGGACCTCGACTACCTCGGAAAGCCGTTCGGTCCCATGCCTGTCCTGCTGGCGCTGGCAGATTTCGTGACCAAGGTACACGCCGTATGCATGCATTGCGGGGACCTGGCGCATCATTCATACCGGATCACGGACGACAAGCCGCTGGTGCTCGTGGGAGAGAAAGAAAGCTATATCGCCCTGTGCAGGGCATGCTACAACCAGGCCGGTACACAGGCGGCGGGCCATTCGTAATCGATGCATATGGATATCATCACACCGGGCATACAGGAAGATCAGAGCCAGCGCATCACCGCGCGGGAGGTGGCGGAGATTACCGGCGGCACCTTGCATGAAGGGGTCCCCGGCACGGTACGCATCCAGCACCTGCTCACCGACAGCCGGAACATCGCTTCCGCCGAACATGCATTGTTCTTCGCCATTCGCGGCGACCGGAGGGACGGCCATGAATTCGTCGATGAGCTGATCGACCAGGGCGTCCGCTATTTTGTGGTTTCCGATGAAAAGGTAGCGGAAAACAAGAATGCCTGCTTTATCGTCGTGCCCGATACCCTGCAGGCCCTGCAGCGCCTCGCCGCATGGCATCGCTCACGATTCTCCTTCCCGGTAGTCGGGATCACCGGCAGCAACGGCAAAACCATCGTCAAGGAATGGCTGCACCAGCTGATGCAGGAAGACAAGCATATCGTACGCAGCCCCAAGAGCTATAACTCCCAGATCGGTGTGCCGCTGTCCGTTTGGCAGATGCAGCCCGCCAACGACCTGGCGCTGTTTGAAGCCGGCATCTCCAGGCCCGGGGAAATGGGGCGGCTCGAACCCATTATCCGGCCCACGATCGGCATCTTCACCAACATCGGGCAGGCGCACAATGAAAATTTTAACTCGACAGATGAAAAGATCGCGGAGAAGATGCAACTGTTCAAAGGCGTCTCCACGCTGGTGTACTGCCGGGATTACGCTGACATCGAATCACAGGTTTCCGCGTTCACATTCGAAAAGGAAGTAAAGCACTTCACGTGGTCGCGCAAATCCAAGGCCGACCTGCAGATAGGGCGCATTCACAAGGAAGGAAGCGAGACGGAGATCCAGGGCATCCATGAAAACAACTTCATGCGCATACGCATACCGTTTTCCGATGATGCCTCAGTCGAAAATGCCATCCTGTGCTGGGCCGCCATGCTGGTGCTGGGTTATGATCTGGGCCTTGTGGCGGCGCGCTTCGAAAAGCTGAGTCCCGTGGCCATGCGGCTGGAGATGAAGGCAGGCATCAACAATTGCGCCATCATCAACGACAGCTACAACTCAGACCTGGGCTCCCTGGCCATCGCCCTCGACTTTCTCGACCAGCAAAAGCAGCACAAGAAAAAAACGCTGATCCTGTCCGATATCCTCCAGAGCGGCAAGCAGGAAAAGGAATTGTATGCGGCTGTTTCCCGGCTGCTGTCAGGCAAGGATATCCACCGCCTGGTTGGCATCGGGGAGTCTATTTCCAGGCAGGCGGGCGTGTTCGATACGGATACCGTATTCTATCCTTCCACGTCGGAGTTCCTGAGGCAGTTTCACCCGGCAACTTTCCAGGACGAAATCATCCTCATCAAGGGAGCCCGTAAGTTCGGCTTCGAGAAGATCAGCAACGCCCTGCAGCAAAAGGCACATGAAACGGTTCTCGAGATTAACCTGAATGCCCTGGTGCATAACCTCAACTATTACCGGGCGCGGCTGAAAGCGGAGACAAAGATCATGTGCATGGTCAAGGCATTCGCTTACGGAAGCGGCAGCACAGAGATCGCCAGCACACTGCAATTCCAGGGAGTGGATTACCTGACGGTGGCTTATGCCGACGAAGGCGTGGAACTCCGCAAGGCCGGTATCACGCTCCCGGTCATGGTCATGAACCCGGAAGCACAGAGCTTCAATACCATGATCGCCTACAACCTGGAACCGGAGATCTACAGCTTTCGCATCCTGAACCGCTTTAGCGAGGCCATCCGCCAGCAGGCCGGACTGCCTGGCGACAGGCAGCTGCCCGTACACATCAAGCTCGAAACAGGCATGAACAGGCTTGGCTTCGAAGAACGGGCCATCCCGAAGATGATCGTGCAGATCAAGAACAATAAAAGGCTGCGGGTGGCTTCCGTATTCTCGCACCTGGCGGGCAGTGATGAAGGGTCGCTGGACCGGTTCACCAAGCAGCAGGTGGAACGCTTTACAAGGGCCTGCCAGGAAATCCGGTCGCATTTCGATTATCCCATTGACCGGCATATCCTCAACTCGGCAGGCATAATCCGCTTCCCGGAAGCCCAGTTTGAAATGGTACGGCTGGGCATCGGGCTGCATGGCATCGCCGCCACGGCATCTGAACAGAATCACCTGCAGATGGTCTCGTCACTGAAGACCACCATCTCGCAGATCCGGCACATCTCCGCAGGTGATACCGTAGGTTACAACCGCGTGGGAAAGGCGGAACGTGATATGGATATCGCCGTGGTGGGTATCGGCTATGCCGACGGACTCAGCCGGCGGCTGGGCAACGGGAAAGGAAAGATGTTCGTACACGGAAAGCCGGTACCGGTATTCGGAAACGTGTGCATGGACATGACCATGCTTGACATTACCAGCATCCCCGCCCGGGAAGGCGACGAGGTGACCGTCTTCGGAAACGAATACTCCATCATGGACATGGCGCGCGACCTGGATACCATTCCCTACGAAGTGCTGACAGGGGTGTCAGAACGGGTGAAGAGGGTTTACTATCACGAGTAGCTGGCAGGCGGTCAGCACCTGGCTGGTACGCGGTTCCTGCTGCCATGCAGGGACAAGAGGCAGTAGCCACCAGGCAGCAGCAGTCACTGCCGATTGCCGCTGCCAACTGCCGCTGAACCTTTACTCCCAACTGCTTTAGGATGGCCATAGGTTACAAACAAAAGCGTGTCGTTGAAATGGCTGCCGACTGCCGCTTTTACAATTCACTTCCCCTTTCCCAGGAAGTCAACTGTCGTTTCCAGCAACCAATCGAAAGCATCCACATGCACCAGGTGCCCGGCGCCCGGTGCCGTCACAATCCTTGCCCGGGGGAACAGCCGGTGAACCGTTGCCGTGTCACGCCCGGTAATGTAGGATGACCGTTCCCCTTTAACAAAAAGCGCTTCCCTCTCGAACGGTCGTCCGTCGATGGCTTCGCTCATATGCCTTGCCCCTTCCAGCAGTGCATCCATGTTCAGCTGCCAGCTGAATCCGCCACCGTCTTTTCGTACGAGGTTCTTCAGCAGAAACTGCCTTGTGGCAACATCGGGTACTGCGGGAGCCAGCGCCTGGTCTGCCGCTGCCCGGCCCGGAAGGTGCTGTATATCGAGCGCGGCCATGGCGGTTGCCATTCCGAAATTATCCGGCCGGTACGCACGTGGCGCCATGTCAAGCACCAAAAGCGCGATGACCGCTTCCGGATGGCGCAGCGCGGTAAGCATGGCAGTCTTCCCGCCCATGGAATGCCCCATCAGTGTCGCCCGGCCCGCGGCTGCCGTTTGAACAAGTTCTAGGATATCTTCCGACATGGCATCGTACGTGTGTACCCGGTGGTGGGGCGACCGCCCATGGTTTCGCAGGTCCGGCAGGATCACCTCATAGCCCGCCACGGCGAGTTTCCTGCCGAACGACTGCCAGTTCGATGACGAACCGAAAAGGCCATGCATGATCATGACCCGTGGTCCGGACCCGTATTTGATGTGATGTAATTTCAACTATCGCGGATTGGTTTCCCGATAAAAATACCTTTGTAAAAATACCTCATTATGGATGTTACCATCAGGCCCGGCCGACGGGAAGACGTGCCGCAGGTTCATGCACTGGTCAGGGAGCTGGCCGAATTCGAAAAGGCACCCGATGCCGTGACCAATACCGTGGAGCAGATGACCGCGGACGGATTCGGCCCGGCGCCGGCCTACCGGCTGCAGGTGGCGGAGGCGAAACGCCGGATCGTGGGCATGGCGTTGTTTTTTGTCAAGTACTCCACATGGAAAGGAAGAGGCCTGTACCTGGACGACATCGTGGTCCGGGAGCCCTTCCGCCGGCAGGGCATCGGGAAGAAGCTGTTCGACGCCGTGCTCGCCATCGCCGCGAAGGAAGACATGAAAACCATGCACTGGCAGGTGCTGGACTGGAATACACCTGCGATCGAATTCTATAAAAGGTATAACTGCTCTTTCGAGGACGGCTGGGTGGACTGCAAACTGACGGATGAACAAATCCTGGCGGTGTAAATACTGCACACGGCACGGCTCCGCCTCTGGTTTTCCGGAGACGGCTGTCCTTCATTTTTCGTAATTTGGTGCAGGATTAACTCCATCTTTAATGAAATTTTTAGTTGCGCTTGCCGGCATTGTGATTTCCGCTTTGTGCTTTGTGCCGGAAAGATATGCCTTAGCCCAGCCGGGGCCGCCGGTACTATGGCAAAACACCATCGGCGGGAGCGGTTTGGATGAGCTCTATTCCGTGCAACAGACGGCCGACGGCGGTTTCATCCTCGGAGGGCGTTCCTTTTCAGATACTTCAGGAGACAAGACCGCGAATAACTGGGATGCCACGCTCATGTCCAGCGATTACTGGATCGTGAAAACGGATGCGTCGGGAAACGTCCAGTGGGATAAGACGATCGGTGGAAACCGGGACGACTGGCTACGGACCGTGGTGCAGACCTCCGACGGCGGTTACCTGTTAGGGGGAACCTCTGACTCGGACAGCACAGGAAATAAAACCGAAAAGTGGATCGGGACATCGGGACCCAACTGGGACTACTGGATAGTAAAGACCGATTCGGCGGGCACAATCGAATGGCAGAATACGATCGGCGGCTCGGATCATGACGAATTTCGCGCACTGCAGCAAACTGCCGATAACGGTTTTATCCTGGGCGGGTATTCCCTCTCCGGGATCTCGGGCGATAAAAACGAGAACCCGGTGGGTAACCATGACTACTGGATCGTGAAAACCGATTCCCTGGGAAATATCCAGTGGCAGAATACCATTGGCGGTACAAGCTTCGATATACTTTACGCGGTTCGGCAGACTGCAGACAACGGCTATATCGTCGGAGGCAAGTCCAAGTCAAATATATCAGGTGATAAAACGGAAAACAGCCAAGGGGATGACGATTACTGGGTTGTGAAGACGGACAGCGTGGGCGACATCGAATGGGAAAATACGATCGGCGGCAGCAGCCTCGACGTGCTATTCAGCGTCGAACAAACCACGGACGGGGGGTACATGCTGGGAGGGCTTTCCCATTCAAACCTCTCAGGGGATAAACTCGAGAATAATATAGGGTTCGCCGATTACTGGATCGTCAAGACCGATTCCGCGGGCAAAATCGTATGGCAGAACACCATCGGCGGAACCGGCGAAGACCGGTTGCTTGACGTTCGCCAGGCAAAGGACGGCGGGTACGTGCTTGGCGGATACTCCTCATCGAACATTTCGGGCGATAAAACGGAAAACGCCATTGGAAGTGCGATTTACACCGACTACTGGGTCGTCAAGGTCGACGCCTCAGGCAATATCGAATGGGACAACACCATTGGGGGGAGCAATGACGATATTCTTCACGCCATCATCCCCGCTGCCGATACGGGCTATGTGCTGGCCGGATATTCTTATTCGGATATATCAGGCGACAAAACGGAAGATGATATGGGGGGCGACTACTGGCTGGTCAGGTTGGCGCCGGACAGCGTGACCGGTACAGGACCGGTTCCTCCCACCCCAACAGGGGAACTGTGGGTTTATCCTAACCCGATGCTTCATAAGGCAGTGATCTACTTCCCGAATGCACGGAAAGAAAAATTCAGCTTTATGCTTTATGATATGACAGGGCGGCTGATCGAGGAAAAAAAGACGATCGCTGGCCACGTGGTACTTGAAAGGGGCCCCAAGCAACCGGGCTTGTACCTGTTTCGGCTGACGGGCAGGATACCCGGGCAACAACGCTTTGGGAAAATCATCATTGCAGAATAATACCAGGGCCCTGCTACCCCGGGCTAGCCGATATTTTTTTTCTGAAAAGCTGGTGCATGCCGACCGCGCTTAATTGAATTCAACCACCCCCCTGGCAACGTCCTCCCACACCATCCTGATACCATTTTCCAGAGAGGTATTGTGTTTCCACCCCAGCCCGTGGATGCGGGAAACGTCCAGCAGTTTGCGCGGCGTGCCGTCGGGCTTCGTGGTATCGAAAACCAGTTCGCCGGTGTAGCCCGAGATCGATTTTATTAAAAGTGCCAGGTCTTTGATCGAAATATCCGTACCGGTACCCACGTTGACGGGCCCGCCTTCATCATAATGCAACATCAGGTACACGCAGGCCTGTGCCAGGTCATCGACGTGCAAAAACTCGCGTTTCGGTGAACCAGAACCCCAGATCTCCACTTCGTCACTGTTTTTTTCAATCGCCATGTGAAATTTTCGGACCAGCGCCGGCAGCACATGTGAGTTCTTCAAATCGTAGTTGTCGTTGGGCCCATACAGATTGGTAGGCATGGCCGAAATGAAACGGCTCCCGTACTGCGACCGGTAGGCCTGGCACATCTTCAGCCCTGCGATCTTGGCGATGGCATACGGTTCATTGGTAGGCTCCAGCGGGCCGGTGAGCAGGTATTCCTCCCTGATCGGCTGCGGGCACTCCCTGGGATAGATGCACGAGGAGCCCAGGAACAGCAGCTTCTCCACGCCGTGTGCATGCGCCTGGTGGATGACGTTGTCCTGGATGCACAAATTGTCATGGAGGAATTCGGCGCGGTAGGTGTCATTGGCCAGGATGCCACCCACCTTGGCTGCGGCAAGAAATACATAGGCGGGTTTCTCTGTTTTAAAAAAGTCCGCCACGGCGGCCTGGTCGCGCAGGTCCAGTTCGGCCGAGCGGCGCAGGAGCAGGTTTTCGTATCCTGCCGACCGGAGGTTCCGCATGATGGCGGAACCTACCATGCCACCATGTCCCGCCACGTAAATCTTGTCAGCAGGCTTCATGGTTTCAGGATTCCTTGTAGTTGAGCACCTCGTGACCACCTTCCTTCAGGTACTTTTCCTTCTTGAAAAGCTTCAGGTCGGCATCGACCATTTCACGGATAATGTCGTCCAGTGAATGTTTGGGCTTCCAGCGCAGCTTCCTGCGCGCCTTCGACGCATCCCCTCTCAGCAGGTCCACTTCCGAGGGGCGGTAGTAAGACTTATCCACGGAGACCACCTTCGTGCCCGGCTTGAGCTTGTATTCCGGGTTCCGGCACCTGGCCACGACACCCGTTTCTTTTTCCTTCCTGCCTTTGAAGTCAAGTTCTATGCCGGCCTCTTCAAACGCTTTGACAAGAAAATCACGTACCGGCGTGGTCACGCCCGTGGCAATGACGAAGTCCTCGGGCTTCTTCAGCTGCAGCATGCGGTACATGGCGTCAACGTAGTCTTTGGCATGCCCCCAGTCGCGCCTGGCGTCCAGGTTGCCCATGTACAGCCGGTCCTGCAGGCCCAGGGCAATGCGGGCCACCGCACGGGTAATCTTCCGGGTGACGAAGGTTTCGCCCCGCAGCGGGGATTCATGGTTGAACAGGATGCCATTCACGGCATACATCCCATAGGCCTCGCGGTAGTTGACCGTGATCCAGTAGGCGTAGAGTTTCGCGACCGCGTAGGGCGACCGCGGGTAAAACGGCGTCGTCTCGCGTTGCGGTGTCTCCTGCACGAGGCCGTACAACTCCGACGACGAGGCCTGGTAGATCCTGCACCTGTCTGTCATCCCCAGCAGGCGCACAGCTTCCAGGATGCGGAGTGTACCGAGCCCGTCTGTGTTGGCGGTGTATTCGGGTGTCTCGAAGCTGACCTTGACATGCGACATGGCGCCGAGGTTGTATATTTCATCTGGCTGCACCTCCTGGATGATGCGAATGATATTCGCGGCATCGGTCAGGTCGCCGTAATGCAGCCTGAACCTGACATTCTTCTCGTGAAGGTCGTGGTACAGGTGGTCGATCCGCTCGGTGTTGAAGAGCGAGCTGCGGCGCTTGATGCCATGCACCATGTACCCCTTTGAAAGCAGCAATTCAGCCAGGTAGGCGCCATCCTGGCCCGTGATCCCTGTGATAAGCGCAGTCTTCATGGATGTGAATTTTCCGTATGGGCCGCCGGGATTCCCGGTATGGGAACGGCCCCGGCACGAAAAGGGTGATTATGAATCAATCCCTGTTAGTTATTTTTGTGCAAATTAAGGATAAAAGATTGTTATTTTACTTTTTTTAAGGCGTTTAGCGCGTCCACGGACCTTCGCCGGGAAGGCTTCATGACGCGCCGGCATTATGCAGACAAACAACCAGCCCAAGCAAGCGGGCAACATCGTCGATAAGCAGGATATCAGGAATACCCTGAACAAGGTCCTGAAGTACTGGTACTGGATCGCCCTGTTTCTCATGATCAGCATCGCGGTGGCCTTCCTGTACCTGCGCAGGTCGACAGTATACTACGGGGCCAGCACATCCATCCTGGTCAAGCCACAGGAAAATGCCATCAAGGATGCATTCCAGAGTTCGTTCATGGGTTCTTCCATGGCGAGTGAAGATGTGTACAACGAGATGCAGATCCTCAAGTCCTCCCGCCTTATCGAGGAGACCATCAACCGGATGGACCTGGGTGTTTCCTACTTTATCAAAGGAAGGCTTCGCACCGGGGAGCTGTACCAGGGTATCCCTTTTGCAGTGGAAGATGCCAAGACCCTGAATCCTTCCATTGGCGGAGTGGCGTTCAGTGTTTTCATCCAGGACACCATGAGTTATGTGCTGAATATCGATGAAAGCCATATCCAGTATAACAAGACGCACCGTTTCGGGGAGCCCGTGGTCACCGAAAATTTTTCCTTCGTCATCACGGCCAAGTCCGACCAGATATCAAGTATCTCCAGGCCGAAGGAAATCAACTACCAGTTCAGGATCAACAACCACAAGTACCTGGTGCAGAAGTACAAATTCGCGCTTTCCCTTGGCAAGACGCAGGATGCCTCTGTGATCACGCTCAATCTCGAGGATGAGATCCCAGAACGGGCAGTCGCATTCCTGGATACGCTTACCCGGCTGTACATAGAGTACTCAATCGCGGTGCAGAAGAGCATCAATTCCAACACGCTGAAATTTGTCGAGGATCAGCTTAACGACGTCGAGGGGATTCTCAACAGCGTGGAGTCCAACCTGGAGCAATACCAGCGGCAAACCGGGACCGTCAGCACGGGTGAGCAGGGGCAGCTGTACCTGCAGCAAAAGGCCGATGTGGAAGGCGAAATCGCAAAGCTGTCCATCCAGATGAAATCAGTCGATTACCTGTATAACAGCCTTACCTCCGGCGGGGACATCAGTGCCATCTCTCCCAGCATGATGTCCGACTACAAGGACCCTGCGCTGAGTTCCGCGTTCACGGAGCTTTCCGGGCTCAACCAGAAAAAGACGAACCTGCTGTTCAGCAATACCGAGAACAGCCCGGTGGTCAAGGAGGTGGAGCAGCAGATCGAACTTTCGAAAAGGAGCGTGCTGCAAATGGTTTTGAACCTGCGCCGGTCACTCGTACTAAAGTACAACACGCTGACTTCACAGCTGGGAACCTACCGGTCCCGCATCTCGAGCATGCCCACCACCATGAAAGGCCTGGTGAACATCAACCGCAAGGTGGCCATCAACGAGAAGATATACCTGTTCCTGCTGGAAACACGCGCCAAGACGGTCATAGAGCGGGCCTCTATCGTCCCGGACAAAACCATCCTAGAGCCCGCCTCCTCCACGGGACTGATCCGACCGGTAAAACTGAAGATCTACATGATGAGTGCCGGTGCGGGACTGGCGGCGGCGCTGGTGCTGGTGTTCCTGCTCAGCCTGTTCTATAATTTCATACAGACCAAGGAAGAGCTGGCGGCGCTCACCTCCCTGCCCATCATCGGCATCATAGGGCGTAACAAGAATATGAAGGAGGACTACCTGGCCGTGGAGAAAAACCCGCAGTCGCTTACCGCGGAAGCCTTCCGCGTAATACGCACCAACCTGTCTTATTTCAGCTATAAATCGGCAAGCAAGGCAGTGCTGATCACCTCCACCATGCCCGGCGAAGGCAAGACGTTCTGTGCGGTCAACATCGCCACCATCATGGCCAAGGCAAAGAAAAAGGTGTTGCTCATCGACCTGGACCTGCACAAACCCAAGCAGGCAAACGCCTTCAACCTGAAGAACGACATCGGGATCACCAATTACCTGGTCGGAAAGGCCAAGCTGGATGACATCGTGCTCGACACGCCGGTGGAAAACCTGAAAATCATCCTGACAGGACCACGTACACCCAACGCATCCGAGCTGATCCTTGAACCAAAGTTGGAGACCCTGATCAAAAAGCTTAAGGAAGATTACGAGTATGTCATCATAGACACAGCCCCGGTGGGTGTTTTATCGGATGCGCTGGTATTGATGAAGCTCTCGGACATCAACATATACGTGCTCCGCGCCAATTTCGCAAAGCGCGATTTCGTCGACCTGGCTCATAACATCATCGAGAAGAACAACATCAAGAGCATGAGTTTCGTCCTCAACCAGGTAAACCAGAAAAAAATACCTGCCGGCTACGGCGGAACCTATTATTACAAGTAGCGCCGCCCCCCTTTGCGCGTATCCTCCCCTGCGGGCCGGCCACGCTGCTTCAGGAAGGGCCAATCCGCCCCCGGGACGATAATAGAGGATCGAAAAATGGATGCAGGAGAAAGCAGCGCACGGTTTTTGATATCCAGGGGATATCGGGGTCTGCACGACTTGTGGTATCTTCAAAGACCTGACCGGGTGCGGTTATGAGTTTGTTCAAGCTGAAAGGAAGCAGCCTGGGGTATGCCCTGCAAAGCCTGCGGGATCACGTGGCGACCTCACACAAGCGAAAGCTCGCCGCGCTGTTCGTGCTTATTTTCATTTCCGCGGTGCTGGATGTGTTCGGACTCGCCTCCATCATCCCTATCATTTCTGCTGCCACCAACCCCGGATACGTTCACAGCAACGAAGTGCTAAGCACCCTGTACGCGTACAGCGGGGCATCGGACGAAACTGTATTCCTGTTGTACCTGATCACCGCTTTATTGCTGCTCTTCGTGCTGAAAAGCCTGTACGGCATATTTGTCAATTACCTGCAATGCCGGCTGGCATCCAACATTGCCATTGCGCTTTCGGACGAGCAGTATGAGAAGTTTTTCTCGATGCCCTATTATGAATTCCAGAAGCTTAAGACGATGGATATCGAAAGGGACATTGTCACGAATCCGGGATCTTACGTGCAATGGATCGTGTTTTCACTGATAACCCTGTTGTCTGAGGGCATGATCGTATTGCTGATCGTAACCGGAATTGCCTTTTACGACCTGAACCTTTTCATTTTTATCGCTATTACGGTTGTGCCTGCAACCATATTCGTGTCGCGCATGATTAGAAAGTACAATGCCCGCACGGGTCGAGAGATAGACAGCAACTGGCCCCTGGCCCTCAGCGCCATCGGGCAGGCATTGAACGGTTATATCGACATCAAGCTTGCGCAGATCGCCGACTACTACAAGCAGCAGTTTCTCGTTTACCAGCGAAAGCTGCAGTGGAATGTGGTGAAGCACCTGTTCATGAACATGATCCCGTTCAGGACGAACGAGGTGATCGCCCTGCTGGGGATAGTGATCATCTTCGTTTATGCCCTGCTGCTCACAGGCGGCAACCACCAGATCATAACACTTATCGGCCTGTTCGCCGCAGCGTCATACCGCATGATGCCATCGGTAAACCGCATCATTAACTCCCTCAATTACATCAATACCAACAAGGTTGTTGCCGAGAACCTTTACAACAACCTGGAATTCCTGAAGCGCCACAGGAAGGAATCCCCTGACCAGGTTCCGGTTGCCTTCGAGAAGGACATAGTCCTGCGGGATATCGTGTTCACCTACCCCGATGGGGAAGACCCGGTCCTGGACAGGATCAGCATGCATGTCCAAAAGGGAGAGAAGATCGGGTTCGTGGGCAGCTCCGGCTCCGGAAAGACCACGCTCATGAATATCCTGCTCAGGTTCTACAACGAACAGGAAGGGCAGATGCTGGTTGACGGCGTGCCGCTGACCTCGGATCATGTGGCAAGCTGGCACAGGAAGATTGGGTATGTCAAGCAGGACATATTCCTGCTCGACGGTACCATCAGAGAGAACATCGCCCTGGGGGAAAAATCACCGGATCCCGCACGGCTGCAGGAGGCTATCCGGCAGGCTTCGCTGTCGGAATTCGTCCGGTCACTGCCCGAAGGGGTGGAAACCCTTATTGGTGAAAAGGGTTCACGGCTTTCAGGCGGACAGAAGCAGCGGATCGGCATCGCCCGCGCCCTGTATCGCAATGCCCAGGTTTTTATCTTCGACGAAGCGACCAGCGCCCTGGACATGAAAACCGAGGCCGAGGTAACAGAAGCCATTGACCGGCTATCCTCATCGCAAAAAACCATATTCATTATCGCACACCGTATCACCACGCTCAGGGGTTGCAACCGCATCTATGAGCTGAAGGACGGCCGGATTGCAGGCACCCACAGTTACGATACACTGATCAGCAAAATTCTCTGAACCACGGGCATGGAATTTATCCGCAATATCCTGGGCATGCAATCGACGCGATTCCTGCGCAGGTTGAAAGCCTCCTCCGCCCGTGCCCGCAATACGCAGGCGGGATTGGATGCCGCGCTGAAATGGATGCATGCAAGTGCGGGGGATGATGGCGTACCCGCGTCAGGATATACGATGATCCTGGAAGACTACCTGCCGCCTTCTGTGGAGGTTAGTGCAGGCTGGCTGCGCCTGCTGCTGTTCCTGAAGCGTGTTCAACCGGACCTGTACGTTCGGCACCAGGGACCCGGTGCCGCGGAATCCATCGCCCGCTGGCTGGTGCAGACGCAACGTGGCGATGGCACCTGGCCCGCGGGTACGAAAGACCTCGAAAACGACGCCCCCGGGGTGTTCGCCGGGGGGCTCGCCGCCTTCGCACTGCTCGAACATGCTGAAGAGTCAGGCTACCCGGAAGCCGCAAAGCCTGTGGGCCGGTTTGCGCAATGGCTGATGCAGGTGCAGGGAGAGGACGGGGCATGGAAGCATTACACCTTCGACGACCCGGCCGCCTGTACCATCGCTGCATGGACACTGATCCTCGCCGGTGACCGTCTGCAAATAGCCGGCGCCAGGGAAGCAGGTGAACGAAACATGAGCTTCATGACCGCACTGCTCAGCAACGCTCCACGCGATGGCTTGCCGCTCCCCGCCTCATCGTATTGCTGGATGATCCATGCCATGCTGAACGCTGGGCATATGCTGCGGCACAAGGAATATCTGCGGTTTGCCAGGCAGGGTATCGCACCCCTGCAACAGGTCATGCAGGCCTCTGGCAGCATTTCAGCGATGCTGCACCTGGGTAAACCCAGAGTCAGCTCCTACGCCTCCATGTATGCCAACTGCCTGTTCGCCCAACTCGCGTTCAGGCTTTACGATTATACGGGCGATGCACAATACCAGGAAGCGGCAAACAAGGCCCTGTCATTCGTGCAGATGAAGCAGGTAAAGTCAGGCGACAAGCGAATTGACGGGGGAGTGACCGGCTCATGGCCTGTGAGTGGCAGCTATAAACCATATTCCATACCGGGAGAGTCGGTATCATCGTTTGCATGGGCCTTGTTGCTTTCGATGCAAAAGGGAAGAAACTCCGTAAATAAAGAACAGGAAACAGGTACGGCATCATGAACCGGATACTCATTGTCGTGGGCACACGCCCGAACTTTATCAAGGTGACACGTTTTCACCATGAAAATGAACAGCTGGGCAGGCCATTCGACATCAGGATCGTGCATACGGGACAGCATTACGACGATAAAATGGCTTCTGTCTTTTTCAAACAGTTCGGCCTGGAGCCCGACTTCTTCCTCGACGTGCCGCCGGCGAGCCCCAACACACAGATGGCGCGGATAATGATGGGGCTGGAACAGACGATTGCGGATTTTAACCCCTCACTGGTCATGGTTCCCGGCGACGTGAACTCCACCTTTGCGGCCGCGCTGACCTGCAACAAGACCGGGACACCCGTGGCCCATATCGAAAGCGGGTTGAGAAGCTTTGACCGTACCATGCCCGAGGAGTACAACCGCATCCTGACCGACGAGGTGGCCGACTACCTGTTCGTCACCGAACAAAGCGGGATGACCCACCTGCTCCGCGAAGGCAAGGACAAAAACCGGGTATTCTTCGTAGGCAACACCATGATCGATACGCTGATGGCCTTTGGCGACAAAATAGACAGCGACGGTATCGACCGGACCCTGGGTGTGCAAAAGGGCGCCTTTGCCCTCATGACCATGCACCGGCCCGCCACGGTGGATACCGCTGACGGGCTGCGCAAGCTCATAGATACCGTTGCGATGACAGCACGTCATTGCCCGATCGTCTTCCCCCTGCATCCCCGCACCCGCCAGCGCCTGACGGACCATGGCCTGTACGCTCAACTGGAAGCCGTGCCGGCACTGACCCTCACTGACCCCATGGCCTACTTCGCATTCCAGAAGCTTGTCGCCATGGCCCGTTTCGTGATGACGGACTCCGGGGGCATCCAGGAAGAGACCACCTTCCGGCAGGTGCCGTGCCTGACCCTTCGTCCCAATACCGAACGGCCATGCACCGTGGATGTGGGTACGAACGAATTGCTGCCATTCGATGGGGCATTGATCGAAGCGAGAGTCCGTGCGATCATCGACGGCCAATTCAAGAAAGGCCGGATTCCGGAGCTTTGGGACGGCCGGGCCACCGCGCGCATCCTCGGACATTGCAGGGATATTTTACAGTTGCAAAACGACGGGAACCGGCAGCAGGCTTTATGAAACTGCTGTCACATTTCGATCCCGCCCACCAGGAGCAGCTTCGTGAGCTGGACGATAACTATTCATTCCAGTTCCTGCGCGAGTTTTCAGATTTCTGCCGGTATTACTACCACCAGGACCTGTTCCTGCTATACAGTCCCGAGTTCGACGCCTACCTGCCGTTGCGCATGATAAACTCGCGTGTGGCCCGGCTGGGACAGGTATTCCACCCGCCCATTCACAACCGGGAGACACTCGTGCCCAAGGACCAGCTGATATTCTTCAATATGATGCTCCGGTTCATCCGTAAGGAACACCTGTGCGACCGGCTCATCCAGCCGCACCCCTTCGCCATCCTGAACGCATTGCCCCCGCAGGTGAAGTACTGCGAATTCGGCACCTATGTCATCGAACTGCAGGACCAGACCATGGCGCAGATCCTGCGGCAATACCATCCGAAATACCAAAAGGCCATCAGGCATTCTATCAGGCGTCGTGCGCGTGTTGCCGCATCATGGGACGTATTCGAAGATTTCTTCCATGCCTATACCCGCACCATGAAAAGGGTGGGCATGGATACCGAACCGAAGTCATACTTCCTGGGCCTGCGCAAGCATCTTGAAAAATATACAACCCCGGCTGTGGTATACGACGATGACAAGCCTGTAGGCAGCGCCTTTTTTATTTATACCAAATATGCCGCTTACTGCACACATGCCGGAACCATCGAAGGATCCAAGCTATACGGGGCCATGAAGCTGCTGCACTACCGAATGATGAAATTCATGAAGGAACGCGGCGTGAAGCGGTACGACCTCGTGGGCGTCCGACTGAAAAATACTGACCCGGCCCTTGAAGGCGTATTCCGTTTCAAGAAAGGGTTCGGCGGCGACCTGCGCTCGGGATATCTTTGGAAAACGGACATCCATCCGTGGCGTGGCCGTATGTTTGACCTTTTCATGCAGTGGAGGCCCATGGGCAAGCGCCCGCAAAAGGATATCATAGATCAAAGCGCGTAATCTCCGGCCATGCATATTCTGCTCATCCCCTCCTGGTACAAGACGAAAAAGGAACCTTTTATGGGCACCTTTTTTGAGGAGCAGGCACGCGCAACCATGAAGCTGGGCCACCAGGCAGGCGTTCTTTATCCCGCCTACTTCCCACCGGCCGAATTATTCTCGGGCAAAGGAACCCAGGTCGATTCGTTCGATGACAATGGCCTGCCCACCTCCAGGGTGTTCGTGCAAACCAAGATCCCCAGGTCGCGACGACTCAACTACCAGAGTTTCTGCAAACGGGTCGCCTCGGTGTTCGACCGGTACGTGGGGCAGCACGGCAAGCCTGACATCATCCATGCGCACAGCGTCTTCTACGGCGGCATTGCAGCCTGGCATATCGCCAACCGGTACGACATCCCCCTGGTGATCACCGAGCATCTTACCGCCTATATCATGGGGACCATCAGCCATGATTACGACCGTCAGCTGGCCCGTGACATCTTTAACGGTGCCGATGCATCGCTTATCGTCAGTGAGAACTTCAAGGGCGACATCGAAAAGGAAATGGGTATCGGGTCGCATGTGTTCCGCGTGGTGCATAACATGGTTGCTGACCTTTTCTTCGAAGACCTCCGGGTCAAACCTTTCCAGGTGGCCAGCGAGCCGTTTATACTGTTCACCAATTCGTTCCTGCTTCCCCGGAAAAACCACAAGCTGATATTCGATATGCTGAGGGTGTTGCTGGACAGGAAGCTGAATGTACGGCTCAGGGTGGGTGGCGACGGCATGTTGCGTGACGAGCTGAAGCGGTATGCGAAAGAAATCGGTATCGACGACCATGTGGAATTCCTGGGCGGCCTTACCCGCCGGCAGGTGAAAGAGCAGGTTAGCGACAGCCATGCCTTTGTCCTCGCAAGTTTTTACGAAACGTTCGGTGTGGTGCTGATCGAGAGCCTGGCATGCGGCAGGCCTGTCATTACCACGGACTCGGGCGGACCACGGGACTTTATAAACGATTCAAACGGCGAGATCGTTCGGGAATTCAGCCCGGGCAAGATGGCAGCAGCAGTGGAGCGTGTACTGCGCCGCTATGACGAATTCGACCAGCAAGCCATTTCAAGGTCTTGCTTCGACAGGTTCAATGAAAAGAGAATAGCAGGTGCACTGGAATCGGTGTACCGTGACGTGCTGGCCAAACGCCGGGAAGCATGAAGAAGGCCCTGCTGCTGACCTTTGATTACGAGCTGTTCCTCGGTGCCAGGAGCGGCGGTGCACGGGAATGTGTCCTCGACCCTACTGACGCCACGCTTGAAATCCTGAACCGCCACCATGCCAGGGGTATCTTTTTCGTGGATACTACCTGGTTGCTGCGCCTGCGGGAAACGTCCCATGCGCGAGCGCAAGCCGATTTCGTGGTTGTGGCTGACCAGCTGCGTCGCATGGCAGCCGACGGACACGAGGTATTCCCCCACATTCACCCCCACTGGCTGGATGCTGTATACCTGGAAAGCCGGAACGAATGGGAATTGTCCAATCCGTCGCGTTATCGTTTTCACTGCTGCACGATGCAAGAGCGTGCTGTGTTGTTCGACGCATCCGTCAACCTCCTGAAAGAGATCATTACGCCTGCAGTGCCTGGCTATGCCCCTGACTGCTTCAGGGCAGGTGGATGGTGCATCCAGCCTTTTTGCGATTTCAAACCGCTTTTTGAAAAGCACAAAATCCGGTATGATATGACAGTGCTGGGTGGATTCTACGCGTTCACGGATGCGCAGTATTTTGACTTTACAAAATGGCCCGGTAAAAACGTTTATCGCTTCGATGACGACATATGCATAGAGTCACCGGATGGACCGTTTACGGAGTTCGCCATTACATCTGTCAGGCCGGGAGCATTCAGCCGGCTGGCAGACCGGTTTTGGCAGAAAGCGGATGCACACCTGTATGCCGAACAGGCCTGGCTGCGCGGCAAGGGCTATCCTTCCGAACCGGTTCAACCGGTAAAGAAGTCCGCCGCACCGGGCCAGGATGTCCTGCAGCCCGGGCGGGAGCGTATCGCCGTCGAATTACTTTCACCCGTCCGGCTGTCGCTGTACAGGAAATTCCTGGAGGCGAATGATTACATGCATTTCATTTCACATCCCAAGATGATCACGGGCAGGCAACTCCGGCTGTTTGATCGCTTTCTTTCCTGCGCATCACGATTCAACCCGGAGACCGATTTCCGGAAGATCGCTGATCATCAAATGCCTGGCACATGATCTACCTGACCTACGGGGATCCGCCTTCGGGCGTCTATGCCAGCCAGGTCAGCGACGTGGTCCGCTACCTCAACAGGCAGGAGCCGCGTGTATTGCTGGTGGCCTTTATCTCCATACGCGGGTTTTTAAAAAACCGTACGCGGCTGCGAGGGGAGGCGCCGGGGGCATGGGTGCTTCCCATTCTTCCGCGCATCAATTACTGGCGACCCAGTGCCTGGGTGTTCACACTCATTTGCCGGCTTACCGGCAAACGCCGGGTGATTGCCAGGGGGGTGCTGGCCTGCAACGTGGCACTTGCCGCCCGCCGGGCCGCCGGCATCACGTCGATCTGCTATGACGGACGCGGAGCCATAGCCGCGGAATGGGAAGAATACGAGGTGGCGCCGTTCCGGAACCTGAAGCGCCAAATCCGGAAAATGGAAAAGCATGCGGTCCTGATGACGGATTACAGGATTGCCGTGTCGCATCCGCTGGTGGACTACTGGCGGGCATCGTTCGGCTACCAGTCCGACCGCCATGTCATCATACCCTGCACGCTGACCACCGGGCTTGCTGCGGTGACGGCGGATCCGGCGGCAAGGGAAAAGCTCGGTTTTGACGAAGCGGATATCGTACTCGTTTATGCCGGCTCCGTTTCAGGTTGGCAGTCCTTCCGCCTTGTATCTTCTTTCCTGACACCCCTGCTCGAACGCGACCCGCGGACAAGGGTTCTGTTCCTGTCCGGCACAGATAAAGCCATCTCCGATATTACCCGTGCGTTTCCCAGCCAGGTAACCCGGCGTTGGGTTCCGCACCATGAGGTGCGGCAAATGCTTGCCGCCGGTGATTACGGTTTGCTGTTGCGCGAGGCCAGGACCACCAACCGCGTGGCGGCACCCACCAAGTTCGCCGAATACCTGGCTGCCGGTCTGCCGGTACTGATCTCGGAAGGGATAGGCGACTACACGGAATTCGTGCAAAAGCACGGTTGCGGGCATGTGATCGGTAGTGACACGGCTTTCACCCCCGTGCGTACCGGTGTGGAAATGCGCCAGCGCTGTGTGGGCCTGGCGGAAAAGTATTTCAGCAAGGATGCCATGAAGGACCGGTATGCACAGCTGGTTAAAAACATGTCCGCATAAAAAAAGCCGCACAAGGCGGCTTTAATCCGAGGAATCTCGTTCTTAGTTTCTGCCGGCGACGACCAGTTTTTTCGTGGCTACCACCTGGTTGTCCACTACCAGCGAGTAAAAATACAGGCCCGGCTTCAGTGCCTGTGTGCCAAGCAGGATGAGATCATGAGTACGGGACATCTTCAGTTCCCTGACCTTCGCGCCAAGCATATTGTTTAGCACGATGCTGACGTCTGAGGCGCCTGCACCGGCATTGTAGCTGATCTGCGTAAACGTGGTAGCAGGGTTCGGCTTCGGGCCGGACAGGGAGACCCCATCGTTCCCGAGTTCACCGATGCCGGTGGTGGTGGCATCGTACACGAATTCCAGGCATATCGAGTCCTGCTGGTTGTTAACATCGTAAAAGCAATAAATCACGCTGGAAATGCCTGCGTTTCCCGCGGGGTTCAGGTACCCGAGAAAGGAGGTGTCGGTAGCGCCTGTCATGATGTTCTCGGCAGGTGCCCAGCTCGTACCGGGTCCGTAACAGGTGACGCCCCAGCAGAAGTAGCTGAAATGATTTGGTGCCAGGTTGTTGACCGAGCGAACCACTTCCACATCCAGTGCGGAAGGTGCTGTATTGTGAATCCCGACATGCGCCTGCATCAGCGTATTGGGATCGCCCTGCATATAAAAAGTGCCGTTGATGGGCACAAGACTCTGTGCATTCACCTGGGCGGCAAGTACCAGCCCCGCCAGGCCAAGGAAGTATCGTTTTTTCATGTGCTTCAGTTTATGCTGCATTAATCGTAATTTACAAAAATAAGGCTTTTTGGAATCGCAATGGTTACGTTCTCCCCGGTTCATTACAGCCATGGAAAGCATGTCTCTTTCATGACTTATTGATAATCAATTATTTAAAACAATGATTCGATGGCAGGTCAGCCTTCCAGCTGCTTCAGGGCAAGGAAGGCCATCAGGCCCGCGCCCGTTTCAAGCGCCGTTTCATCCACATCGAAGGTGGATGTATGCACGGAGGAGGTTATACCCTTTTTCTCATTCCGCGTTCCGAGGCGGTAAAAGCATGCATCCGTTTCATGGGAATAAAACGAGAAATCTTCCGCGGCCATCCAGATGTCGAGTGGCACCACGTTCCCGGCCCCGAGGTATTCCTCCATGCCCGCCTTCACCCTGGCGGTAAGCGCGGGTTCGTTGATGAGTGCCGGGTATCCTCTTTTGATTTCGAGTTCACAGCTTCCGCCCATGGATGTACAGATGCCTTCGGTGATGGAGCGTATACGCGTATGTGCCTCTTCACGCCAGCTTTCATCCAGGGTCCGGAAGGTGCCTTCCAGCCGCACCGAATCAGGGATCACGTTGGTGGCGCCATTGGCAATCACCTTGCCGAAGGACAGCACGCTGGGCATGATCGGGTTGGCAATGCGTGACACCACTTGCTGCAGGGCCACGACCACATGGGATGCCATCAGCACCGGGTCAGTGGCCAGGTGCGGAATGGCGCCGTGCCCGCCCTTCCCTTTAACGGTAAGGTACAGTTCATCGGTACTGGCCATGTAGATGCCGCTCCGGTATCCCACTTTGCCGGCTTCGATCAGCGGCATGACATGTTGCCCGATTATCGATTGGGGTGCGGGATCTTTCAGCACGCCTTCCTTTATCATGATGGAGGCGCCGCCCGGCAGTTTTTCCTCACCGGGCTGGAAGATCAGTTTCACCGTGCCCTCGAATTCATCCCTGAGCCCATTCAGGATCCGGGCGGCGCCCACCAGACAGCTGGAATGCACGTCATGTCCGCATGCATGCATCACGCCCTCGTTGGTGGACTTGTAGGGAACCTCGTTCGTTTCCGTGATGGGCAGCGCGTCCATGTCGGCACGCAGCGCCACCGTTCGCTTGCCCGGGTTGCGGCCTTCGATCAGCGCAACGATACCCGTGCCTGCCATTTCTTTCCAATTGTCAATGCCGGCGTTTTTAAGTTCCTCCTTCAGTTTCGCGGAAGTCTTTTCCTCCTGGAAGGACAGTTCGGGGTTCATGTGAATATGCCGCCTGAGGTCCACGACCTCCCGGTGCAGCTCTTTCGCCCTGCTTTTGATCTTGTCGATGATAGTCATAGGAGTTTGCTTTAGAAATCCAGCCCAAGAGACAGGTAAAAGATCACATCGTTCATCTGGCGGTCTTCGTAACCCCAGGCCCAGTCGCCCTTCAGGTAGTACCCCAGGATGCGGCTGCGCAGCCCGAAACCGTAACCCGCCACCACGGGTTCTATCTGGCTCCGGAGTACCACGGTCACAGGGTTCCCGGAGATAATCTGCGTATTGAGTGCATTGTCCTGGCTGTAGGGGTCCGTGCCGGTCCATGCCGTACCAACGTCACCGAAGGCCACAATCTGGAAGTTGCGTATGAAGTCGGATCGGATCGGCCTCCGGATCAGGTACTGGAACAGCGGAACCCGGATCTCGGTATTGAAGACGGCAAAGCTGTTCCCGTTCCTGATGTTCTGGATGAAACCACGCATGGGGGTGGCCAGCGTCTGGAATGCATAACGCTGGGTGGTGTCGATGTTGATGTCGAAATTAAAATTGTCCGTGGGCACGATGGCGTTATCCTGCGAGCCCAGGTAGTAGATCAGTTTCAGGTCGCCGAACGAGGTGCTTGCCGCCAGCCGGTTCGCCCAGATGATCTGCCGGTGTACTTTTTGGTAATGCCTGATGTCGAATCCCAACACACCCATGAACGTTTGGGAGCGGTCCACCTGCCGGAATCCTTCTGCAAACAGTTTCAGCCGGGTGCCGTTGAAAAGGTTAAGCCCTGTCTTCAGCGTGTTGTCGTACACGTACTCGAATTTAAGTGAGGCCCAGTTCTCGTAGAAGTTGGGTATCTGCAGCGCGATGATATCCGTGGACTTGTACACGTACCGGTCGTTGCGGTACGAGGCGGAGGCGCGTACGGAGCTCAGGTCGCTGAACGGGTACTTGGTGGCGTATTTCAATTCATGGGTATGCACTTTTACGAAGAAGAAAGCCACCCCGAACTCACGTGCCTGCCTGAAGAAGATCACCTGCTTGTCGATCTTGCGTTTCAGGTTCTCGTAACTCAGCAGGTATTCGTTGCTGTTGAGATCGCCTGCAAGGCGAAAGCCGCCGGTGATCTTGTAGTCGTTCATCTTGTCCGAGATGCCGATCTTGAACAGCCCGGTCAGGCCCGGATCAAAATACACGGCGCCGCCGGTATAGGCCTGGTAGGTGGCGTTGAGCAGGCTGTTGTCGAGCTGCGCCACGAAATAATCAGCTGAAAAGGCGGGATCGTAGTTGCGCTGGCGCGGCAGCATATAGGAGGTTGAATCGGATCCCGTGGTGCCGGTTGTCGTGGCCAGCGGGGCTGTCACACCCGTACCCTTCGAGGCACTCGTATCGACAGGTACTTTCTTTTTGGCGAATTCCGACTGGAAGACGTAGTTGGCGATATCTATCTTCCCTGAATCAGGGGGTGTATCCCCGATCCGGATGACCCCTTTGCGGTCCGGCTCCACGGGTTTTTCGGCAGCGGTTTCCTTGATCTTCAGCCTCCGCCGTGCTGCCATGCGGGTATCCCCGGGCGGTGCGGCCAGTGCGAGGGAATCATAGGCCGGGTTGGAGCGCACGAAAACGCGGTAGCCGCCATCCTGCCAGACCGTTTCGGCATAACGCGTGTACTTCCTGTTCATGTCATGCGCCTCCAGGCCGCGCGCATAATCGGTCTGCGCGGAGGTCACGGTGACGAATCGGTAATGTTCCGTCGTGTCGATATAGCTGATGACGCTGTCCAGCGTTCCCTGGTACCGGTTATAGATTCCGTTCCCGTCGCTCATGTACGCGAACCGCGAGGCATCCATTGCCACGGGTGCCCGTTCGCTGGCGAATGGGGTCCTGGTGACCTGGTGCAGCCTGCCCTGGAACCCCGCCAGGTCGTAGAGATAGATATCGAAAGCAGATGCCTGGCTGATCAGGTCATCGGCCTCGTCCGCTGTCCGCAGTGTATCGTCCAGGCGGTTGGATGCGAACATCACGTATCGGTCACCCAGGAATGCAGGTTCGGCATCGTCAAAGCGATCCTGGGTCAGGGGCCGGCTGGTACGCGCACGGATGTTGAACAGGAAGATGTCACTCTGGCCTTTCTGCACGCCGGCAAAGACAAAGCGCCGCCCATCTGGTGCGTAGGAGAAGGACGTCACCTTTTCGAAATAGAAAAACGGTGTGCGCGTCCATCTTTTTTTCTTTTTCCCCGGCTCGTAGTAGTCCAGCCAGATCTGCCCTTTATGTTCACGTATCATCGCCAGCAGGCGTCCCGAGGGATGCCAGGCCAGCAGCGGGAAGCTGCAGTCGTTGATGCGCTCCAGTGATTTGTACCCGCCTTTCTGGATACAGGTGCTCTTGCCCGTTGACATATCGTAGTGCCATACCCTGTACTTCCCGATGTCGTTGGTCACGTAGGCCACCGTCTGCCCGTCAGGGCTGATGCGTACCTGTGAGATGATCCGTTTCTTCTTGCTTTTTATTTCCAGCTGCTGCCCGGCGGCTTGTCCGCGCCCCTTGTCGGCGTCCAGGTATTCCTTCTGGTAATAATCATTCCAGTTATTGGATAAAACCTTGAGCGTGGAACCCAGGACGTAACGAAAACCGCTTTCGATGTTCCGGTTGATCCGGGTCATGTACAGCAGGTTGGCCACGCTGCCGGGGCCGTAAACCTCCACGATATAATGCCACATGGAATGCCCGGCGAAAATCTCGTCCTCATCCACCAGCCTGTTGAACTTGGCGTATCGTCCCGTCAGGATGCCATCCCGCATGCGGTTGTCGTCCGCGACCGTCCAGCCGGTACCGATATAGCTGGATAGGCCTTCCACGTACCATACCGGCAGGTTCAGCAGCACGGCGCTCTGCAGCCTGTCCTTGATGTTGCCGCCATACATCAGCTGCTCCATCATCACGCGGGAGGCGCCGGCGCGCACCTGCGCCCGGAGGTTTTCCCGGTTGCCGTCGAAGTACACCAGCACCTTGTCGCCGATGACACGTGTAACTCCGCCGATATTCCCGTTCTCGAGCTGTTCGTCTTCCAGCCCGATGTTGCTTTGCTTCAGGTCCGAAAGCCTGTTGAACACGATGATCTGCATGCGGCCCGAAGCCTTGAAGTCAAAAAGCTGTTCGATCTGCTCGACGTCCCTGGCGGCGGAACGGCCCACGTATGCCGCCAGCTCCCGTCCGCCCCGGTAATAGTACACGTCAAAATCCGTGAACCGCATGTAGGTCCAGAGGAACTCGCCGTACTGTACCCTGTTCTTGCCAAAGGTTACCTGTGAACCCTGGTAAAACTGCCCCGCGGCAGGCGGAGCTGCAAAAGCCCCGAGGAACACGGCAACGGCAAAAAAGCGACGGCAAATCATCCGTACGTAAATGAGTCAGAAGGTGAGTATTGCGAATTTAGCCAATCCGGCCGAACCCCCGCCGCACCTTTGGTTCCGGTTATCAATATGACATTAAACAAACAATCGTCACCATGAATACCACATGAAAAGAGCGGGCCCCGCCCCGGTAATCTGTTTATCTTTGGGCATTCCCTGAAAGCCATGTCCGTTCCCAGTTTCGACGATATTTACATGGAGCTGGCGCACAACCTCGCTTCCAAGTCACACTGCGTAAAAATGAAGGTGGGCGCCGTGCTGACGCTCGACACCCGCATTGTTTCGCTGGGTTACAACGGCCCGCCGGCGGGTACCCACAACTGTGACGAGGAATGGCCCGAGGCGGGTTGC
>JAHEKC010000030.1:26209-28711 GCA_024638565.1 Bacteroidota bacterium
CGCCCGTGACAGCAAGGGGGGCTGTTCACTCGCCATCCATGCGGAACAAAATGCCATCCTGTACGCCGCCAAGAATAAATCCACGTTGGAAGGCGCCACGCTTTATGTTACGCTTTCGCCCTGCATTGCCTGCGCGCGAATCATCTTCACCTCCGGTATCCGGAAGGTGCTGTTCCTTCGTTCCTACCGCGACTACAAGGGCATCGACACCGACGAGGGGGTGGACTTCCTCCGCAAGTTCGGTGTGACGGCGGAGCAATATATCCCGGCACGCCTGGCGGTGACGGCCTGACCATCTATCCATGAACAGGAAATTCCTTCCCCTGGTATTTGCGGCGCTGGTGGCGCTTGGAGTTGTGATCGGAAGCCGGATGAACGTTTCGTTCATCCCCGGCCAGACTTTCTTCGTATCGCGTAGCGCGGATTTCAACAAGCTCAACGACGTCATCAGCTACATCAAGCAGGAATACGTGGATACCATCGACGAAAAGGCGGTGGTGGACGGCAGCATAGACGAGATCCTGCGGCAGCTGGATCCCCACAGTGCCTATATCCCCGCCGAGGAGCTGGACGCCGCCAACGAACCGCTGGAGGGCAACTTCGAGGGGATCGGCATTGAATTCCACATCCAGCAGGATACCATCATGGTGGTCTCGACCATCTCGGGTGGCCCGTCGGAAATGGTGGGCCTCCGCCCCGGCGACCGGATCGTCCGTGTCGAAGAGGAGACGGTGGCGGGCGTGGGTATTACCAACCGCGACGTCATTCAGAAGCTGCGCGGCAAGGGCGGAACGGAGGTGATGATCTCCGTGTTGCGCCGTGGGCGTGCGGGGCTGATGGCCTTCACGATCATTCGTGGCAAGATCCCCATCAACTCGCTGGAAGCGGCCTTCATGGTCGGCCCGAATACAGGCTACATCCGGCTGAGCCGGTTTGCCGCCACCACGCATGAGGAGTTCGTTACCGCGCTCACAGGCCTGAAGAAACAGGGCATGCAAAAATTCATCTTCGACCTGCGCCGCAACCCGGGGGGATACCTGGATGCGGCCACGCGCATCACGGATGAATTTCTTGACGACGGCAAACTGATCGTATACACGCACGGCAAGGCCAGGCCCAGGGCGGAATACAAGGCTTCCGCCGATGGCGCCTTCCTTGACGGCGACGTGGTGGTATTGATCGATGAAGGATCGGCATCTGCATCAGAGATCGTGGCCGGCGCACTTCAGGACTGGGACCGGGCCGTCATCGTCGGCAGGCGGTCGTTCGGTAAGGGGCTGGTGCAGGAACAGACCGTATTCCCTGACGGTTCCGCGCTGCGGCTGACCATTGCGCGGTACTATACCCCTACCGGGCGCAGTATCCAGACACCGTATGAAAACGGGTTCATGGAATACCAGCTTGAACATATGAGCCGCATGGTGCACGGTGAGCCGGAGGACAGCGTTCCCGTACCGGATTCCCTTAAATACACCACGCCCGGCGGCAAGGTCGTTTATGGCGGGGGCGGCATCACACCCGATGTGTTCGTACCTATCGACACGTCGTATTTTTCGGAATACTTCGAACTGCTGGCCCAGGCGGGTTTGATGAGCCAGTTCGCCTATAATTACGTGGACCGGAACCGCGGCCGGCTGAAAAGCGAATCATTCGAGGCGTTCGACCGGTCGTTCACCGTAACCGGCGAGGTGATGAATGCTTTCATCGCCTTCGCCGCCGCGCAGGGCGTACCGGAATCGGCGGAAGGGCTTCGGGTGTCGGACCCCGAGATTCGCACACGCCTCAAGGCGTATATCGCGCGGTTGTTGTTCAAGAGCGACGGCTTTTACCGCGTGTTGATGGCCGCTGATGCGGGATTCAACGTGGCGCTTGAGCAGCTGCGGCATTCCGAAGTGCCTGCCATCAATTAGCTGTTCGTTATTCAGCGCCTGACCAGCTTTTGCACATATGTCGTACGCCCGTTTACCAGTTCAACGATATAAACACCTGCCGGCAGCGCATCCAAAGGAATGGGCTTCCCATCGTACACTTCCATCCGCTCCTTAACCACCCGTTTCTGCAGGTCTCGGATTTGCAGTGTGGCTGTCCCGGTACCGTTGAAACGGACAGTGACAACGCTTTCTGCCGGGTTCGGGAAAAGTTGAAAGGGCTGACTACGGCCATGTTCGCCTACTCCCACGTTCTGCACCGGGAACGGGGCGGAGTGATACGGGCAGCCCAGGTCGTCTATAACACTTACTGTATAGTTCCCGTTAACCACAGGCACATGTGTGGATGACGTGGCACCGGAAATGAGCGTACTGTCCACGAACCACTGGTAAGGTGCTGGGCCCGTGGTCGTCAGCAATGAGGCATCGCCCGTGATATGCGGAACATTCGATACGGTGGTCAGCCGCATCACGGCCATGTCGCCCGAAGCGCCACCGGCCAGCAGCCGGTTATTCGGCAGGTCGGCGAGTGCGCCTATGTAATGTGAGCCGGTAACCAGCGCAAGGGACAGAT
>JAHEKC010000114.1:0-1974 GCA_024638565.1 Bacteroidota bacterium
GCACCAGCTCAACTATGTGAAGCTGGACGGCAATGTGGGTTGCATGGTCAACGGGGCGGGACTGGCCATGGCCACCATGGATATTATCAAGCTGGCCGGTGGCGAGCCTGCGAACTTCCTGGATGTGGGCGGCACCGCTAATGCAGCCCGGGTCGAACAGGCATTCCGCATCATCCTCAAGGATCCGAATGTAAAAGCCATCCTGGTCAATATTTTCGGGGGCATCGTACGGTGTGACCGTGTAGCACAGGGAATCGTGGATGCTTACCGGAATATCGGGGATATTCCCGTACCCATTATCGTGAGACTGCAGGGCACCAATGCCGGCAAGGCTAAGGATATTATCGACAAGTCGGGACTTAAGGTGTATTCCGCCATCCTGCTCAAGGAAGCCGCCGAGCGAGTCACCAGTGTGCTGAGCAACAACGCATAACCTTACCCGTTTTCCCCTAATAGCTATAGCCATGAATGCCGAATCAACCCGGCCGGGCGGCCCGGGGGCACCGGTGCTCGGTGAAAAGGAAAATTTCCTGGGGCTTGGATCGGAACATAGCGCGTATGAAACATCCGCGTTCGTCGTCCAGCAGGTTCCTTACGAAAAGACCTCCTCCTATCTTGCCGGATCTGCCAACGGCCCCGGGGCCATTGTTACGGCTTCCCATTATGTAGAATATTATGACGAGGTGCTCAACCGGGAAACGTGTTTCGAAAATGGTATTTGCACCCTGGCCCCTTATGACATCACAGAAACTGACGAAGCCGCGGTCAATGCGATTGCGATTGTGACGGAAAGGCTGCTGGCGGACGGGAAGTTCGTCGTTTCCATGGGAGGCGAACATACCGTTACACTTGGTTTTGTAAGCGCGTATGTAAAACGGTTTCCAAATCTCTCCGTTGTACAGCTGGATGCCCACTCAGACCTGCGTGATGCCTATATGGATAACCCGTATTCGCATGCCTGCGTTATGGCCCGCATCCGAGAGCTTGGCGTCAATATATGCCAGGCGGGCATCCGGGCCCAAAGCCGGGAAGAAGCGGAATTGATCAGGTCTGATCCGCGCATTCATGCTTTTTATGCTCACCAGCTTCACAGCAATCCCGAATGGATGAACGAGGCTGTCAGCTGCCTGACAGATGATGTATATGTCACGATTGATGCAGATGTCTTTGACCCTTCCGTTATCCCTGCGGTAGGCACCGCCGAGCCCGGCGGCTTGTTCTGGGAGGAAACCCTGGAGTTTCTTTCGAAACTGGCCGCAGCCAAAAGGATAGTAGGCTTTGACGTGGTGGAGATGGCACCCCGTGGCGAAGAAACGCGTTCAGCGTACACGCTGGCCAAACTAGCTTACAGGCTAATGGGGCTGGCCGCGGGCAAACTCTGAATAAATATGTTATTTTTGTGAAAGGTCATATGGACGATTTCAAGATTGATAACAAGGGATCTGGCCGGCTTTTCAAGAACCCCGTTCTTGAAAAACTTTCCCGGACCAACTTCGCATTTCCGGTAATACTTTATTTCTGTCTGGGGGCCGTGTCGATCATGGTCGGCATATTCTTCGCGGACCAGAATGCCCTTCGGGTCCTGTACCTTTTCCCGCTGGGAATGATATTCTTCAGCCTGATGGAATACCTGATCCATCGCTTTCTGTTTCATTTCAATGCTGAAAGCGACAAGGAAAAGAAACTGCAATACACCATTCACGGGGTGCATCATGAGTTCCCAAAAGACAAGGACAGGCTCGTCATGCCACCGCTCGTTTCCATATTCCTGGCCACTTTCTTCCTTGTCCTGTTCCTGGTCACGATGCGTGAGCATACATGGTTCTTTTACTCGGGTTTCGTTTCAGGCTATTCCGGTTACCTGCTTATCCATTTCTCAGTACACAGGTACCGTCCGCCACGCAACCTGTTCAAGATTCTCTGGACCCATCACGCGCTGCATCATTATAAGTCCATGGACGGCTATTACAGCGT
>JAHEKC010000114.1:1984-7429 GCA_024638565.1 Bacteroidota bacterium
CTTGTGGGATTACCTGTTCGGCACCATCCGCCAGGAAAAGGACGATCAAGAGCTGGCAGGCAAGCTTCCAGACTCGCACTAAACACCTAAATCCACCAAGCCAGCCCTGACGCCGGCTGTTTCTCCATGCGAAAATTACTTGTCGCCAACCGTGGCGAAATCGCCCTGCGGATTATGCGTTCCGCACGTGAGATGGGCATCCGGACGGTGGCTGTATACTCGGATGCCGACCGCGCGGCATTGCATGTCCGGTATGCTGATGAGGCGATTCCGGTAGGCCCGGCACCCAGCCTGCAATCTTACCTGGTCATTGACAATATCCTGGAGGCCGCGAAGCGTTCGAAGGCCGATGCCATCCATCCAGGCTATGGCTTCCTGTCTGAGAATGCCGGGTTTGCCGAGCAGGTCAGGGATGCGGGCCTGACATTCGTGGGTCCCTCACCCGAGGCCATGCGCACCATGGGCAGCAAGCTAGAAGCAAGGTCTGCGGCCCAGAAGCTGGACATCCCCATGGTCCCGGGTTCCCGGGATGCGGTCAGCGACTTAAAAACAGCCAGACAAATCGCCAACGAAACAGGCTTCCCGTTGCTCATCAAAGCCTCGGCCGGTGGCGGTGGCAAAGGCATGCGAATCGTGGAAAAGGTAGAGGAGCTGGAAGAAAGGCTCCGCTCTGCCATGAATGAAGCCGGTTCCGCATTCGGTGACAGCTCCGTATTCCTAGAAAAGTATATCGGGTCACCCCGTCATATCGAGATCCAGGTTATGGGTGATACCCTTGGAAACGCCGTGCACCTGTTCGAACGCGAGTGCAGCATTCAGCGCCGACACCAGAAGGTCATCGAAGAAGCACCCTCTTCAATACTCACACCCGAACTTCGGGAGAAAATGGGCCAGTGCGCAGTCAGGCTGGCGAAGGCCTGCAAGTATGCGGGTGCAGGTACAGTTGAGTTTCTTTTGGACGAAAACATGCATTTTTACTTCCTCGAGATGAATACCCGCCTGCAGGTGGAGCATCCCGTGACCGAACTGATTACCGGACTTGACCTGGTGAAAGAGCAGATCCGCGTGGCGCGTGGCGAGGCCCTGTCATTTAAGCAGGAAGACCTTTCCATCCGCGGCCATGCCATCGAAGCGCGCGTTTATGCAGAAGACCCTGCCAACGGATTCCTGCCGGATACCGGGACCCTGCAAACGTACATCAGGCCTTCCGGTCCCGGCGTACGTGTGGATGACGGGTACGAACAGGGTATGGAGATTCCGATCCATTACGATCCGATGATCGCTAAGCTCATCGCATTTGGCGAGGACAGGCAGGAAGCATGTGCCCGGCTGGTGCGGGCTATCGAAGAATATCATATCAGCGGGGTGGCCACTACCCTTTCATTCTGCCGGTTTGTATTGCGCCATGAGGCGTTCATCAGCGGGAAATTCGACACCCATTTTATCGACAACCACTTTTCCGCTGACAGCCTTTCGGAACAACTCCCGGATGAGGAGGCCTGTGCCGCCCTGGCCGGTGCACTAGCAGCCCCTGAAAAGAAAAACCATTCCGGCCCGGCTTCCGTAAAAGGATCAAGGTGGAAAACAAACCGCCTGAACCAGAACGATTAATGCATTCACGGCTGCTTCACGCGCACCATGTCTTTTGGTGCCACTTTTGCTATATTCATTGAGATGAAAAGTTTCATTCCGGTAAGTGTATGCCTGTTCCTGTTCCTTTTCGCAGACCGTGCCTTTGGGCAAACCGGCAACGAGACCGGCCTCACGGACACGGCTAAAACCAAAACAGTGCAGATCGCCTATTACATGCTGGATGATGGAGACAGTGTTCCGGTGGTAAACCTCCCATCGGTTGAGGTGCTGGCCAAGCTCAGCCCCATCGCCGTGAATAACATGCAGCGGTACCTGAAGCTGAAACGAGACGTGATCCGCGCATACCCCTATGCCAAGCTTGCTGCACGAACCCTGAAACAGATCAATGATTCCCTGGTACAGATCAAAAAGAAAAAGCACCGGAAAAAATACATAAAGGAATCGGAGAAAGTCCTGAAGGAGCAATTTCAAAGAGAGCTAAAAAAGCTATCCATAAGCCAGGGGAAAATCCTGCTCAAGCTCATCAACCGTGAGACCGGGGATACTTCCTACAAGATCGTCAAGGAATTGCGCGGGACATTCAATGCACTCTTCTGGCAAACAATGGCGCGGTTTTTCGGCTCCAGCATGAAAGCCGAATATGATCCGCATGGACGGGACCGGCTTATCGAATCAATTGTCCAATCGATTGAAAACGGCGAAATACCCGTTATGCAACACTAATTCTGCGTCAGCGCCTGCACTAATAACCTGAGAATGCTTGTGTCGAATTAATTGGACGTAGCGGGTCGCTACTTGCGGGATACGATCATCTTATTCGTCTGGATGACCTTCCCGTTGTATTCCAGGTTGTAAAAGTACATCCCGTCCTTGACCCGCATCCCTTTTTCATTGACCCCGTTCCACATGACCGAATGAATGCCACTTGAACGGAAGCCATTTACCAGTTGCTTCACCCGCAGCCCAAGCGCATTCATGATGCTGAGCTTTACCTCACCACCGTAGTTGAGACTGAAAACGATCGTGGTGCTCTCCTTGACCGGGTTCGGGTAATTGGTTAAAACACCGTTTGAAACCTCCACTTGCTGGATACCAAGCGAGCAATTCTGGTATTCCCCGTGTATCACAGGCTCCCAGTTGGACTGCTGCATCAGCATATCGATAAAGATGCCGGTGTTGAATGGTGTTTTGTCCACTACAATCGTCTTGTCCTTGTTGTGAAACTTCAGGTCAAGGTTATAGATCGTGACGCTGCCAGGCAGGGTGCCGCCTATGCCCTGGCTGAAATAGCTGTAAGGCTCGATGCAAATGGACCAGACGTTCTGGCCCAGGGATGTCATCCTGCCAAGACCCGTGCCCGGCTGGATATACTCACCCGTGGCATATCCCCAGTGATCGGTAGATCCCATGGTACCGATGCCGGCATACATGAATACCGTGTCCGCACCTGCCAGGGCCGTAGCCCCTGCGTTGAAGGTCACCTGGAAATTCGATTGCCCCAGGACCCCAACGGGGCCCATGAGCATTACCGAAAATAGAAACGCTTTAAATCTGGTCATGAGTCAGGTCAATGCAAAAATAATCTATTTAAGCATTTCATTTATAATCACACCATGCTGGATATCAATCTCCCGATTAAAGGGTGCCCGCTGTAGCGAGGGAGGGAGTTGAACCCTCGACCTCAGGGTTATGAATCCTGCGCTCTAACCACCTGAGCTACCTCGCCATACATAAAAGAGGCGCAAAAATAGGAAGGATATACTGAATTCAAAATCAAATGTATTGACGGCCACATGAATTTCCCCGGTCCCCACCCTGCCTCCATTAAGCTCTTGCATGATGTTAGTTAATCGCCAGCTCCCGGCTCATTTTTCAATTAATCTAACATAATTTATTTCACTGATTATAAGCTTTTTATGACCGATGCCTCGTTCGGCACCACCATTTGTGCGGTAAACCTCAAAAAAAGGTTTGCATGAACCCGATTTTTTTTCTAAAGTTGTAACTGCATAGTACGACTAACCCTGTACCTGCAACTTAATTAACCTGGCCGGCGGCGGATTATAGACCGTACCGGATGTGTTTTTCGTGCCTCGCACGGACCTGCTATAATTACCAGTTCTAACCTGTTAACCGGATTACTTTCAAATCACTCAACCCCATGAAGAAGTTCTGTCTTATCCTTTTGCTCCTCTTACCCGGCATTCTGTGCGCCCAACAAAACGTGCTGATCATTTATGACCAGATGAATTCCGGGACCACTACCCTGGCCACGGCGCTTACGAATGCCGGCATCTCGGTCACCTACAGTGCCACTCCTGAAACGGGGTACAACGGAACCAACCCTTCCCCCACTACATTCTGTTCGGTCATCCATTTTAATAGTAACGGAACCGGAATCCTCGGTACCGGCATGCCGGCAGCCGGGCAGACCGCCCTGGTCAGCTATGTCCAGAACGGTGGCACCTTTATAGGTCATGAATTTAACACCTATGAAAGGGATGTCCTCGGCGTGCTCAATAATATGGATGACCTGATCCTTTATAACGGGACTGCGGGAGGAGCAGGCGGCAGGGTTCTCACCAAATACGCACCCAATGCCGGCCACCCGATTCTTGCTGGCATACCCTCTTCAATCAGCTTCAGCTCCGGATACCTCAACACCACGCTCAAAACCTTTGCCACCAACCAACCCACCCTGCTCATGCAGGACCAGGCCGGAAATCCCGCACTGGCCGTGCGCAATTTCGGGACCGGCAGGGTAGTGCATTTCCACCATGCCGGCACGTACCTGAACCTTTTCGGTTCACTCACAAACAGCAACATGCAGCAGCTGTACATCAACATAGTTAACTGGGGCTGCACCTTTCCGAATATCTTCACGGGAACCATCAGCCCGCTTTCGTATTGCACAGGCAACTCCATCAGCGTCCCGTTTACCGTTACCGGTATCATTAATGCCGGTAATGTATTCACTGCGCAACTGAGTGATGCAACGGGAAGCTTCGCCTCCCCCTCAGTTATCGGAACCCTGGCCGGCACTACCGGCGGCACCATCACCGGCACGGTTCCTTCCGTCCCCGCGGGATCCGGTTACCGCATCCGCGTGATCAGCAGCAATCCCGCAGTCACCGGAACCGAAAATGGTGTGAATATCACTATTTCCTCAACTCCTTCATTCTCTTTATGCCCTTCGAACATTTCCACCAATACAGATGCGGGCCAGTGTTCCGCAACTGTAACTTATACGGCAACCGCGGCCGGTACCCCCGCACCAACGGTTAATTATTCATTCAGCGGCGCTACTTCAGGCAGCGGGTCAGGAACCGGTAGCGGATCGGCTTTCAACACCGGAACCACTACCGTAACCATTACAGCCACCAACAGCTGCGGATCCGGCACCTGTACCTTCGATATCACGGTTGCGGATAATGAACCACCGGTGATCACCTGTGCGAATATTCCGCTTGCCCTGGACGCCACGGGCAACGCAACCATCGTACCGAATGACGTATACGGCTCCGGTTCGGACAACTGCGGCACGGTGAATCTGGTGTCCGTGACACCAAATGCCTTCACCTGTGCCAATGCAGGCGCGAACACGGTGACCCTTACCGTGAACGACGGCAACGGCAACACCACGACCTGCACAGCCACGGTCACCGTGTCTGAAACGATACCTCCAAGTGTTACCTGTAAGAGCCATACCGTCGCGCTAGACGTAACCGGCAACGCTTCCATCGTTCCGGTTGATGTGTTTGACAGCGGTACGGACAACTGCGGAACGGTGAACCTGGTGTCGGTGTCCCCCAGTTCCTTTACCTGCACCCACATCGGTCCCAATACCGTCAC
>JAHEKC010000031.1 GCA_024638565.1 Bacteroidota bacterium
AACGAAGGCCTTAAGGTCAAGGTCATCGGAAATACGGATGCCACTGCCGGTGAGGAATACAACCAGAAGCTGGGCATGCGCCGCGCCGAGTCCGTGAAGGAGCACCTCGTGAACATCTACGGAATCGATGCCGGAAGGCTCTCGACCGAGTCTCGCGGTGAAAAGGAACAGTTCGCCAAAAAAATCCGCTCCATGAACCGGAGGGTGGACTTCGAAATCCAGGCCGACGAATAATCCGGTCAGAACGCATCTGAATAAGCAACCCCCTGTTAAAGCAGGGGGTTGCTTTTTTTATGGCCGGGGGGTGACTTTGTTCAGCGGCTGCCTTACCCTGGGCACTCTGGTTTCATGAATACACCGTCCCGATGGGCAGGGCAAGAATCTGTTTTCCCCTTGCAACCGCCCCACCCTGAAGGATGGGGCTCCTGTGGATATGTCGGCTTATGCCTGTCCTAACGAACATGATGACCCGTGCTTTTTTGCCTTTATACCTGTCACAGACCATACCACCGACATGCACGCCGCCTTCCCGGATAGTTATGACTGCCTCCTGCCGCTGCTTTCTGCCACTTGCTCCTATGACCAGCTTGTCGGTTCTGTACCGTTGGTTTTAGGCAAGGGCATTACTTCCCCAGCTTCACTGCCTGGTCCCATGCCACAATGCCTGCGCATACGGCCACGTTCAGCGAATGCTTGGTACCGGCCTGGGGAATGATCACCGCGGCATCGCTCATGGCAATGACGCTTTCGCAGATGCCATTTACCTCATTACCCAGGACGAACGCCACGGGTCCCGGCACCCGGAAGTCCTGCAACGGGATGCTGGTGGTGGTCTGTTCAACGGAAATGATCCTGTAACCTGATTTTTTCAGGTGCCTGGCCGCTTCCACCGCGGAATCAAAGTACTGCCATGGCACCGACTCGGTAGCGCCGAGTGCTGTCTTCAGGATGTCGCGGTGCGGCGGCTTAGCGGTAATGCCGCTCAGATAAACTCCGCTGAAACGAAAAGCGTCGGCCGTCCGGAAGACTGATCCTGCATTCAGGGCACTTCTTACGTTGTCCAGCAGGAATACAAAAGGTTGCTTTTCCGATTGCCTGTATTCGGCTGCTGAAAGCCGATCCATCTCCCGGGGCTGAAGCTTGCGCATCAGTCCCGGCCCTTCACGGCGCCTTCGCGGATCTGTTCAACGACGGCCGGATCCAGTAAAGTGGAGGTATCCCCGAAATCCGATGTCTCGCCCTCGGCGATCTTGCGCAGGATCCGCCGCATGATCTTCCCGGACCTGGTCTTCGGCAGGCCGTTAACCACCTGTATCCTGTCAGGGCGTGCAATGGGCCCGATCTGGTTCCGGACCAGGCTGATGATCTCATCCTGCAGCTGTGCTGCGCTGCCCTTGTCCTTGATCGAGATGACATAGGCATAGATGCCCTGCCCCTTGATATCATGCGGGTAGCCTACCACGGCGGATTCGACGATATCGGGGTGCTGGTTGATGGCGTCTTCCACTTCGGCCGTACCGATCCGGTGCCCGGACACGTTGATCACATCGTCAACCCGTCCCGTAATACGGTAATGCCCTTCGGCGTTGCGTCGGCAGCCGTCACCCGTGAAATACAGGCCCGGGTACGTATCGAAATAGGTTTTGCGGCATCGTTCATGATCACCGAACGTGGTACGAATGACTGCAGGCCACGGAAAACTGATGCACAGGTTGCCTTCGACACCGTTACCCTCGAGTACCTTGCCCAGGTCGTCGACAAGCACGGGTTGCACGCCCGGCAGCGGCAGTGTGGCATAACCCGGCTTTCCCTGCATGACACCGGCAAGCGGGGAAATGAGAATGCCGCCCGTTTCGGTCTGCCACCAGGTATCCACGATGGGGCACTTTCCCCTGCCAATGTGTTTATGGTACCAGTGCCAGGCCTCTTCGTTGATGGGTTCGCCAACGGTACCGAGTACCCGTAGCGAATCCAGCTTGTAGGGCGTGACGAATTCGGTGCCGGCAGCCTCGAGCGCACGGATGGCCGTGGGCGCTGTATAGAAAATGTTGACCTGGTGCCTGTCGACCGCCTGCCAGAACCGACCGGCGTCGGGGTGGGTGGGGATGCCTTCGAACATCATGGTGGTGGCGCCGGCCAGCAGGGGGCCGTAAACGATATAGGTATGTCCCGTTATCCAGCCGATATCAGCAGTGCACCAGTACAAATCCCCGTCATTGTACTGGAACACGTTGAGGAATGAATAGTGTGCGAACACCATGTAGCCTCCGGTTGTATGTACCACGCCTTTAGGCTTGCCCGTCGAACCGGACGTATAAAGGATAAATAGCATGTCTTCGGCATCCATTACTTCCGGTACGCAATCGGCTGAAGTGCCGTTCATCTCGTCATCCCACCAGGCGTCCCGGCCCGACTGCATGGAAATCCTGCAGCCGGTGCGTTTCAGCACTATGATTTTTTCGATGCTGTCGCACCTGGTCACCGCCTCGTCCACCACGTCCTTCATGGAGATTTCCTTTGGCCCCCTGAATGCGCCGTCCGAGGTGATCACCATTTTACAGCTGCTGTCGTTGATGCGCCCGGCAAGGGAGTTCGCGGAAAAACCGCCGAATACAACCGAATGAATCGCACCTATCCGCGCACAGGCCAGCACGGCAACGGCAAGTTCGGGAACCATTGGCATATACAGGCAAACCCGGTCTCCCTTACGTATCCCGTGCTTACGCAGCACGTTTCCGAAACGGCAGACCTGTGCATGCAATTCGGCATAGGTCAGCTTCCGGGTTTCACCTTTCGGGTCATTGGGTTCCCAGACGATCGCATCCTGTTCCGCGCGATCCGGTAAATGCCTGTCAAGGCAGTTTTCCGTAATGTTCAGCTTACCGCCGATGAACCATTTTACATCAGGATCCCTGAAATTCCAGTCCAGCACCCGGTCCCACTTCCGGCGCCAGGTGAAATGCGATGCTTTGTCGGCCCAAAAGCCTTCCGGATCCTCAACGCTCTTGCGGTATTCAGATTGGTAATCCTCGTAATCCCTGATTCTGTAAGACATGTGCGATATTTTACTGGTTTTTCGTTTAAAAATAGGTTTTTTATCCTTTCCGGCACCTTTTAACCACGACCAAATTCCCTTCATCCCGGGCTGTAGCCATTTTGCATTGAGATATGGATTTTGAGGGCCTGGGTTGAAAAACCTTACACGGCACCTGTTGTACGCGCCCAACCCTCCCTGCAGGGAAGCGTACATGGGTTGCTATGCTTTCTATCCTGAAATCCGCCATCGTTGATGCGTGCCTGCTCCTGTGGTACCGGATCCGGCGCACCTCCCTCTACATCACTATTGTCAACAGGCTGTTTATCGCCGTGCCTGCCGTCATGTTGCTGTTTACCTCCTGCCTGAAGGATGACCTCGACTTTGACAAAATCAAAAGCCCGGGATGGCAACCCGGGGTAGCCGTGCCGCTGGCCCAGACTACCATGACCATCCTGGAGCTGATGCAAAACGAGCATGAAAGTGGATTGATTGATATCGATTCAACGAATTTATGTACGCTGGTCTATGAAGCCCGGGCCCTCAGCCTTGATGCGGCGGGGCTGATTAACCTCCCGCAACAGGGCGATAATCACTCCGTGTCGGTTCCCGGCCCTGTAGCCACGCTTATTAACAATACCGGTTTTGCCGCGTTCAGCCATACCACCACGATCGGTTTCGCCACCAATGGAGGGGCGGAACTTGACAGCGTATTCTACAAGAACGGGAACATAGTCCTGCAGGTCAATTCGCGCCTCCGGGCTGATGTGCAGCTTACGATCACGGTACCCGGCGCGACCCTTGACGGTGTTCCGTTCAGTGCCACCATCCCGCTGAACTACACGGGCAGCATACCCGTTTCAGACGAGGTGAATATAGACCTGGCACAGTATAAGATGGACCTGACGGACGGAGGGATTGCGCATAACACCTTAAGGGTGGACTACGACGTGGAGGTGACATCAACCGGCCCGACCATCCAGGCGGGTGACCGGATCAATTTTATTTTTGGCATTTACACTACGGACTACAGCAAATTGTTCGGTTATTTCGGACAACAGCAATTCCTGAGCACACTCGATACGCTTCAGATCTCCGTTTTCAATGCACTGCAGCAGGCGGGAGCCCTTTCGATCGCGGAGCCGGAGATAAATGTGAATTTTACAAATTCGATCGGCGTGCCCATTGATGCCAGCGTGGTGTCCATGACCGGTATCAACAGCACGCTCACCACATTTACGCCCGTAACCGGATTCCCGAATCCATTGCCGGTACCTTCGCCGGGAATCCAGCAGATTGGACAATCCGTGACGGGTGGGCTCACACTGGACAATGGAAACAGCAATGTGGTAACGCTAATCCAGGGCCAGCCGAACTACCTGGTCTCGCAGGTGGAAGGATCCATTAACCCGGCAGGTCCTGACTATGAAAATTTTATAACCGATTCCAGCCGCCTTGACGTAGATGTGGAAGTCATCCTTCCGCTGTACGGTTCCGTAAATGATTTTATCCTCTCGGATACACTCGACTTTACCTATGCCAACCTGCAGAATGTAAATGAACTGCTTATCCGTACCCACCTGATCAATGGTTTCCCGTTCGAGGCAAGCTGGCAGGTATACTTTACGGATGACCAGTACAACAAGCTGGACTCACTTGTCCTGACCAATGCGCTCCTGATGCCATCAGGGATAATCAACGGGGCCGGGCTGGTAACGGCACCTTCTGTGAATACGGTGGACAACACATTTGACCGGGCCAGGATACTCGGCATCATGCCAGCCAGTCACGTGATCGTGCAGGCCCGGATTTCAACCGCCAACGGAGGCCAGACCAACGTGAAGATTTACGCCGATTACGAGTTTACCGTCCACCTGGGCGCGATCGCCAAAGTCATTTTATAAAACCATCAAGCTAAATCGTTACAATGCGAACTACCGGAACTACAATCTTTCTCCTTGCCTGCCTGATGTGCTGGCAGGGTGCCATGGCACAGAACGGGATGATCCTGTATCCCATGGCTGACCTGCCGCAACGGAATAAACTGAACCCGGCCCTGCCGTATTATGGAAAAGGCGCCGTCAGCATCCCGTTTATCTCCTCACCGCATGTGGCACTGAGCAACAGTGCCTTTGCCTATTCGGATTTCATCAGGAGCGACGGTGATTCGCTGTACATGGACCCGGGCAACATCGTCGGAAAGATGGATGACCGGAATCTCCTGCATGCGGTGGCGGAGACCAACGTATTCGGCTTCAGCCTCAAGCTGGGACCGGGATCCTTCTCCTTCGAGGTAACGGAAAAGGCCAGTCTTTTCCTTAGCTATTCGAAAGAAATGATGGAGTTCATTTGGAAAGGGAATGCCGCGTCACTGGGAGAGACCACGGAGCTTGAACTGGATCTGGACTTTACGCATCGCAGGGACTATGCATTGGGCTATGCGCTCAGGGTGAACCGTGACCTGTTCCTGGGCGCACGCTTGAAGTATATCTATGGCATGGAGAATGCGCATGCCGGGCGTGCCTATGCTTCGCTCGAAACAGATGCCAACACCTTCGCGCTGACAGCCACCACGAGTGTGGCCATTCATACGTCCGGCCTGGAGTCAAATACCTTTGACGAATTCGACATGAATGAATATCTCTGGGAACGTGACAACAAGGGATGGGGTGTGGACTTCGGCTTCCAGTATTTTGTTTCGGACAGGCTCGGGATTTCTGCCAGCGTGCTGGATATCGGAAAGATCAACTGGCGCTCGCATGTCCTGAGTTACGAGGGCATCACTAGCGACGGGGAATTCACCTATGCCGGTGTGGACGTGGAGGATTTCTTTGCCGGGAACAACGGTGCATCCGACGTATTCGAGGAAGTCCTTGATTCGCTTGAATCCGCATTCGATATAACGGAGAATGAAAACGCGTACCAGACATCGCTGCCCACGCAAGCCTACTTCGGCGTCAGCTATGCGGCCAATCCCGGTAACACCTTCCATGTACTGGCGCATACCGTGCGATTCGATGACCGGACCTATGCTGATTTTTCACTTAGCTACACCAAGCGGCTGGGTAAATGGTTCAGTATTTCACCGGGCCTCACCTTGCTCAACGGCAATTTAAACCCGGGCCTGGGTGCCGTTTTGAGCCTGGGAAGTTTTCAGTTCTACCTGGTTAGCGACAACCTGCCCGGTGTGGTTTATCCGCAGCGGTCACGCAACATTGACGCCCGCGCGGGAATCAACTTTGTCGTAGGGCGCGGCAGCTAGTGCCCTCGGGTCCCGCCGGGCTCCCTCAATGCCGCCAGCATCGTTTCATATGCCCGGGATTTCAGCCCCGGAAGATCCGCCTCCGTCATTCCCTTCGTTTCTATTGGCTGGCTCCATTCACCTATGATCCTGCCGGGTCGCAGTTCTGCCGGCCGGCGCGGGCTATGCAATCTGGCCGTGCCATGCAGGGTGAGGATGGCCAGCGGGGTTCCGGTGCGGATGGCCAGGCGGAATGCGCCATCCCTGAAATCAAGAAGCGGCCGTTCGGTCCTGTTCCTTGTGCCTTCCGGGCAGATAAATACGGAGATACCCGCGTCTATGCTCTTCTTCATCGCGTCCATGCTCCGTGACCGGTCTGACTTATCGGATCGGCGAACAGATACATAGAGTTTCCGGATGACATAACCCATGACCGGGATGCGGGTCAGCTCGGCCTTGGCCAGGAACCGGAACGTATTGCCACAAGCAAGCGCATACGCCGGGATATCGATCGTTGACTTGTGGTTCGCTATGAAGACATAGGTCCGGGCAGGGTCGATGCGATCGCGGAAAAGGGGCCTGAACCTGATCAGGAGCATGGCGAACATGAAGCCGGCCCAGGCACGTGAAACCCTGTGTGCCATGTGCGGGGACCTCCTGCTGCCGGCAAGGGTGAATACCGCAAAATAGGCTGGCAGAACAAGGATGAGCGTGATACAAAAAAGGAGGAAGGCGTAGATTCCGAACAGCAATCTAACAGCCCGTACCGCAAAAGACATCGGACAAACATAATTCAAAAAAATGACCGCCGGCCACGGACCTTCGATGTCATTATATTGTAATTTTACGCGCCTAAGCAGTATTGTATATGGGATCGATTTCTTTTATCCGGGGCCGGCAGATCCTCGATTCCCGGGGAAACCCCACCGTCGAGGTGGATGTGTTCACGGACAGCGGCGGATTTGGCCGCGCAGCCGTGCCTTCCGGTGCCAGTACGGGAGCGCACGAGGCGGTGGAATTGCGTGACAACGACAAGCAGCACTACAACGGAAAGAGCGTATTCAAGGCCGTCAACAACGTGCAAACGGCCATATTTGAGGAACTCAAGGGTATGAATGTGGCTGACCAGGTGAGCATCGACGAAGCGATGATCCAGCTTGACGGCACACCAAACAAGGGAAACCTGGGTGCCAATGCCATTTTGGGTGTATCACTGGCTTGCGCGCGTGCGGCAGCGGCCGAGCTGGGCATGCCGCTGTTCCGTTATGTGGGTGGCGTTGATGCCAGCGTGTTGCCTGTTCCCCTGATGAATATTCTCAACGGGGGAGCCCATGCGGATAACAGCATCGACTTCCAGGAATTCATGATCGTGCCTGCCGGTGCGGATACCTTTTCGGAAGCACTGCGTATGGGCACCGAGGTATTTCATGCGCTGAGAAAGGTGCTGAAGGACAAGAAACTTTCCACCAATGTGGGAGATGAGGGAGGGTTTGCCCCGGACATGAAGTCCAATGAAGAGGCGATCGAATCGATCCTGTTCGCGATTGAAAAGGCCGGCTACAAGGCCGGGGAGGAAATTTCCATCGCACTGGACGCTGCCAGTTCGGAGTTTTATGACGAGTCGGCGAATGCCTATGTTTTTCACAAATCAGACGGCAGGAAGCTATCGGCTTCTGAACTTTCCGCCTTGTGGGCCGACTGGGTCTCCAGGTACCCGATTATTTCCATTGAAGACGGGTTGGCGGAAAACGATTGGCAGGGTTGGCAGGAGCTGACCACGGCCATCGGCGACCAGGTTCAGCTGGTGGGTGACGATATTTTCGTGACGAATGCGGAACGGCTTGGGGAAGGCATCCGGAAGGGGGTGGGCAACAGCATCCTGGTCAAGGTGAACCAGATCGGGACGTTGACGGAAACGATCAGGGCAGTGGAAGTGGCTCATCGGCACAGCTATACCTCTGTCATGAGTCACCGAAGCGGCGAAACAGAAGACAGTACGATAGCCGACCTGGCCGTAGCCCTCAACACGGGCCAGATCAAGACAGGTTCGGCATCGCGTTCAGACCGGATGGCCAAATACAACCAGCTGCTTCGGATCGAGGAGCAGCTGGGAGACGCCGCCGTATTCCAGGGATATGGTGCATTCAGGAAGTAATACGCCTGGCAGGTTGTTATTTTTTATCCGATGACTTCAAGTGAATCAGGCCGGGAGCAGGACCCGGATAAAAACGGGAACGGGCAAGGCCAGCGCAGGCGCCGCAAGCGCAAGGTCCGCAAGCGGATCCGCATCAAGAAGAAATCCAAACCCACACGAAAGATTCTGAAGGTGGTGGAGCGCTTTATTTGGGTGGCGGTGATTGCCGCCTTTATCGCTACCCTGGTCATCCTGGTTAAGCAGCTCGACATACGGGAGGAGAAGAAGAAGAAAAAGAAGAAGAAAAAGAGCGCCATACCGGCTGCCGTAACGGACGGGCAAACACTGGTTCAGGGATCATCGGCCGCCTGGCCGGGAGCTTTTCAGGATGGATTGCAGATTGGAATTCTGCAACAGGATTGTTAACTTCGTGGGCGTACGGCCTGCAGGGTGGGAGGCCGGAAAACCGGAGTTTTAACAGCAAGAAATGGACAAAATCAAGGAAGCATTTGCGAAAAAGGCCCTGCCGATGGCGAAGGAAGTAAAGCAGTTCGTCAAGGAGCATGGAGACCATGTACTGGGCAGTTATACGGTCGCCCAGGTATACCAGGGTATGAAGGGAATGGTCGGGATGGTAACCGAAACGTCCAAGCTGGATCCCGAAGAGGGTATCCGGTTCAGAGGTTATTCGATCCCGGAATTGAGAACCAAGCTTCCGAGAGGTCCCGGCGGTGAAAATCTTCCCGAAGGAATTTTTTACCTGTTGCTGACCGGCGACCTGCCCACCGAAGAGACCGCACGCGAGGTAAGTAACCAGTGGGCCCGGCGCAGCCATGTGCCGAAACATGTCTTTGATATGCTGGACATGCTGCCCAGGCATACCCACCCGATGACCCAATTCAGCATGGCCATTACCGCCATGCAGACGGAATCCGTATTCGCTAGCGCATACCGGAAAGGGATGCACAAGAAGGATCATTGGGAGCCCATGTATGAGGATGTCATGAACCTGGTGGCCAGGCTTCCCCGGGTGGCTGCCTACATCTACCGAAAGAACTATAAGGACAACAACCATATCGAGCCCGATCCGAAGCTGGACTGGGGCGCAAATTTCTCCCACATGCTGGGATTCGACCACGAGGAGATGAAGTCGTTCATGCGACTTTACCTGACCATCCACGTTGATCATGAAGGCGGAAATGTTTCCGCCCATACCACCCACCTGGTGGGATCCGCGCTGAGCGACGCATACCTTTCGCTTGCGGCGGGAATGAACGGGCTGGCCGGTCCGCTGCACGGACTCGCAGCGCAGGAGGTGGCCAGGTGGATACTCGAATTGCGTGACCAGTATAAGGGCGTCCCCACACGTGACCAGGTTGCGGAGCACATTCAGAAAACGCTTTCAGAAGGAAAAGTCATACCGGGATACGGGCATGCCGTATTGCGCAAGACGGATCCCCGGTACATTGCACAACAGGAATTTGCCAAGAAGCACCTCGCCAATGATGAGCTTTTCAAAATTGTACAGCTGCTGTACGAGGTTACGCCGGAAATCCTTAAAGCTACCGGCAAGGTGAAGAATCCCTGGCCGAATGTAGATGCGCACAGCGGGATCCTGCTGATGCATTACGGGCTTGTCGAGTATGATTTTTATACGGTGCTTTTCGGAACTTCGCGTGCCATCGGGGTGCTGACAAGCCTGCTCTGGGATCGTGCGCTGGGAGTGCCGATTGAAAGACCGGGATCCGTAACCACGGAATGGATGAAGAACCTGGTGAGCAATTCCACCCCCGTGGCCTGACCAGCCTGCGCCGGTATCCCTTGCGATACGCTCGTTTCAGCGTGTTTTTATCAACAATACTCCGGTTTTATCAACAGGGATGAACCAATTCTTTGGGCCTTCGGGCATTTGCGCTTACATTTACGAACATCATTCAAACAAATCAAAACTTAACGCACATGAACAAAGGTCAATTAATCGATGCCATCGCCGCTGAAGCTAAAATCACCAAAGCAGCCGCAACACGTGCATTGGATGCTTTTATCACCACCACATCCAAAAGCCTCAAGAAAGGCGACAAGGTGACCCTGGTCGGGTTCGGCACATTCTCTGTAACCAAGCGTGCCGCGCGCACGGGTCGGAATCCTCAAACGGGTAAGGAAATCAAGATTGCTTCCAGGAAGGTAGCAAAGTTCAAGCCGGGTGCGGAATTGTCGCATCGTGTAAGGTAATTTCAAAAACCTCCGGTATGAAACGCTTCGTTGCACACGAAGCGTTTTTTTTATCTTTTTTAAGATCGATGGCTTAACTTTGATCGAAGCGCATGCGATTAGTACTTTTTCTTGCTGGCCTGCTGGCCCTTGATTGCAACGCCCAGGTAAACCTGGTGCCGTTTTCGTCCGGATGGTCCCGTATATCCGAAATCAGGAATGCCGGAGATGACCGGCTTTTTATCGTTAACCAGTTCGGCCAGATTTTTATCATGGACCTGGATGGCAATGTCAACGCGGATCCGTTTTTGGATATTTCGTCACGGGTCAATTACATAGGGGGGGAGATGGGCATGCTCGGCCTGGCATTCAGCCCGGCGTTCGCCAGTGACAAGACCTTTTATGTAAACTACACGGGTGTAGGAGGACATACAAGGATATCACGTTTCCGCGTAAGTGACGCCAATCCCGATTCCGCCATTGATGCCAGCGAGGAAGTACTGTTGCTCGTCAACCAGCCATATCCCAACCACAACGGGGGCAGCCTCCATTTCGGCAATGATGGTTACCTGTATTGCTCGCTTGGCGATGGTGGCTCGGGAGGTGATCCTGACAACCGGGCGCAAAACCTGCTGGATACACTTGGAAAGATCCTTCGCATTGATGTGGCCATGGATTCGGGATTTGTCATCCCCCCGGATAACCCTTTCACAGGGGATCCCTCGGCCTGTGACCTGGTATGGGCGTATGGTCTGCGCAACCCATGGCGCATCAGCTTTGACCGGCTGACCGGCCGACTATGGATCAGCGATGTCGGACAGCAGAAGATCGAGGAAATTAACATGGAAGAGGATTCCCTGGCTGGAGGTCGCAACTACGGGTGGCGCTGTTACGAGGGTTCCATCCCCTACGACACCGTGGGGTGCCCGCCGTCCGCCGGCATGACTTTCCCGGTTTATGAGTACCCGCATACGGGCCCTGTATCCGGCTGTTCCGTTACGGGTGGGTACGTGTACCGGGGGGCCCGGTACAAGGACATGTTCGGAAAGTATTTTTTGACAGATTTCTGCACCGATGAAATTTATTCGCTGCGGGATTCGGCGGGTATATGGGTTGCCGCGTTCGAAGCAGTGGAGGCCGGACAGGGATTCGGGACCTTCGGTGAAGATGTATTTGGCAACCTCTATGTCGCCGGTGCGAATTCCGGGAATATATTCCGGCTTGAAAGCACGACTTGTGACCCGGTAGCTTTCATTGGTCTGGAGGATACAATCGTTGCCTGCGACGGTCCCGTACAACTAACCACGCCCTTCGACTCTGCGTTTACCTACCAGTGGTACATGGACGGCCTTGCCGTTGCCGGGGTGCAGACACACACCATTATGGCCGCCCAGTCCGGATCATATTCCGTGGCGGTTACCAGCGATACATGCACGAGTCAGTCGCCTCCCGTTTTTGTGGACCGGTGCCTGGTCGCGATCAACCCGCTGGCCTTTTATCCTAACCCGGCAGGGGACGAGGTTGCATTTATCATTCCCGCCAATGGCGGCGGGACGGCCACATTGACTGTTTACGATGCCAGGGGTGCGCTGTGCCTGAAAGCGGATATCCCGCTGAATGGCGGAGAGGCCTCAAGGTACAGGGTCGATACCCGAGGATGGGCGGCTGGCATGTATATGGCAAGGATGGAGGCGGCCAGCCAGCGGTACAAGGGTAAATTCGTTGTCCTCAGGCCTCCCAGGTAAACGGCAGGATAGTGCCCCGGACTTTGTATTTTTGTGTAAGTACCTGTAGCCATGAATAAAACGTTGTTTTTTTACCTGCTCATTGCAGCGGTGACCGTTTCATGTTCGAAAGAGAAAGACGCGGAGCTTCCTGAAATATCCTTCAAGAGTGGCGGCAATTATACGGACGGGAATGCCAGCGTGGGCCAGAACGCAGTCGTGAATGTGGGTGTCGTGGCGGATAAGAACAAGAAAGACCTCCGTCGCTTTGTGGTCAATTACAGTTTTGATGCCGGCACCTACAACCAGTATGAAAGCTACTTGTTGAAATCCGGTGAGAAGCAGCATTTCGAGCGTGATGTAAAAATTACCACGCGCAATGAAATTGGAACCGAAAGGTGGCAATTTGAGATTTCGGACGTAGATGGCAATACTGCCCGTAAGGAAATCGTTCTCACGGTAAACTAGGATGATCCGCAGATTGCTTTTCTACGTGGTCCTGCTGGCGGCAGTTTCCTGTACCAACGAGGAACTCGGGTCGGGTGAAAATTGCTTTGACGGTGTGAAAAACCAGGATGAGGTGGGCGTGGATTGCGGCGGACGGTGCCCCTTCGGCTGTCCCCCCGAAATGACAGCGGCAGTGAACGGGACTACCTGGATCGCCGATACGGGAAGTGTGACTGCCAACTACACGGCGGGTTCACAAACAATGAAAATCACGGGCAGCCCGTCTTCCGGTGTTTACCCGCGCATCCAGTTGGTATATGTGGGTCCGCTTTCCATCGGAAGCCATCCACTGGACCCGGCCACCTCTTATCTCCCGAACTTAAGCGCATTTATGGTTTTTAACTCCGGAACCCTCAACATCACCTCCGTGGATACGAGGAACCGCCTGGTGTACGGGGGCTTCAGCTTTACCAGCACGGATACCGCTTCCATGACCGTATATAACGTCACCAACGGGCAGTTCAGGTACATCGCCTACTGAAGCGCCTCGCTCCCTATATATCTTCCTATTTTTACGCGCGTCCCAGAACCGATGAAGCGTAAAATAGTATTGGTAAGCCCGGCTTATCCCTACCGGGGCGGGCAGGCATTGGTAGAATCCTACCTGTTTGATACCCTGACCCGATTGGGCTACGACTGTTCCACCGTTAGCTTTACACTGCTGTATCCTTCCATCTTCTTCCCGGGAACCTCGCAGTATGAAACATCGGGATTTGTGGCCTTCCCGCATGCAGACAGGATCAGGCGACTCATCAACAGCATTAACCCGGTGTCCTGGATTCGTGCCGCGTTGCATATCCGGAAACTCCGGCCTGATGCCGTTGTGTTTGTATGGTGGATGCCATTTTTCGGCCCCGCGTACTGGACCATAAGTAAACTGCTAAATCGCGGAAAAACCCGCGTGGTATTCCTGATGGAAAACTTCATTAGCCATGAGCACAGGTGGTTCGACAAGGCACTGGCATCTTTTACCGTGCGTACGGCCGACGCCTTCATATGCCAATCGCATTTCGTCAGGGAACAGCTGACAAAATCGTTTTCCCGAAAGCCCGTATACCAAACCACGTTGTCGATTTATGACTGCTATGACCTGGGAAAATACACGGCTGCTACTGCCAGGGAACAACTCGGCATCAGCGGGGAGGGACCGGTAGTGCTGTTCTTCGGGCTTATCAGGCCATACAAGGGACTGGACCGGCTGATTGGCGCCTTTCCGGAAATTCTGAAGGCCTATCCCGGGGCTACGTTGCTGGTGGCGGGCGAATGCTATGAATCCGGGGAAAAATACCGGCGGCTTATCCGCGAAGCCGGGATCGGCGACCATGTGTCGATGCACCTGAAATACATCCCGAACGAGAACGTGGAACCCTATTTCAAGGCAGCGGACGTGGTATGCCTGCCATACTATTCTGCTACGCAGAGCGGGATTGTCATGATGGCATACGGGTTCCGGAAACCAGTTGTCGTGACGGATGTCGGGGGGCTGCGGGAACTCGTGGAAGAAGGGAAGACCGGTACGGTGATTCAGGGTAACGAACCTGGCGAGGTGGCAACGGGCGTGGATACGATCCTCGGAGCGGCAGCCCGTACAGATTACGCCGGACATATTACCAGCAGGATTGAATCGATGGGATACCGGAACCTTGAAAAGGCCTTTGAGGATATAACGGCAGGCTAATGGCAGGTGACATTCTCGTGATCAAGCAGGGCGCCACCGGCGATGTGGTCCGTACATCCACCCTCCTGCATGTACTCGACGGACCGGTTACGTGGCTGACGGCAGGATATAACAAGGCAGTGCTGCCGCAAATGCACACATCCATCCGGGAGATCGTGCCCATGGAGGAAGCCGGGCTGCTGAAGGACCGCCGGTTTGAACTGGTCGTGTCACTGGACGATGACCGGGCAGCGGCGGAACTGGCTTCCCGTTCAGGTGGAGAGGTGATGGGTGCATACCTGAAAGACGGTGAAATCCGCTATACTGCCCATTTCGCTGAATGGTTCGACATGAGCCTGGTGTCTGTCCATGGAAAGGAAAACGCCGACCGTCTGAAGCTGTCCAACCGGAAGACATACCAGGAATTGATTTTTAACGGTTTTGGCCTGCCCTTCCGGGACACGCACCGGTACCTTATCAATGAGGCTGTCCGGCCTGTAGACCGGCCACGGCGGATCGGAATCGAGGCGCGGGCCGGCGCCCGGTGGCCTACCAAGGCATGGAATGGCTACCGGGACCTGGCCGGGACACTGCGCAAGGAGGGACAGGAGGTGATTTTCATGGAACAGCGTGATACCCTGATCGATTACATGCTGGACATTGCGGCCTGCTCGGCCATGATTACAGGCGATACGCTCGCCATGCACATTGCCCTGGCCCTGGGCATTCCCACCGTGGCCATATTCACCTGCACAAGCCCATGGGAGATCCATGGGTATGGCATCATGGAAAAGGTAATATCACCTGGCCTGGCTTCTGCTTTTTACCGGAACGAATATGTGCCTGAGGCTGTCGACGCCATCACGGTAAATACCGTGCTGGCTGCCTTCCGGAAAATGAAGACGGCGTCCGGCCGCTGAGCCGGGGCGGTCAGGGACAGTTGATCTTCTCCCGCACCTGGTATTGGTTCCTGTCCGGTGCGGAGCGCGCAATCAGTTCACCGAGGAAGCCTGCGATGAACAGCAGGGTGCCCAGGATCATGCAGGTGAGCGAAAGATAAAAGGACGGACGGTCCGTGATCAGGCGTGCCGGAAGCTGGTTGGCGACGGCATACAGTTTGGAAATACCCAGGAATACAGCACCTGCGAACCCCAGGGCGAACATGGCCGTGCCCAGCAGGCCGAACAGGTGCATGGGCCGTTTGCCGAACCGGCCGATAAATCCCAGGGTCAGCAGGTCAAGAAATCCATTGATGAACCGGCTGAGGCCGAATTTCGTTTTACCGTATTTACGTGCCCGGTGCACCACCACCTTTTCACCAATCGTACCAAAGCCCGCTTTCTTGGCGATAACCGGGATATACCTGTGCATTTCGCCATAGATCTCAATATTCTTTACCACCTCGAGTCGATAGGCTTTCAGCCCGCAATTAAAATCGTGCAGGTTGTGTATGCCGGACATCATCCGGGTGGCCCGGTTAAAAAGCCGGCTGGGAATAGTCTTGGATATGGGATCATAGCGTTTCTTCTTCCATCCCGACACCAGGTCGTACCCTTCGTCGGTGATCATTCGGAATAGGGCGGGGATTTCGTCAGGGCTGTCCTGCATATCGGCATCCATGGTAATCACCACGCGTCCACCAGCCAGTTGAAAGCCTTCATTCAGTGCAGCTGATTTCCCGTAATTGCGCCGGAACCTTATGCCCCTGATATGGCCGTGCCCGGCGGACAGCTTTCCGATGACCTCCCAGGATCCATCGGTGCTGCCGTCATCAACGAAAATGAGCTCGTAGGAATACTTGTGTTCGGATACCACCTTTCCGATCCACTTCGTCAGTTCCGGAAGCGATTCGCTTTCGTTAAGCAGCGGGATGACGATGCTGATGTCAGGTACCTGCTGGGACGTGCTCATTCCTGGATCTTATCGGGTTTCTTCCGGTAGACCGCTGCCGTGACAAACGACACCAGCGAGCCTCCGGTCATTTTAAGGATGAAATCGTTGTATGCGACGGATGAAATCGTCAGTTTCCCGATGTTGTCCACTCCGTCGTTGTAGGCCTTCTTGTCGAAGAACATCCGGATGGTTTCCATTTCGCCCAGCAACTCCTGCTTGTGTATGGCCAAGAGCCCCGGGGCCACCAGCCGGCCGAAGATATACACCAGCAGCCCGAACAGCGCCGAACTGAAGAACGCTGTCATCATGCCCGCTTTCCAGGCCTGCCAGTAAGTGATAATCCCGCCCCCGGCATGGTTCCTGGCATCGCGGGTGGCAAGGCACATGAAGACCACCGGTATCCAGGCGCCAAGCCACGAGGGCTTACCCAGGGGATTCATTTTCACCAGGTAAAGGATCACAAACAGTGCGAAGAGCGATATTCCGCTCAACGTGCCGTAATGCATGGTGGTTTGCCTGAACGATCGCATCCTTTACAGGCGTAAAGGTAGGATTATTGCGCAACCTGTTCATCCTAACGGCTTTTCAACAGCCCGCCGGGAAGCCGAAATTCTTACCTTTGCAAAGGGTAAGTCTTATACGATCAGCTCCCCGGAACCTCCCCAGGGCAGGAATGCAGCAAGGATAAAGGGTTGTAGCGGTGCGATATAAGTAGCTTACCCCTTTTTTGTACCCGGTGCTTTGGGATTTGGTACCACGGGTTTCTTTTTCATATTCATAAATTTGTTGCGCATGCTAATCCCTGATAATCTCTTTCGTTTGATAATCAGTCATTTACGAATAATATTGTGATCGAATTCGTAGTGTTTCCCATATTTCATTTTCCACTAACCTAATCCCGAATGAAATTCTTTATCGACACCGCAAACCTGGACCAGATACGTGAAGCCAATGAACTTGGCATACTCGATGGCGTGACCACCAATCCTTCGCTGATGGCGAAAGAGGGGATTACAGGTCAGGACCGGATCCTGAAACACTATGTGGACATTTGCGAGATCGTTGACGGCGATGTCAGCGCCGAGGTCATTGCCACAGACTTTGATGGCATCGTGGCCGAGGGCGAAAAGCTTTCAGCCTTGCATGAACAGATTGTGGTCAAGGTGCCCATGATCCGAAATGGTGTGAAAGCCCTGAAATATTTTTCAGATAAGGGAATCCGCACAAACTGCACCCTTGTTTTTTCCCCCGGCCAGGCATTGCTGGCCGCAAAGGCGGGAGCCGATTACGTGTCGCCCTTCATCGGGAGAATAGATGACATATCCACGGACGGGTTGTTGCTGATCTCAGAAATCAGGCAGATTTTCGACAACTACGGATTTAAAACACAGATCCTGGCCGCGTCCATCCGGCATACGATGCACATCATTGAATGTGCCAAGCTGGGAGCGGATGTGGCCACCTGTCCGCTTAAACCCATTCTTGACCTGCTCCGGCATCCGCTTACCGATATCGGTCTGGAGAAATTTCTTGCCGACCACAAGAAGCAATAGGCGTCTTTTTTACGATGAAGCGCAAGGCGAAACCGACCCGGAAACCTGAAAGGTCCCCTGGCAGGCAGAAAGCGCCGAAAGGTGCCGCCATGCTGGGGAAGGTGGAAGCGCATTTTGAGCGCCACCGGCGTATATACCTGTGGACAGCCATTATCCTGTCCGTTGTTCTGGCTCTCACCCAGTTCAATTACAAGGTCAGCGAGGCGAATGACGATTCCATGTACCTGGAAGATGCATTCATGTTTTCGAAGGATTTTTTCGGGTACTACACCGCCAACGCCCCATTCTATTCCATGCTCCTGAGCCTGGTGGTTAGGGTAGCCGGATTTGATCTTACGATTCTGAAGATGACAGGGTTTTTGTTTATGACCCTCCATTTGTATTTCATGTATCGCGCATTCGCGACCAGGGTTCCTTACTTCCCGCTTTTCATGATCCTCTTCTTCTGCGCGCTCAATCATTACCTGCTGTACTTTGCCAGCATGACTTTTACAGAGCAGTTTTTCCTGATGCAGCAGGGGCTGTTCTTATGGCTGTTCTTCCGGGCCCATGACCGCCTATCCGAATCATCCGGTTTTATCTCCCAGCTGAAACTCTGGCTCCCGGTCGGGCTGATACTTTTTATCCTGAGCATGTCCAGGAACCTTGCCATCGGAATCGTCGTACCGGTAGTGGTATACCTTGCCATATACAGGCATTTCAGGCCCATCCTGGCTTTCGGCCTTTCGTTCCTCATCTTCCGGCTTCCGTTCGAGCTGCTCCGCAAGACTGTGTGGGGCGGGCAGAACCAGTATTCGAACCAGGTGACCAAGCTGCTAAGCTGGAAAGATCCCTATGATCCCACCAAGGGCACCGAGGACCTGGCAGGATTCATAGACAGGTTTACCGGCAATTACGGACTGTATATTTCGAAACGGTTCTACCAGATCCTTGGCTTTCTTTCCGATACCTATTACACGGTGAAGCCCGGCCTGGGTTTTATATTTTTTGTGCTGATGGCCATTGCCCTTATTTATGTGATCAGGAAAAAGGACAGGCAGATGATCTTCGTTTTCCTTTACACGGGTGCATTGTGCGGGATCACGTTCGTGGCGGTGCAGACGCGCTGGGACCAACTTCGGTTTATCCTCATTTTCGTACCGCTCATCCTTCTGTTCATATCAGCCGCATATTTTAAAATGTCGAGATCGTCAGGCTGGACGGCCCAGTTTATTTACCTGGTCGCATCGGGGCTGATCATTACCAGCGTGACAATTTCCACGATCAAAAGATCAGCGGACAACCTTCCCGTCGTTCAGGCGAACCTCAAGGGAGATATATTCTATGGTTATACACCCGACTGGCAGAACTATCTCAAACTTAGCCGCTGGTGTGCTGACAGCCTTCCGGAGAGTGCCTATGTAGCCTGCCGAAAGGCGCCGATGTCGTTCATATATGCACGCGGAAAACAGTTTTTCCCGGTATACCAGGCTGACATCGCCCCCCAGGATTCCGTTATCGACTATTTCAGGGAGCAACGGGTAACCCATTTCATCCTGGGAAGTCTGCGCCGGAATCCACGTCGAAGCGATGGCTACATCATCAACACTGTTCACAGGTTGTTCCAGCCTACGATGCAAAAGCATCCTGAACGGTTTACCTTCGTAAAAAAAATGGGAGAGGCTGAACCGGCCTATCTGTACAGGATCAACTATTGACGGGCACAGGCAACATCGGAGCGGCACAAATGGGTAACCTGAAGTATAAGCTGGATTATGATCTTGACGATCCTAACCGCACGGCTTTGCACGGCGAGCTTATTAAATCCAAGCCGTTTCTCAGAAAAATTTACCAGAAATGGTACAGCGAGCTCATGGAACAGCGAGGCAGGTCCCCGGGCAAACAGGTGGAGATTGGCAGTGGCGGTGGCTTCCTCAAGGAGGTGTTGCCCGAAGTGATAACTTCTGACATCATGCCCGTGCCTGGCTGTGATATGGTGTTTTCTGCGGAACAAATGCCGTTTGCCGATGGTGAGGTTAGTACCATAATGATGGTTAATGTGTTTCACCATATTCGCAGGCCCACCGGTTTCCTGGAGGAAGCTTTCCGGGTGCTGGCGCCCGGCGGGCGGATCGTGATGATTGAACCGGCCAATACCGCGTTCAGCCGGCTTATCTACACCCGGTTTCATCATGAGGATTTCGATACCCGGGCAGGATGGACGATTAAGGGAACAGGCCCGTTGTCGGATTCGAACCAGGCTTTGCCATGGATTATTTTCGAAAGGGACCGGCACAAATTCGAAACTGATTTTCCGGGATTGAGGATAGAAAAGATCAGGTACCATACGCCGTTCCTGTACCTGGTCAGCGGCGGGTTGTCTTACCGGTCGCTGCTGCCGGGATGGGCCTTCGGTGCCATCGCCGGGCTGGAGCGCCTGCTGGCAGGATTGAACGGAAGGCTCGCTTTGTTTCAAACCATAACCATCAGCAAGACCGGAACGGAACCGGTTCAATAATCACATGATCCGCCACTCGTACCTGGATTCCTTGCGGAAGCAGATCCGGGAGAAGAACAACAGCATAGCTGATAAGCGCATTCGCTGGATCCGCAACAACAGGTACTACTACAGTCAGCTGATCAGGACCCTGAAGTTCATCATCCCTGAGAAATCGAGTGTAATGCATGTGCGTTGCGGTATCGGGTACGTATTGGATAAGCTAAAGCCTTCAAAAGGGGTAGGGGTGGATGAGAGTGAAGCACAGGTGGATTATGCGCGCAGGCACTATGCCGATCTGAGATTCGTCAACCGATCTATCGAGGAGGCCGGGGAAGAAGGGAATTTCGACTATATCCTCGTTTCGTCGGTGGAAGACATCATCGATATAAAGTCCGTGCTGGATAGCCTGCATGCGCACTGTACGGAGTCGACCCGGGTGGTTATTTACCACTATAATTTCCTTTGGTTTCCACTTGTCAGGCTGGCGGAACTATTGAATATGAAGTTGCCCCAGCGTATGCATAACTGGATATCCAGCCGCGACCTGGAAAATATCCTCGGCCTGAGTGATTTTGAAACGATCTACCAGAAGCGGACAATCCTTTTCCCGTTCCGGATACCTGTATTGAGTTTTGTCATTAATAGAATCATTGCGCGGCTTCCCTTTTTCAGCCTGTTCGCCATGATCCGCGTTTTCGTGGCCAGGCCAAAGCCGACAGCAAAAGAGTATTCCGTTTCCGTGATTGTGCCTTGCCGAAACGAAGCCGGTAATATCGAGGATGCGGTTAAGCGTATCCCAAAACTAGGCTCGCATACGGAGATATTATTCGGCGATGACAAGTCCACTGATGGCACACCTGAAAAGGTAAAGGAAATGATTGCCAGGTACCCGGAGAAAGACATCAAGCTGATAGACAGTCCCGGAATTTGCAAGGCAATGAATGTCTGGACATGCTTTGACCACGCTTCCTGCGACGTACTTATGATCCTGGATGCCGACCTGACCGTGATACCCGAGGAACTGCCATATTTTTACGAGGCCATTGCCACCGGCAAGGGAGAATTCATCAACGGGTCACGTATGGTATATCCCATGCATAAGGAAGCCATGAGGTTTTTCAATGTAATTGGAAACAAGTTCTTCAGCCTTGCATTTTCCTATATTCTGGGATTCCCGATCAAGGACACGCTATGTGGCACCAAGGTGATCAGAAAAGCTGATTTTGAAAAGGTAAAGCGCCTGCGTGGCTTCTGGGGCATCAATGACCGGTGGGGTGATTACGAACTGATATTCGGTGCGGTGAAAAGCCAGTTGAAAGTAGTTGATCTGCCGGTACATTATACGGAGCGGCTCTATGGGGAAACTAAAATGACCAATCGCCTTCGCAACGGCTGGATCATGCTGCGGATGTGCTATGCAGCCCTTATCAGGATCAAGTTTCACTGATCACTTTATTAAATTTAATTGAATAATTAAGGATGAAGAAGATACTGGTAACAGGATCGTCGGGTCTGATTGGCTCGGAAGTATGTTCCTATTTTGACAGGAAGGGCTGGGAAATACATGGACTTGATAACAACCAGCGGGCGGTTTTTTTCGGTCCGGGCGGCGACACGCGGGCCAACCAGCAGCGCCTGCAGCGGGAACTCAAACGGTTTCATCATGTGGAAGCCGATATCCGTGACAGGGAAAGGATATTGACGCTCATTTCTGAACTAAAACCGGATGCAGTGGTGCACACCGCGGCCCAGCCGAGCCATGACCGGTCCGCGGCAATCCCATTTGACGATTTTGACACCAATACCGTTGGTACCGTAAACCTGCTGGAGGCGGTGCGCCGCCATTGCGGCGACAGCCCGTTCGTGCACATGTCCACGAATAAGGTATACGGTGACGCGCCTAACCGGATCCGGATGCAGGAACTCGGATCCAGGTGGGATTTTGATGACCCGGCATACGTGAACGGTATCGCGGAAGATTTTGACATTGATCAAAGCACGCATTCTCCATTCGGCGCCTCAAAACTCGCAAGCGATATCATGGTACAGGAATACGGCAGGTATTTCGGAATGTCTACCTGTTGCCTGCGCGGAGGTTGCCTGACGGGACCAAACCACAGCGGGGTGGAGTTACACGGATTTCTGAGTTACCTCGTCAAGTGCAACGTGGAAGAAAAGACCTATACCGTCTTCGGATACAAGGGAAAGCAGGTGCGTGATAACATACACTCCTTTGATGTGGCGAGTTTTATTGACCGTTTTCTTGAAAAGCCGCGCTCGGGCGAGGTTTACAACATCGGGGGAGGAAAGGATAACTCCTGTTCGATCCTGGAGGCCTTTGAAATGATCAGCAGGATTTCAGGAAAGGAGATGAAATACAAGTATGATGAAAAAGCGCGTGTGGGGGATCATATTTGTTACTTCAGCGATTTGCGCAAAATGCAGACGCACTATCCGGGCTGGACACTGACAAAAAGCCTTGAAGATACGTTCAGGGAGATTTATGAAAGCTATAACGTGAAGGGTGCCTGATCGTCATCAGGCAACGGCACCCTGTCCCGTAACATGCGCCAAGGCCCGGCCCAGCATGCGGATAATATCGCCGGCTACCATGGACCGTTGCCCGTATTTTTTCGCCGCGAAGTCACCGGCCAGCCCATGAAGGTATGCGCCTGCCACCGCGGCATCAGCGGGTGACAGTCCCTGCGCCAGCAGCCCGGCGATAATCCCGGTCAGCACATCGCCGCTGCCGCCTTTGGCCAGGCCGGGATTCCCTGTAGGATTAAAATGACAATTTCCCTTTGCATCGCTGATGCAGGTATATCGGCCTTTCAGCACGATGACAAGGCCATGGGTCCTGGAAAAATCTACCTGCCTGCTGTGCCTTTCAAAATCGTCGGTAGCGGTTCCGGTGAGGCGTTCGAACTCTTTGGGATGCGGAGTCAGGATGCTGCCGGGCGGCACGTGTTTCAACATATCCTTGTGTGCTGCGATGATATTCAGGGCATCGGCATCAAGTACCACGGGCCGGGAAAACGATTTCATGACGTTTTTAAGCGCAGAGACGGTATCCTTATTCGTGCCTATTCCCGGTCCGATGGCCAGGGTATCGAAGGGATCCGGGTTAAAGGCAGCTGATATCGTCATGGGATTGTCCTCGTCGGCCAGCGAAGGGGTGAGGCACATCGCCTCCGGTGCCGCCAACTGGATGATCTCGTACCCGCAGGCGGGAATCACCGCGGTGGTCAGGCCGGCACCTGCCCTCAGGCATGCACGCGTGGCCAGCACGGCCGCGCCCATTTTTCCATAGCTTCCGGCGAGGATGGCCGCATGCCCGTAATTTCCCTTATGTGCAAAAGGGTGCCGGGGAGGCAGCATGGCCTGCACGCTGCGTGCCATGGTTACCTCTCCCGCGGCAGGCAGCTGGTCGATAAAACGCTCGTCAAGCCCGATGGGCAGCACCTTGACGTTACCCGCGTAAAGGGCATTTTCCGCGAAGAAAAAGGCAAGCTTCGGGACCTGGAATGAAAGGGTCCAGTCAGCCTTCACTACCGCACCGCCTGCCGAGGTGCGGTCAGCGTATAACCCGGAGGGCATATCGATGGCAACGACGCGGCTTGCCCGATTAATCCTGTCCACCACCTTTTCGTAAATGCCGGTGAGGGTTCTGTCCAGGCCGGTTCCGAACAGCGCATCAACAATGACGACATCGTCTTCTGCCCGGATCAGGTCCGCCTTTCCCTGGGCGTTTATGATGGAGTAGGGCAGCTTACCAAATTTCTTTAGCCGTTTCTCATTGACCAGGAAATCCTTGCTTGCCCGGCTGCCCGATCGTATGGCAAAAACTTCGGCCCGGTACCCGTTTTGATGAAGCATACGGGCAATGGCCAGGCCGTCTCCGCCATTGTTACCCGGTCCGCAGCATATGATAAACCGGTCATCGAAGGTAAACCGTGCGGCAATCCATTTGAAGCAGGCGGAGGCTGCCCGTTCCATCAGGTCTATCGAGGCAACCGGTTCATGCCGGATCGTGTAGCTGTCTGCCTGCCGGATCTGTTCTGCGGCTAGTATTTTCATCAAGGGTGGTTACCGCTAAGTTAAGCATCTGACCCTTATTCCTGTCGGTTCCAGGTGGCTTGCCAGCCTGGTGCCGTCACCATGCACTGTAAGTACTTCCTTTGCGCCGGTTTTATCAATGACCTGTAGCAGGTCATTCCAGTCGCCATGGTCGCTGATATGAAGCCTTGTATTTCCGTCGCGCTGCAGGTGGTCCCAACCTGAAGCGAATGCAAGGTGATATTCATGCCTGTACCGGTAGCCGGTAAAGACCCGGGGAGGCACTAGATAGATGCTGCGTTTTGAATTACGGAATGCGCGCTTCGCATACGGACGCCAGGTTCCCGGATGGTAGCCTTCACTTTCATAGATCCTGTGAAAGGGCGTGATGTCCGGATGGATAAAAACCGTTGTATTTGCATTATGGTCGGAAAACATGCGGTTCAGTCTCTGTGCTTTTCCGAGCCCGTAGGCAGCTATAATACAGTTGTGCTCAATGGAGGCCAGCAGGCTGTCAATCTGTTCAGCAGGATTGGGGTGGGTGAACCCGGGTTGTGCGAAGGTGGTTTCCGTCACGAGGATATCCGCCGGGTGGAATTCATAACTGTCGCATGTGGGATCATCCTGCAGCTTATAGTCCCCCGTGAACAGGTAGGTGGTCCCTTCGCTTTCAACAAGTGTCTGCACCGATCCCAGCATATGCCCGGCAGGCAGGAAGGTGATTAGGACACCGTTGATTTCGAATGGATCATGGTATCCATGGTTGATAAACTGCAGGGCTGCCCTTGTTCCATACCTGGCCTGCATGAACGCGGTGGTCTGCCGCGTACAGTGAACCCTCCCGCTGCCCGGCCTGGCATGATCAGCATGGGCATGGGTAATCACCGCCTCCTTGACGGGAGATGAAGGGTCAAGATAAAATCCTGCTTTTTTGCAAACCAGCCCCAGGTCCGAAAACGAAATGAGATCCTGGGCCATGGTCAGCCTGACAGGCGTTCATGGATCTTAATCACCTGGGGGATGAGCAATTGTGATTCGTCATTCCGGATAATAAAATCAGCCCGGGCTTCTTTCTTTTCTGGTGGCCATTGCATGGCCTGTCGCTTTTCAAATTGTGACGGATCATCAGGGTAGCGGTTCCGTGTGCGTGATTTGCGGAGCTGCTCCGGTGCAGAAACGGCAATGACCGAATCAAGTCCGAGGTTCGCTTCCGCTTCGAAGAGAATGGCTGCTTCCTTGATCACGTACGGGCTTTGTTGATGTGATTCAAGCCAGTGCGCGAAATCAGCGGCGACGGCAGGGTGCATGAGTGCGTTTAACCGACCCAGCGTTTCCGGGCTGTTGAAAACGATCGCGGCGAGTTTGGCCGTATCGGGCAGGCCATTTGTTAACACATTATCACCGAACTGCTTGCGGATGCCCGCACGGATGTCCGGGTCTTCCATGAGAAGCCGCTTTGAGGCGGCATCGGCATCATACACAGGGATGCCGAGCAGTCGGAAGATATTGCAGACGGTGCTCTTACCGCTGCCGATCGCACCTGTAAGCCCGATTTTCTTCATGACCAGCGTCAATTTAATATAAAAAACTCGACCCATGCAGGGCTGATGGCGGTGACGGTCGCCTGATCGGGCTCACGTGACACGCTAACTGAAGCACGGTTGCCTTTCCCGGGACTCAGGTCCTCCACGGCTACTGAAAAATCAAGCGGGCTGATTTGCCGGAACCGGCTCACCGGTGACCGGTAGGTCAGCTGCACCTGTGAAGGCAGGAGGATCAGTTCACGATCGTCGATCCGGGACATGGTTACCGGCACCTGGACTGTTCCTTCCGCGTATTCGCTCACGGGAATATCAAGTATCGCTTCCTTTTCTGACAAGCGAATCCTGTTTCCCGGCGACTCCAGGTCGACACGTACGCGTGTATGCCTGTGCAGGTCATGCACAATGGTCTTTACAGTTCTCACAAGAGAAACACTCGCCAATGCACCGCGCGTTCCGCTGATATCAACGCTGTCCGGGCTCACCATGACACGGTCTTCCAGCATGAATTGCTTACGGAATTCAAAATCAGCATCGGCTATGACCGGAACCCGCCTGGTAAAGTTGCCTGTGTACCGGATCCGAATGGATTCAGGTTCAGTTCGGATGATGCGCATTTCTTCCGGGAAATCCCCGGCCGCTGGCTTCAGGATTTCCCGCACCGGCAATTCCAGCTGTAAGGTATCATCCAGGCCGGCCGAACGCAGGTTGCCAAGACTGATTTCCGGATTCCGGAACACAACCTGCAGGTCGGCGGAAAGAAACCCCAGGCCGCGTCCTTCCACCCAAACGGTTACCTGCCCCGGGAGGGAGTCAATAAACCGTATGGCAACGGGTGATTCATCGTACTGCACGGGAAGCACCACATTCCTGTCGGAGGGCGCATCCAGCGCATTGAGAAACCAGAAAATGAATGCAGCGGCCAGGCAGACGAGAAAGATTCTCGATTTGGCACCAGGTTTGGATAGCCGTAATTTCAATCCTGACGGACGATAAGCGATGTGTTTACTTTTTCGCCTCTTGTTTTTGGGAGATCTGCTTGGTGGCTTCTACAGAGACGGCGCTTTTTTCCACCCGGACCCTGACATTGGAATCGATTTCCACCATCATGGTGCTGTTATCCACTTCCAGTACCCGTCCATGCAAACCTCCGATTGTTACGATTTTATCCCCCTTCTTCACCGTTTCCCGAAAGCTCTTTTCCAACTTGGCCTTTTTCATTTGCGGTCGGATCATGAAAAAGTAAAAGATGACGAATATCAGCACGATCATCAGAAGATTCATCGTGCCAGAACCCCCGCCCGGGGCCTGAAGCAGAATAGTAGCAGGTATGGTCATGGTGTTGAGTTTTTATCTGGAACGATTTCCGCACTAATGGTTAGCACGCGGGTGGCCGGTGTTGTATTGGCGATCACGGTCACTGTTTTGCTTTGCATGCCGTGCTTGCCGGTCGAGTCGAAGGTGACTTTGAGCTTTCCTTCGCCTCCGGGCGGGACGGGTTCTTTCGAATATTCAGGCACCGTACAACCACAGCTGGCCTTTACATTGGCGATCACAAGATCGGCATCACCTGAATTGGTAAACCGGAATTCATGGGTCACCGTTTCACCAGAAACAATCTCGCCGAAATGATGGCGTGTTGCCACGAAACTGAATTCCGGGCCTTGCGCCATATCTGGGTTACCTGAAGCGGTGGCTGGATTGTGAATGATATCAGGTGGCAGCTTCTCCTCGCCCCCCGGTAGCTTTTCGGTAGGCTCGCTGCATGCCGAAAAACTTAAAGCAATCAGAATGAATAAGTTACGAATATTGATCATGGGGAGCATGCCAAATAAATGAATATAAGCAGATGCGGAGCCGGTGGCTACCTGATACCGAATGCATCGAACTTATATGCGAATCCGATACCGAACGTTTCTTTGAACTGGGTTCCGGGACCGGGTGCGGAGGTCTCATCTTCACGGGGCACGTCAATGTCGTCGTCATAGAGTAGCTGCGTGGTTATCAACGCACTCAGGTAAGCATTGATCTTGAGTGATATGATGGTTTCCCAGTTGACATCGATGTTTTTAGGGCTTTCTGAATAATTCGAAAACAGTTCTAGCTTGGTTTTAAATGTCACGTTTTCCATAATGGTTTTCGAATACTTCCCGGTAAAAAATGCTCCGAATTCATTGCGAATGGTTTCCCCGGGGTCGACGCCGTACAGGCCGGTGCCGGCGATTTCACCCCGATCGATCAGCAACTGGTCGTTCACAATGGTGGTTTTCATTGATGCCGGGGCGATGTAAAGCGAAATATCAGGTTCGGGTTTCCAATCCAGGCCAAGCGATGCGGACACGTACCCGGGCGTCATCACATGGGAAATGCGGACACGCTCGTCCTGACGCTGGCCGCCTGCCTCCACGATATCGGTCGCCGCCACCAGGACCGCCGCCGGGGAA
>JAHEKC010000032.1:0-1052 GCA_024638565.1 Bacteroidota bacterium
GCCTTACCCATGGTGATTGAATATACGCCATGAAGCCATTCCGGCAGATTCATCTTTTGCCTTTCAATCCGCATCATACCCGCTTGTATCTTCGAATAATCCAGCAGGTCATTAATCAGGTTGAGAAGGTTTTCAGCCGACAGGTGTATGCCGGCAGTGATCTCACGATCACTGGCGTCAAGTTTCCGCTTGACGAGGATTTCAGAAAAACCCACAATAGCATTCAGCGGCGTTCTTATCTCGTGGCTCATATTAGCCAGAAAATCCTCCTGTGCCGATTTCGCCTTTTGGGCTTCGTCGCGTGACTTTACGAGCAATTTCCGCTCTTCAATTTGCCGTGTAATATCGCGGGCAAGCGCGAAAACCTCCCCGCTCGAAGGATCCGGCTGTGCCATCCACTCAAGGGTCCGGAATCTGTTGTCGCTTGTACGGTAGCGATTGGTAAAACTAATGGTCGATTTCCCCTCGGATAATTTCTTGAGTTCCTGTTGCGTGGGCTCTACATCGTCCTGATGCACAAAATCAAAAAACTGATTTTGCAGCAACTCCTCCTCCGTCCATCCGAGTGTCATTGTAAAAGCCGGGTTCACGCGCTTGAGATATCCGTCAGTACCTGCGATGCAAATCATATCAGTCGAAAGCAGGAATAGCTTTTCAAGCTTTCGCAATTCTACCTTTTGCTGCAACGCGAGTATTTGTTCAATAGCATCATTCGCAAGAAGCTCTAATGCATTTTTCTGGCTTTCCGTAAGCTTTTTCGGAACGGTATCGATTACACACAACGTACCCAGCGCATAACCGTTAGGGTCCTGAAGCGGGTAGCCGGCATAGAAGCGAATATGCGGATCGTCCGTTACGAGGGGATTGTCAGAGAACCGTTTATCCATGGTGGCGTCACTGACTTCCATGCCATTGGCTTCCATGATGGTATGCTGGCAGAAAGAAACCTCACGCGATGTCTCGGTGGCTTCCAGGCCTACCCTGGATTTGAACCATTGCCTGTTTTCATCTACCAGGCTGATTACAGCGATGGGGGTTTCACAGATGTATGA
>JAHEKC010000032.1:1062-28421 GCA_024638565.1 Bacteroidota bacterium
CTGCAATCGTGCCTGCTCGTTGGAAGGAACCGGATGCTTCATAATAAATATTTGGTTGTCAATTAGATATAATTCGCATTGGAAAACTTTTATAAAGATCTTACAACTTGTTACGATGTGTGCCCGTAATAGTTTTAGAAACCTCTCTGTATCAGTGACCGGTAAAAACAGTCAAGGCCCGTTTAAATACTGGATTTATTGTTGCCTTACAGGGATATGAGAAAAACTGAATTTTCCCGGGCGGCTCAATTATTTCAGGTTCCAGAAAGCTTTTTCACGACCTATTTGTCATGTGGTATGCATTATCCTGCAAGTAGGTATTCCGTCTGCACTGCAATGACATTCAATCCTATCTCAGGTAAATCCGCTTCCCTGTCATCAACGAAAATGGTGCAGGCGCATACATTTAGGTGCAGCGGCAGGCATCCCGCTTCTGATATCCGCCATTTCTGCTAAAATCCCTATCATCGCACCCTTGAACTACCCCGCCATCATAGAGGAGATATACAAAGAGGTAGGTGCGCTGGAGGAACAGGGCAGGCCGGCAACCTATATCCCGGAGCTCGCCGGCGTGGATCCGGGTAACTTCGGTGTGCATATCTCGACGGTCGACCGGCTCAACTTCGGCATCGGCGACTACCGAAAACCCTTTTCGATCCAGAGCATCGCCAAGGTGCTGGCCCTGGTCTTTGTATACCGCATTAAAGGTGCCGACGTCTGGAAACGCATGGGCGTGGAGCCCAGCGGTACTCCGTTCAACTCGCTCATCCAGCTGGAAGCCGATAAGGGCATCCCCCGCAACCCGCTGATCAACGCCGGGGCCATGGTCGTCTGCGATATGCTGCTCAGCCTGCCCGGCGACCCGGTAAACGACTTTTTGGCCTTCGTGCGCGAACTTTCCAACCTCCCCGATCTTGAATACTCCAAGAAGATCGCGGAATCAGAAAAATCCGCCGGGTACCTGAACGTGGCGCTGTGCAACTTCATCAAGTCGTTCGGAAACATCGAAAATGAAACGGACCGGGTACTGGATTTTTATTTCAACCTGTGCTCCCTGGAGATGGACTGCCAGGCCCTCTCGAAGACCTTCCGGTTCCTGGCCCACGGCGGGGTCACCGTACGTACCGGCGAAGAGGTGATGAATGCCAGCAGGACCAAACGGATTAACGCCTTGCTGCAGACTTGCGGGTTTTACGACGAATCCGGCGAGTTCGCCTTCAAGGTGGGGCTTCCGGGCAAGAGCGGCGTGGGTGGCGGCATAGTGGCCGTTCACCCCGGCAGGTATACGATATCCGTCTGGAGCCCGGGCCTGAACTACAGGGGCAACTCGTACAAGGGCATGAAGTTTTTGGAGCTGTTCACCACCAAGACGCAGCTCTCCATTTTCTGACCTACCTTTTATGCTTGCGGAAGACCTGTGGCAAGGGTGGCAAGAGGCCTTCACATGGCTTTCTCAGAAAATTGACGATTGGCCGTACCTGTACGTTCGCCATTGAATGTTCGATATTAAACACTCAACTTTCAATGCTCACCCGTGCCACAATTTCAAGTTGATTTCCGGCATGACATGATTCCCGATCACCCGCCCGGCCAGGGCGAACGAGCATGGATTTCCGGATAACGAAAAAAGATTGCCGCTTCTTCTTATTCTTCACATTCCATCCCGCCCCGATCCCCTGAAGGGGCAGGCCCCCGCACGCAATGAGGCCCACAGAACGGATCAAGGTTCACGATTTCCTTTTCATTACTCTGTTCCATAGCTTATTTTAGCAATCATGCCCAGTGCCAGCTACAAGGTCTACGTTGTCGAATTAAAAAAGAAGGTTTTTTCCGAGAACAGGCGCTTCCGCGAGGCCAACCCCCAGTTCAACGGCGTGCTGGAGTGTTTGTATGTGGGCATGACCTCGAAGTCGCCCAAAGAGCGGTTCGAGCAGCACAAGACCGGGCATATCGGGAAGAAGGGATACAGGATCTCGTCATGGATCGTGCAGAAGTACGGCGCTTACCTCCGCCCCAGCCTGTACAACCACCTCAACGAAAAGCCCATGACCAGGGAGCAGGCGCTGAAGATGGAGGAAAAGCTGGCGTGGGACCTGAGAAGAAAAGGGTATGCGGTGTGGTTTAATTGAAATAATTGATTCTGGCATTGGATTGCTTTATGCCTGCCGAAGGCAGACACCCGGCTGAGCGCCCTGGATTGCAATGACGATATTTTTTGGATCTACCGTGCCCGCGGGAAGAGATTGTTTTATTAATTAGAACGCCTGCCTCCACGACTATCAACTTTCAACTTTTGACATCCCGGTCCATTGCCACCCACCGGAAGGATTGCGAGTGTGTAAGTCGCTGGCGGAATCGATCTGGAAACGGAATACCGCTAGCCAGATATTCTACCATAATATTTATTCACTGGCTATTTTGATTTTAACCAGGTCGCGGCCAGGAATACCCCATCAGCGAATAGCCTCAACATGAAGGGCAAAAAATTTCTATTGACCGGATACGTGCAAACTTACAAAGCAGGCACCCGGATACAGAATTACGGGTCAAGTCCAAGTTAAACCTTAATTATGACGGGCTGACGAAACGTGGAAGTGCTGTAACAAAAGCCATTGAGTATACAATGGTTATGGAACTACAAGTCATAATCGCAAAAGATCCTTCATCTGGTACAACGTAATTTCCTTCAATCCATTATTTACATATTACGCTGTCTACCAATTGCATAGGTCATTTCTATTAAATTAAAAAATAAAAGCAACTTTTCATATTTCCTTACGTAATACAAACAAAATAACAACAAATACCGTCATGACTAAAATTAGAAACGTGTTTCTTTTAATTGGTTTGCTGCTGATTCATGTTGGCAATCAAGCTTGTGCCCAGGTAGGAATTGGAACCACCACGCCCACTAATTCGTCCATTCTCGACCTGGTATCTTCATCGAAAGGATTACTGGTACCGCGCATGACTCTCACGGAGAAAAACGAGATTCAATCACCCGCTAACGGCCTTTTGATCTACCAGACTGACGGGCTGGCCGGTTTCTGGTATTATACCGGGGCTGTCTGGGTTCCTTTCATATACGGTGATGATGCCTGGCGCATTACGGGAAACAGTGGCACTATTGCTGGCACCAATTATATTGGCACCAATGATGCTGTTGATTTTGTCACTAAAACCAACAATTCTGAAAGGATGCGTGTGACCAGCGGCGGAAATGTAGGAATTGGCACTTCCACCCCAGGCCAGAAAATGGAAACCATGAATGGGAACATTCTATTAAATAACAATAATGATACTGCCGGTGAACTTCGATTTGCGGAGCCCAGTGCAAGCGGTAACCACTATACTTCGATTAAAGCGCGGGCGCAGGGCGCAGACATCACGTATAATCTGCCATTGGTGCAGGGAGGGGTGAATACCGCCCTGATTAACGATGGAAGTGGTAACCTATCATGGGGTACAGGTGCCGCAGATTTCAAGCAAAAATCGGTCAACGAATCGGTAGTTTCAAGTACCACGCTGCAGGATGATGATGATTTCACTTTTAACCTGACTCCCAACCGCACCTATTTGATCACAGCATTAATCAGCGCATCCTGCCAGGGTAATTCGGGTATAGATGTCAAGTTTACCGCACCTTCGGGAGCCACTGAATTCATGTATGTCTTCCTGAATAAATCAGGAGCTGACCAGATTACCTATATCACCAGCCCGACAACAGAATATCAAATCGCATCGGTGACCGTTACTGCAGGACAAGAAGTAATTGTCATCAATGGCACGGTTTCGACTGCCGGAACAGGGGGCGCTTTTACCATGCAATGGGCGCAACATAATTCAGACGTAACACCGGCGGTGTTATATGCTGGATCGTATATGACCATACAGGTAGTGAAATAAACAGGGGTATTTGATGTCGCCTTATACCATATAATTCAGCGCCTGCATAAACTGAAAGACATTTAAAGCAAAGTTTAATCTGACTTTAGCAGACTAGATTCCCTTTCTATACGAATTAAATAAATAGCACTGAATGAAGCTGAGAATTAAACAACGTCAGAAAATCAGGCCTCGACTGAGAACTAGTGTAATAATTACGCTCGCAACAGGCACTGCAGTCATGCTTTATGTTTTCATATTGACTGTTGGAAACTTTACCGCACCGCAACAATCAGCTGCTTTGCCCGGATCGGGCGAAAATGAATTACCGGCAAAGAAAACCTTGGGCCCTGAATCTGCCGAACCCCGCACCACCACCCAAACTAATCTGGCCCCGTCCAACACCCTTCCGGTAAAAAACCACAGCACCCATAATTCGCAAGCCCGGGCAGGCTTTCCTGATATGACCGTCGTCGGCAATTTATATGTGGAACCGGGGACTATCGTTTCTGACGAAGGCTCCTTAATCATTGCAGATACAGGCCGACTTGAAAATTGGGGCACGATCTACGTTAAAGGTGACTGGGTTAACGAAGGAAACTATATTACAGATACGGGAAAGGTGGTCTTTTGGGGCTCGGATGCATCCCTGATAACCGGTACATCTATAACCGATATTTACAACGCGGAAATCAATAATACGGGCGGTGTAACGATGGAACTTGACCTGGAAGTCTCAAATAACCTCAACCTGGTGGCGGGCAGCCTTGACCTTAACGCTAACCGTCTAACTATCAGCAATGACGCAGGAACCGGTATTTCCTATACCAACGGTTATATCATATCGGAAAATGTAAATAACCTCAGTATGGTGCAATGGAATATCGGAACTACGACCGGCCCGCACACTATTCCCTTCGGCACTATCACCGGAACGATTATTCCACTTACGATCAACCTCACATCCGGCTCAATCGGCAATGTTACGGCATCCACCTACCCCACCTCAAGCAATAATTTGCCCCTGCCAGTGAGGCCTGACAGCGTTATCCATTTACGCAATACGCTGGGCTCAAACAATAGTGCCAATACCGTGGATCGTTTTTGGCAGATAGATAAAACCGGTCTTAGTGGCACGATAACCGCTACCTTCACTTATGCAGAAGCTGAAGTACCGGAATATGGCGAAATTGACCTAAGGGCCCAGCGGTATAAAGTGATCAACCTCGGATGGGACCCGAAATTCCCCAACCAGGTTTCCAATTCAAACGCAAATACTGTCGAGTCACCGGGCATCAGCAATTTTGGTCCCTTTACCCTGGCAGTCAATCCCAATCCGCTTCCTGTCGAACTTTTCTCATTCAAGGCCCAATTGAACAAATTAAATCAGGTGGATGTAAAATGGGCTACCGCATCGGAAGTGAATAACGACTATTTTACGGTAGAGCGTACGCGAAATTTTAATTCTATCGAGCCCCTTGCAAAAATCCCAGGTAATGGTACCACAAGTATGTTGCACCATTATTCCTTCATCGACAAGAACCCCATGAAAGGCCTTTCCTATTATAGAATTAAGCAAACTGATTTTGACGGGGGATTTGCATATACCGATTGGCGCGCCATCAATACCAACGATAATCATGAATCAAATAAATTGTTGGTCCATAATTTATATCCAAATCCCTTCTCGGACAATTTTAATCTTGTATTCGAGTTGCCTGATGAAGGTATGGTCGAAATCCAGTTGCTTAATGCGCAAGGCAAGATTATTTATTCCGAAAAGACTACCGGTGCAAAAGGAATCAATTCTTATCAATACAACAGCCAGGTGGAATTAAGTACAGGTTATTATTATTTAAGGTTGTCATTCGATGATTTGGTCACAACCGTCAGGCTAGTGAACAGGGATTAAATACCTGAACGCCAGACTAAAGTCACCTTATCTATTCCCATTTTTGCTCATACGTGGATGCTTCCTGGCAGGGCCAGGCCATGCACCATCCCGGATTTTCGTGCGGGCTGATTAATCCATCAGGCCCCGTCTAAAGCTCCAGATACGTATTTATCAACTCCTCATTGTACCAGGACTTGTCATGCTTGCGCGTCACGAGATCGGGGCTTCGAGGCAATTACCCACCTTTGCTTTAATGAAAATCCTCCTCACGGGTGCCACGGGCTACGTAGGCAAACGGCTTCTGCCGGCGCTTGTCAGGAACGGCCACAAGGTGGTGTGCTGCGTCCGGGATACCCACCGCTTTAACCCGCCGGATTCACTCAGGCAATCGATCGAGGTGATCGAATGCGATTTGCTAGATCCTGAATCGCTGAATAGCATCCCGGACGATATCGACGGAGCCTTTTACCTGGTCCATTCCATGTCCGCATCGAGCGATTACCGGGACCTGGAGCGAACTTCGGCCGTGCATTTCCGGGAACGGCTGAACCGCACCCGGGCCCGCCACGTCGTATACCTGAGCGGCATTGTAAACGAAAAATCCCTTTCCGAACACCTGGGCTCACGCAAACAGGTGGAAACGGAACTTGCCGGGGGCCGGTTTCACCTCACAACCTTCCGTGCCGGAATCATCATTGGTTCGGGCAGCGCCTCTTTCGAGATCATCCGTGACCTGGTGGAAAAATTGCCCCTGATGATTGCCCCCAGATGGCTTTACACCAGATGCCAGCCGATCGCCGTGGGGGACGTGATCCGGTTTTTAGAAAAAGCCATCGGCAATGAAAAGCTTTACGCTACGAACTACGACATCGGTGGCCCCGATGTGCTAAGCTATAAACAAATGCTGCTGGGTTATGCCAAAGCACGCGCGCTGCGTCGTATCATCCTTGTCGTCCCGGTCATGACACCGCGTCTTTCCTCCTACTGGCTGTATTTTATTACCGCTACTTCCTACAAGCTGGCCCAGGCGCTCGTGGACAGCATGAAGGTGGAAGTCGTATGCCGGCACAGTGACATCAATGAAATGCTGGATATCCGGCCCGTCGGCTATGCTGCCGCATTGCAGGATATCGTCAAAGAAGTGGAAAGCAACCAGGTCGTTTCAAGCTGGAAGGACGCCCTGGTAGAAGCCGATTCGCCATTAAGGCTTTCGGACTTTATCGAGGTGCCCGTGCACGGCTGCTTTGCGGACCGGCGTTCCAGGGCCATGGCAAACAGGCAGGTCACCCTGGACAGGATCTGGAGCATCGGCGGGCGGACGGGCTGGTATTATGCCGGATGGCTGTGGAAGCTGCGTGGATTTTTTGACAAGCTGGCGGGCGGTGTGGGGCTGCGCAGGGGACGCACCCATCCCACGCGTATTGCCGCGGGCGACGTCGTCGACTTCTGGCGGGTACTTTATGCCAACAAAACAGAAGGACGGCTGTTGTTGTTCGCGGAAATGAAACTGCCCGGAGAAGCCTGGCTGGAATTCAGGATCGAGGGGCCGCTTCTGATCCAGACCGCCACCTTCCGCCCCCGGGGACTGGCGGGTCGGCTGTACTGGTATCTCGTGTATCCCTTTCACGGGATGATTTTCAATGGAATGATCTCCAGGCTTTGTACAGAATCCGACAAACCTTGAATCGAATATTATATTTAGTGATTTTCGTTGTTTGATTTTAAAATATAATAACGAAGAACCTGAAAGGCAACAGGTGTTTCAAGCCGCCGTCTTTGACACCGCACAATCATTACTTTTGAAAATCTGTTACCAAGTACCCTGCAATGAATACAGCACTTATGAAAGATCCTGTTGAAGCACAAATCGACACGCTCCTGCTGCCTTTCAGTGATGATATCATCAAGCTTGCCAATGGGTTGAGGCATTTTATCCGGAATGAAACACACCCGGCTACGGAACTGGTGGGCGATTCAACCCTTTCGCTGAACATCGGGTATGGATTTACCGAAAAGGCATGGGATTGCTACTGCGCCATCATCGTGTACAGCAAACACATCAACATCAGCTTCCCTTCAGGTGTACGCCTGAATGATCCGGCGGGCTTGTTGCAGGGGAGCGGAAAACGGATCAGGCATATCAGGATTTCCAGGTTGGATGATATCCGGAATAGGCAGGTCTTAAATCTGCTGAAGCAGGCGCGGGAGCTGGCATTCGTTGCATCCGGGGCTGGCTCAGAAAAATCTACCCGTTTACGAACAATTGTTAAACCTATCGCAGGAATCAAAAAAAGACCTGGATAGCAAGCCGTCAAAACACGATATGACATGGTTACACGATTGATTGTTTTTTTGATATTAAACTTTGCCGCATTGGGCATTGGGAGCATGCTCATGGGGGACGGCCCCGGATCCGAATGGTACCGGCAGCTGGATAAAGCACCATGGACACCACCGGGCTGGCTCTTTGGCGTCGCCTGGTCCGCCATCATGGTTTGTTTTGCCATTTACATGGCCCGTGCCTGGGAGGCGGTTGAAAGCCGGCAACACCTGATAACGGTCTTTTGCATCCAATGGCTGCTCAATGTAGCCTGGAACCCGGTATTTTTCAGGTACCATCTACCCGGTCCTGCCATGGCTATCCTCACCGCACTTACTCTCGTGGTAGGCTATATCGCCTTCAGGTACCTATCCTCGCTTAAATGGAATACGATATTATTGCTTCCATATATTGCCTGGTTGCTTATCGCCTGTTCGCTCAACGGATATGCCTGGTTACGAAATTAAAACCAGCGCGCCGTGTTGCGCTTCGCGCGCAAGCTTGCGATGACAGCCCGCCAAATATCACCCGGCTGGCAGTCCATGTGCCGGCCTTTCCCTGTACCATAAAAAACTTCATTCCCATTTGCCTATAGCCATTCACAACTTATGGTATGCCGGGATAAACGAAAGCTGATTTAATAACCAATACCTGAAGATCGTAAATCCGACACTATAAATCTGCTATTAAAATAGCGCCATACAAGTACTTCCATAACCTGCTTTGTTACCGGCTTTTGTGCTTATAGCAGGTGACTGCCGGGATTGATCCTGCCTCGCATTCACTCGCTCACCAGCCTGCCGGCAGGCAGGGACCACGCAATACCGTCCATTGATTACTGATCACTGACCACTTAATACTATTGTCTTAGTACATAAGCATGACATCCTTACGACTATAGTATAAACTTCGCACTTCACGTTTCCTGTTTTTCTTATTGACGTCAGAATCACTTTGTGGCGTCGAAATGAATGCAAACCTTGAACGTATTCAATTACGCATACGTTCTTTTTACAAGCTATTCTCATTCTAACCTGACTCCCGGGTTCGCTCCTATCCTCACGTGCCCTCCGGTCGCAAAATCCCAAACACCATGAAAGACATGAGAAAATTATTTCCGTTTCCCAAACTTGCATTCATTTTCATCGTCCTGGTATTCGGCTGTACCAAGGAAGACGATTTCGTGGGTATCAAAAACGCGTCCACCGGCCCTGCTGTAACGGCCGACCTTACGACGAACATCACGGGCCAGGTGCTGGACCCGGCCAAGCTACCCGTTTCAGGCGTCACGGTCAAAGCGTATGGCCAGTCAGCCACTACCGACGGCAACGGCACATTCCTGCTGGAAAGCATTAAAGTAAACCGCGAACGCTGCCTGGTACGGTTTTCGAAGCCGGGCTTCATGGACCGCGTACATGGTTTTATCCCCAGCAAAAGAGGCGTGAACTATGTGAACATCGTGCTTACGCGCGATGTGGTCAGCCAGGCCGTTTCCGCCACGGCAGGCGGACTTGTCACGCTGCCGGAAAACGCTTCTATCGACTTCCAGCCTAATTCATTCGTTACCGCAGATGGAAAGGCCTACACCGGCAGCGTAAACCTGTCGCTGAACCAGCTCTCACCTGACATGGCCAATTTCGGGTACATGATTCCCGGCGGCGACCTGCTCGGCATCGATGCCAACGGGCAGGAGGTGTCCCTTTACTCCTATGGCATGGTGGAAGTGGAGATGAAAGCCTCCGGTGGCGCGGCACTACAGCTGGCGCCAGGTTCCACGGCCACCCTTCGCATGCCCATTGCACCTTCCCAGTCGGCAAGTGCCCCGGGCATGATCGCACTATGGTCATTCGACGAGGCCACGGCCCTGTGGAATGAAGAAGGCATGGCCACCAAAAACGGCAACTACTACGTGGGCACCGTGAGCCATTTCAGCAAATGGAATGTAGACTACAAGGGTGAACGCTGCTATGTCAAGGGCAAAGTGAAGGATTGCAGCGGCATACCCATACCCAATGCAACGGTGACCATCGACGGGTGGTGGCATACCTACACCGATCAGAGCGGCCAGTATGAAAACTGGATGCCCGCCTGGAGCTCAACGTATACGATCAAGGTGCATAAGACCTTCAATAACGCGCTGACTGCCGACAGCCAGCAGGAGAAGATCCCGCCCCTGACGGCAGGACAGCTTTTTACGGTTCCGGACCTGGTGATTCCCTGTCATACCAGGATTGCAGGTCAGCTGGTCGATTGCCAGGGTGAACCTGCAGCGGGCAGCATCCGGCTGACCGGCGGGAACGGGTATTTCTCATACCTGTACACGGCCGACGGTTCCTTCAACACCATCGTACCGGGACATGCCCACCTGACGCTGAAAGCGTTCAACCTGCAGTATACCAAAACCCAGTATGTGACCACAAGCGCCAATCCTGGCGTACACCATCTTGGCAACGTACACATGTGTGACAGCCTCAACCTGGTTACGGGTAACTTCTTTACCCTGAATGCCGGACCGTTCCAGAACCAGAAGTTCGATATCCAGGTGGGCCATGCGTCCGCGGGCATGACAGATTCCACCGGTACTACGCTTCCATTCGTGAATGTGACAGGCACCATGGCACCGGATTATACCATAACGCTTAATTTATTGCTGAACGACTCGCTGGCCGGCATGACTACAAGCCACATCCAATGCTGGATCAAGAATACTTCCAACAGCTACTATATCGAGACGGTTGCGGCTGTACCCTGCATGCTGGGAAGCGGTATCGGTCCCATTGGCACCGCCATCGACGGCTTCTACGGGGGCAATATCCGTTTTACCGAAAACGAACATACGCCCATCTTTGGTAACATGTCCGGATCCTATGACGTCGTCCGTACAGAATAAAAACAACTTGTTTCATATTGGTTAGGGTTTAGTTTAAAGTCCGGGATGGCGGCCGGCAAGCCGCCACTCGACCGATAATCGAGATGCCGGTCCTTCCCCAAACGGGCGGGACCGGCATTCCCATTTTATGCTGGGGGCTGCATGGCACCTTCAGGAATCCAAATCAACTGCCTGCTGCCGCTTAATTGCTACTGCCAGCCCGGCGGAGCCCTGGCGAAGGCGGGCCACTGCAACCTAAATCACCCCGCTCCCTAACAAAAATCAGTTCGCTTCCGTTCAGGAGCCAGTACCTTGTGCACCATGGATACCCAGGTACTGATCATCGGCGGTGGAACGGCGGGAATCATGACGGCCGCACAATTGCGGCGCAAGCGGCCGGGACTGAAGATCACCCTGATCGAGCCGAATGAATTTCACTACTACCAGCCCGCCTGGACACTTGTAGGAGCGGGCGACTATGACTTCGACAAGACGAAAAAGCCCATGCGGGATCTCATCCCGCGCGGGGTGACCTGGAAGCAGGAGCGCGCCACGGGCTTCGATCCGCGGAATAACACCGTCATAACGGATTTCGGAAAGATGTCATATGAATCCCTCGTGGTGGCGCCCGGACTGGTCGTGGCGCCAGACCTTATAGAAGGATTGCCGGAAGCGCTGGACCGCAGTGTGGTTTGCAGCAACTACACAGATCCGCGACACACCTGGGAGGTGCTGCAGGAATTCAAAGGCGGAAACGCCATCTTCACCTCCCCCACCACTCCGGTCAAGTGCGGTGGCGCCACGCAGAAGATCACCTACCTGGCGGCCGACTACCTGCGCAAAAACCAGCCACCCCATCCTTATAACATCATTTTGGCCACCCCGGGCACAGTGATCTTCGGCATCAAACAGATCGCCGAAACCCTGACAAGGGTGGTGAACCGGTATGGTATCCTGATGCGACTGCGGCATGTGCCGGTGAAAATCGACGGACCCGGCCGGAAGATCACGTTCAGACAAACCATTCCCGATGTCACGGAGACGATCCTCGATAATCCAAACGTCATCGGCGAACGCATGGTAGGCAAACCCGAAGCGCGGATGGTGGAGGTGGATTTTGACATGCTGCACGTAACCCCGCCTCAGACGGCCCCGCCGTTTGTAAAGGAATCAGCATTGGCAAATGAAAAGGGGTGGCTCGACGTGGACCAATACACGCTCCAGCACAGGAAATATCCCAATGTATTCGGGCTGGGTGACGTGGCCGGACTGCCTACCGCCAAGACCGGTGCAGCCGTGCGCAAACAGGTGCCGGTGATGATCGATCACCTGGTTCATCAACTGGATGGCGGTACCGCCGGCAGCAAAAAGTACGACGGCTATTCATCCTGCCCCCTCATCACCGCGTATGGCAAAATGGTGCTGGCCGAATTCGATTACGACAACAGGTTCACGCCGGATCCCAAGCTGAAGCAGATGCTCATCCGCGACAGCTCGAAAGAACACTGGCGGCTTTGGCTGCTCAAGAAGTACATCCTGCCATGGTTATACTGGAATAAGATGATGAAGGGAAAGGAAGTGTAGTCGTTTTTTCGTGGTTGCATCAAATTATATGACGGGCATGCCGATCCTATGGTCAAGCGACCGTAGCTGTTGCAGTGGCGGTTTTGATAGAGGACCAGTTACAATTCCATTACGCAGAGTCTGATAATCAGTGTTGTGACAACATGGAATATTGCCGTTTATCCGGCATTTTTTGAATGAATTGTAAATCCTTTGTTATTAATGGGTTAACCGGGGGCCAGCTGAACGCCGCTCCCGATTTAACACTTACCACAAGAAAACACCCGTCCACGTAGGGGAACAGGTAGTTAATCTAATTTAAGAGGGGATGGGTAAATGCACGCCGTAGCTTTGAATAACCTGAAAAACCATTCGATGAACCCCAGCGTCGAATTATTGCTTTATGAAGCGGCTAAACCTAATACTCCTTCTTATCGCCAGCAACCTGGTTTGCATGGAGCGCAATACGTGCCTGGCGCAGACAGAGACTTTTTCCTCAGGGTCATTCGTCGTGGACATGGGCCAGACGCCCCAAACCGTTGACAATGCCCTCAGGCCTTACGGGCTGCTTTATGAGCTGATCGAATATCATGACATTCCTATCCAGTGGATCATCAGCCCCTACAAGACGCGTGACGGGATAGATTTTTCCTATAATGGTGTCGACTACAAGTCCGGACCGTTCCTGATCGAGGCGGAGCATATCGACTCTACCATTGCAGCACTTATAACCGCATGGGATACCACCGGTGTCCAGGGTTCCTACACCACCAGCTCCATCACGTTCCCGTCCAACTACATTCGGACCGTCAAGTATTTTCCGAACATCCTGGTGGATGACCTTTCGGGCAACGCACCCATCATCCTGAATTATTATAACAACGCTGGAATAGACTCGAACGCATATGAAATAGGAACGCCTGCTGATCTGACAATCTGCCACGACCTGTGGGTCAACCCGCACGGCGATCCTGTATGGGCCACGCACGGTCCGCTGTACAATTTCGCCACCACACAGGCATCCCATATCTGGAGCCAGTGCCATGCCGTGAGCATGCTCGAAGGAACGGAAAACACCGCCGCGCCGTACGAGATGCTCAATTACCTTACCATCGACGGGATGAAGTGCTGGAAGACAAAAGGCGGGCAAAACCCAGCAGCTACCTGCGGCCCCAGCATTACAGAAACACATCCCAAGAACGAAACGGCACCATTCTCCTATTTTTATCCCACTGATCCGGTGATGCAGCTGCTCGGGAATATTCACAATGCACATGATAACGGATCCGAGCAGTGGTTCCAGCCGCTGTCGACCGGCGCCTGGCGCGGCACGACGAAAAGACTTGTCACGACATCTGACGGCAGTTCACCCGGTGAAGGCGTGCTGGCCGCATATGGCCATGCATTCGGGAATTCAGAAAACGGTCTCGTGATGTACCAGGGCGGCCATGACCTGACCGGGTCGGGTTCTACCGAAGAACAGATTGCAGCCCAACGCGCCTTTTTTAATTTTAACCTTTTATGTGGCCGGCAGAAAGAACTTTTCGTGTCCAGCTCACAGATACCCAATTCATACTACCAGGGCCAGACGCGCAACGTTTATGTCAACGTCAGCTCCGGTTACCCGCCCTATACCTACGAATGGTCCAACACCATCGGCGGGACATTCGGGGATTCAACCGCCGCATCCACCACTTTCACTGCTCCCATGACGGCTGTTTCACTGGATGGCATGATAAAGGTGGTCGTGACCGATGCCTGCGGACGTAAGAACATATTTTCGGTACCCATCAACATCTTCATCACCGGTTTGCCGGTGGCGTTGACGGACTTCACTGCCAGGGCGAACGACCAGGGCGAGGTGCTGCTTAACTGGACCACGCAATCGGAAATCAACAATGATTATTTCACCATCGTCCGATCGCAAAACGGATTCGACCGCGAGCCGCTGGCCATGATTCCCGGTGCCGGCCATTCGACCACACCGTTAAACTACGCATGGGTTGACCACGAGCCCCTTACCGGTACCAGCTATTATTTCCTGGACCAGACTGACTATAACGGCGATTCGGAGACCTACGGACCCGTGCGGGTAGCGCTAACGCCGTTTTCGCTGTCGCCCTTAACCCCGCTCGTACATCCCAACCCGGCCACCAGTACCACCTACGTTAGTTTCCAGACTGACAGCGACCACCTGGTCGACATCAGGCTATTCAATACGCTTGGCGAAAGTGTGCTCGCGCTCTCCCATGAAGCCACGGAGGGACCTAACCGGGTAGAGCTTTCCGGCATCCGCGACCTGCCAAAAGGTGTATACCTGTTGCACCTGGCCCATGACGGCCTGACCGGCACCAGCCGGTTCGTCAAACACTGACGGATTCCGCGATACTTACGGCAAACCCGTTCGGGTTGACCGGCGGAAAGAAGTCAATTAGAAATTTGTCACTGATACCGTGAACGCTCAGGAAAGCGCGAACGGGTGCTTCCTGACTTCCGGAATATCCTTTCGCACCAGCTTGTGAATGTCCTTCCAGTACGGCATTTCATCCGGTGTGCAAAACGAAAAGGCCTTGCCCGGACTTCCGGCCCTTCCGGTCCTTCCGATACGGTGCACATAGGTTTCCGCTACCTCGGGAATCTCAAAGTTGATCACATGAGAAAGCTTGTCTACATCGATACCGCGGGAAGCGATATCCGTAGCGATCAGTACCTGGATGCTGCGGTTCTTAAAACCTTTAAGCGCCCGTTCCCGGGCACCCTGTGATTTATTGCCATGAATAGCCTCCGCATTAATGCCTGCGCGTACGAGATCTTTGGCTACACGATCCGCCCCGCGTTTGGTCCGGGTGAATACGAGGGCATGGGAGACCTCCTTTTGCCTGAGCACATGCTTGAGCAATGAGCGCTTCTTGTCCTTCGCCACGAAATACACGCTTTGATCAACAAGCTCGGCAGTCTGCACCTTGGGTGTCGCCGAAACACGCACAATCTGCTTCATCATGCTCTTGACCAGTTTCATGATCTCGGGAGAAGCGGTGGCGCTGAACAGCAGGTTCTGCCTTTCAGCCGGAAGCTTTGCAAGAATTCTCTTGATGTCATGTATAAAACCCATGTCCAGCATCCGGTCTGCCTCATCGAGCACCAGGAATTCGATCCGGTCAAGCCTGATGAACCCCTGCTGCATCAGGTCGAGCAGCCGGCCCGGGGTGGCGATGAGAACATCGACACCCTTACGGAGTTGCTGTACCTGCGGGTTTTGTGATACGCCACCGAAGACGACCGTATGCCGGAGTGGCAAATGGTGACCGTAGGTCTTCATATTCGCGCTGATCTGCATGGCGAGCTCGCGCGTGGGTGCCAGCACCAGGCCGCGGATGTGTCTCTTTTTAGCACTTCCGTTGCCGAGAAGCTGAAGCATAGGCAGCGTAAATGCAGCTGTCTTGCCGGTGCCCGTCTGGGCACAACCAAAAACATCCTTGCCTTCAAGGATCGGCGGAATGGCTTTTTGCTGGATGGGGGTGGGCTGTTCATAGCCCGCATGATCGAGGGCACGCATAAGCGGCTCGATCAGATTCAATTCTGAAAATTTCATTTAATGTGTGTTGTTAATAATATTGATACATACAAAACTCGCACGGCCATGGGCCGGGCATTGAACTAACTTAAAAGGAGTTTGTAGCTTGATCGGAAGGAAGTGGGAACTAACGTCAGATTGATATACAATCCTTTAAAAAGTGTACGACAAAGGTACGGAACCGGTTCTGCGTGGACAATGAAGTAAGACTATCTACTTGATAATGAGTGAATTTGTTTTAATGGCCTGCCGCGGACATCGTTGCGGGAGGCATTCCCGGGCAAATGTTCAACATACAGCACGCATCCTAGCGCGACCCTGAAAGGGGTTCCCGGCGCCTGTCAATTCCGTATTAGCCCGCCCGGTTCTCACGTTCCCTGCTTTACATTCCTGGCCGGGAACCACCCCCTGACTGGCCCCTTTTCACCCCTATTGGCCAATGCCTGTTGCCTAAATCCTGATTCCTAGAATTTAAAGCACGAAATCTTATTGCCCGTCTTCCGGTAGTACACCTGGTTCGAGATGTTATCCACCTCGTAGACCGGTTCCTTTTCTTTGCCCAGGTTGATATAATCCATGATCTCGCCGTTGTCCTTGCTGACGCGTATAAGATGGTTGTCCCTGGCCTCGGTATCCATCACCATAAACACGAAATCAGGGGCGTTGGCCGTGGCCTTGAAGCGCGACTTGACCGCATCCAGGTACATGCCTGCATAGGCAAAGCCGGCCTGACCCATGGCGCCATAGACCTCGGAAAATCCCTGTCCGAGTGCGGCCTTTCCCGCATCCTTTTCCTGTTGGGCATAAGCCGCAAGGGCCCCGGAAGCATAGGTGCTCACCGCACCCACATATGCCATGCGGATGGCCTGGGCGGCATAAATAGCGCGCAACAGTCCCGGCAGCCGTGGCGCGGGGAAATAGTTGTTGTACTTCACGGAACCGTCCATGCCTACCAGCGCCACGTTTTGCTTGCCCACGATGGCAATGCCGCTTTCACGCAGCTCCAGCTCATCAGGGTCTTCCTTGCCGTCGAATTTGATTTCGGCCTTTGAAAACGGCGACAGCGTCCCCGCATTCTTGTCCACCGCGTATACCTTGTCATCCTTGAGCGAGAAGATATAGATCCTGTCGTCCGTGCCCACGTTCAGCAGCGGCTTGGTCTTTACCGACTTGTCGAATTTCTCCGTACCGGTTGCCAGGTCGATGAGATTGGCTTCGCTTTCAGTGACGAAAAACAAACCTGACGGCAGGATTTCAGTTTGCCGTACACGCCCGTCCACCTTGAGGTATTTATCGAATTTCAGCATGCCCGTTGCGGGATCAAGCATATTGAGCCGAAAGGTGCTGCTGCCTTTGCTGCCACCTGATTCGAACAGCAGCAGGATGCCGGCGTCCGTGAGATAGTAATCCTGCACACCGCCCCTGGCCTTGATGCCGCGCCCCTTCTTGCCCCAGCTGGTTTCACCGGTCTTGTAGTCCAGCAGGTTGATCCTGGTATTCGCGCCTGCATCAGGGCAGACAATGATACCACGTTCATCGAAGATCAGCTGCCCCAGGTATCCTTTAAACTCCGCGGGCTTTGGCCACATGGGATCACCCGTGCTCATCTTATAGGCATTGTACGTGCTTGAATAGGTAATAGTCGTTTTCTTGTTTCCCTGGCTGTCGGTGGTGGTCTTCTCGTTCTTCACCTGGGCTCCCACGATAAAGGCATCACTTTCCAGCGGGTAGAATTCGGCCTTGATGTCGTTGGGATCCACCTGCTGCTCCGCCAGGTTCTTGAGCATCCCTCCCAGGGCACCCAGTTTGGCCATCTGTGCCGATGCCTTGGGATCTATGGGCTTCTCCCATTCCACCTCACCGGTCCTGGTATGGATGCGGTATATCTTCCACAACGTGGCGATGAGGAACTGGTCGGCGCCAAGCTCGATGAAGGCCGTGAGCATGCCGAAGTCGTCATGCTTATCCCAAAGTTTCTTCCCGCTGGACAGGTCCACCATCACGATGGAAGGCTTGTCCTGCCCGGGGATGTTTCCGTGTATCAGCAGTGACAGGTTGGCGGGCAATACATACTTGCCGATGATGGAGCTGATGCCCGCCTGCCGCGACTGGAATACCACCGTCCCCTCGAACGGTTCGATGATGAAGATTTCCGAGTTGTCCGCTGTTCCAAGCGTAATGAACGGACTGCCCTCGATGGGCTCATACCTGTTTTCATCCAGGTTCTTAAGCTCCGTGCGCGACCACAGGGTCTTTCCTGTTCCGGGGTCCACGCCATGCAGCCCCTCCCCGTTATGGACCAGCAGGTTTCCGAATGGCGTCGTCCGCGTCCAGCTGACCGACTGCGCGAAAGCCGCTTCCCAGTCGGACTGGCTTCGCTCCTGTGCCATGAGCGTGATGGCGGGAATAAAAAGGCCGATGGCGGCAATGATTCTTTTAAGAGACATGGTAAGTAAAGTTTTTGGTTTCGTGGGTTCAGACCGGCATGAACCGGGCCAAAATGGTTTCGAAGCGAAAATAATGGATTCAGGATACATGGTTGTTCATGGGAAATTAATATTGAGCTGAGGTTCCATCCCGGCACACTCCAAACATCCATAGCGGTTCATGAATCTATTGCCGGCCGCCCATGCCACTCACCTCAAATCTCCCCATCCCCGGATTCCAGTGGGATGTCCCTTCGCTCTTATTCATGTGCGACAGCCGGCTGCCGCTGTTTACCCGCAATCAACTCATTTCCGCGACGGTGGTCCTCTTGCGCTTGTAAAAAATGGTCACATGCCGCCTTATTATATTAGTTTTACAATGCTCATGCGATCCTCCGAATCCTCCCCACCCGCTTTTCAATGGGACGACTGGTACGCTTCCATCGGTGGCCGGAATATCAATGATGCGGATATGAACCAGCTGCTGAAGGACATTAAACGGAAGCAGTACCCGCGGTTCAGGGGCGAGGTCAGCGCACAACAGCAGCCTTTTGCCAGCCCGGCGGAAGCGGCAAAGGCCATCAAGGACAAGGCCCTTGCTTTGGGGGCCGGCGATGCCGGCATTGCGGAGATCGAGCCTTCCGATATCTACAAGGGCCGCGAGATCCACGACCGGTATGCCATCGTGGTGGGACAACGCATGCACTGGAAGGCTTTTCAGCAGGTGCCGTCCCACGAATCCGCGCTGGAATGCCTGCGGGTGTACTGGTCGCTCGGCGAGGTCGTGATCGGGCTGGCGGAATACATCCGCAGCCTTGGTTATGCCTGCACGGTTGAACACCCGCTCGGCGACAGTGATGTGCTGCACATCCCCCTGGCGCTGAAAGCCGGCTTCGGGGAGCTGGGCCGCCATGGCTCCATCATCCACCCCAAGATGGGACCGCTGTTCAGGCTGGGCAGCGTGATCACATCCATGCCACTGCAAACCGACAGCCCCATCGATGCCGGCATTGCGAAGTTCTGCGACCACTGCAAGGCCTGCCGGAAATACTGCCCTGCCGATGCCATCCCTGATGAACGCTCACCGGAGGCCGGCAAGGATCACCTGGGCCATGACCGGTACGTGGTGGACACGGGTCGCTGCTTTCCCTATTTCTCCAAGCACTACTACTGCTCCATCTGCCTGCCCGTTTGCGTGTACCAGCACAAGGAATGGGCCCGCGATTTCGAAGGCTTTACCACCAAACTCTGGCCGGATATCGATATGCAGGAGCCGCCGGAACCGAAGGATACGGATACCGGAACCCATTGGTACCCGCGTCTTAAACGGTAAGACAACGAATAGGTATTGCGTTCTTACGCTGGCTGACGGTTGTTGGTTGGTCGTGGTACGGTGGCGGCCCTCGTTACGTAATTCGGTATTCGTAATTGGCGGTAAAATACATGAGTGATAATCTTGCCGCCTTCTCATTGATGCCGCGCCGATAACCGGCCCAAATATACCGTTCCGGGGGCCTCAACCCCTGCTGGCAGAAAGGGATCCAGGATATGCGCTCATTGGCTGAGTCAGTCGTTGTGTCATTCGGCCAGCGGCTTGCGGTTATTGGCATCCCAAATATTCGAACTGCCAATATGAAGTATAATGCCAGCCGATGAACATATGACGATAACCGATACGAGGGCCGCAACCGTACCACGAATACCGAAAATCTACATCAGTCGCCCAGAATATTCCGTTTCTTACTTTTGCTGCCCCCCAATACGCCCCTGACACCCGGACATGCCCCGCAAGCCCGCTTTTCTCACAGCGATACTCCTGTTCATTTCCTGCCTGGCCGTTGGCCAGGCGCCGGAAAAACACACCATCAGCGGCTTCGTACGCGACTCCCTTACCGGCGAAGCGCTCACGGGTGCCAACGTGTATGTCCGGGAGCTGTACAAGGGCGGTACCACCAACGCCTACGGTTTCTACTCCTTCACCGTGGCAGCGGGTGAATACACGGTTGTCGGCTCGTTTATCGGTTACAGTGATCATATACGCGAAGTGCGCCTGGACCGCAATATCCGTCTGAACATCGAACTGGGGCCTTCGGTCATCACCACGCAGGAGGTGGTCGTCACGGGTGAGAAGCTGGACCGCAACTTGCAGGATGCACAGCTGGGCCGCATAGGCCTGGACGTGGACAAGGTCAAGGCATTGCCCGCCCTGCTGGGCGAGGTGGACCTGCTCAAGACTCTCCAGCTCCTGCCCGGCGTCCAGAGTGCCGGCGAGGGTAACAGCGGATTCTATGTGCGCGGTGGCGGCCCCGACCAGAATCTGATCCTGCTGGACGAGGCCGTGGTATACAATGCCTCGCACCTGTTCGGGTTTTTCTCCGTGTTCAACAGCGATGCGGTGAAGGACATCGCCCTCACCAAGGGAGGCATGCCGGCGCAGTATGGCGGACGGCTGTCCTCCGTCCTGGACATCACCATGAAGGAAGGCAACATGAAGGAGTTTCATGGGGAGGGCGGCCTGGGAATCGTATCCTCACGCCTCACCCTGGAGGGACCCATCAAGAAGGACACCAGTTCGTTTATCATCTCGGGCCGACGTACGTTCGTCGACCTGTTCCTGCGGGAGCCCTTCCTGGATTCCGAATCCGACGCGGCCGGCAACAGCTATTACTTCTATGACCTGAACACCAAGATCAACTACCGGCTGTCGGACCGCGACCGGTTGTTTCTCAGCGGTTACTTCGGCCGCGACGTGTTCACCTTCAACAACACGGCTTCGGACTTCAAGGTGCGCATTCCATGGGGCAATGCCACGGCGTCGCTCCGATGGAACCACCTGTTCAGTGACCGTATGTTCATGAATGCCTCGCTCATTTTTTCCGATTACAAGTTCCGCTTCAATGCCACCCAGCAGCAGTTCGACTTCGCCCTGTTCTCCGGCATCCGGGATTACAATGCCAAGGTTGACTTTTCCTACTTCCCCAACGTGAACCACAACCTGAAGTTCGGCATGAATTACGTGTACCATGTCTTTACCCCCAGCAATGCGAGTGCGCGCAGCGGCGACGTGGTCTTCGATCTGGGCGATGTGGTGAAGTTTTACGCCCATGATGCGGCATTGTATATCAACGACGAATGGAGCGTTACCGACGAGCTGATGGTGAATGCCGGCATCCGCGCCTCTGCCTTCGAGCAGATCGGCCCGTTCGAAAGGTATATCCTGGACGACCTGGGCATCCGCATCGAGGATACGATATCCTATGGCCGCGGTGAGAAGGTGGCCCTGTACCACCACGTGGAGCCGCGCCTCTCCGCCCGGTACCGGCTCAACCTGCAGTCGTCCGTCAAGGCCTCATTTTCGCAGAACTACCAGTACATCCACCTGGCGTCGATCGGGTCTGTCTCCCTGCCCACGGACGTATGGGTGCCCAGCAGTGACCTGGTGCATCCCCAGTTTTCGACGCAGTATGCGGCAGGATACTTTCGAAACTTTTCCGATAACATGTATGAAACGTCCATAGAGGCCTATTACAAGACCATGGAAAACCAGGTGGAGTACGCCGAGGGCCACCAGCCGGATGAAGATGTCAAGAACAACGTGGACAACAACTTTGTCTTCGGCAAGGGAGAAAGCTACGGTGTGGAGCTTTTCTTTAACAAGGCGTTGGGTTCGCTTACCGGATGGGTGGGTTACACGCTGGCATGGACCAACCGGCAGTTCGACGACCTGAACCAGGGAGAGGAGTACTCATTCAAGTACGACCGGCGGCACGACATCTCCGTGGTGCTGAGCTACGAAATCTCGCGACGCTGGAGCCTGGGTGCGGTTTGGGTATACGCCACCGGCAACGCGCTCACCCTGCCGCAAAACAGGTTTTTCCTGGTGGGTCCCACGGACCTGGGGCAGGCCATCCAGGATCCCTCCACTTACGGCGGGCTCTACAATGAACCCGGACCGCGCAATTCATACCGGTTCGACGCCTACCACCGGCTGGATATTTCCGCCACGCTTAAAAGCAAGAAGAGAAAACGCTACGAGTCCTACTGGACCTTTGCCGTTTTCAACGTCTACAACCGGTACAACCCCTACTTCATCTACTTCGACGATTACGTGGACGAGGAAACAGGCGCCTTCCAGATTCAGGCCAAACAGGTGTCGCTGTTCCCCGTCCTGCCCAGCATCACCTATAACTTCAAATTCTGAAATCAAATACCTGTCCATCATGAAACGCTTTAGGCCCCTGCTTCCCCTGCTGCTGCTCGTCACCGCCTGCGAAAAGGACATTACCGTGGATCTACCACCCGCCGAGCGGAAGATCGTGGTGGAAGGCTACATCGAGGTGGGACAGAATCCATATGTCCTGCTGTCGGTGACACAGGATTACTTTGCGCCGTTCGATTCCCTGTCCCTTCTCGCCTCCGGCGTGAGAGGCGCGCTGGTGGTGATCGATGACGGCACCACGTCGGATACGCTGACGGAGGTATCACAGCAGTTCGGCTATTTGTACGTTTCCGGCAACCTCGTCGGGGAAGTAGGCAAGACCTACTCCTTATATATACGCACCCAGGAAGGCCTGGAGCTGACCAGCGAGACCCATTGCTTCCCTCCCATACCTCTCGACAGCGCCTGGTTCAAGGTGCAACCCGACGAGGATTCCCTCGGATTCGCATGGGCACACATGACAGACCCGGATACGCTGGGGAACGTGTACCGCTGGTTTGCCAGGCGCATCGGGAAAGACGATGTTTTTATCGCGCCACTGGGTTCCGTCTTCGACGACAAGTTCATCAACGGGGAAAGTTTCGACTTCGCCTATAACCGCGGCCAGCTGCCCAACTCCACCTCCGACGACGATCTTAATGAAGAGGAAGGGTTTTTCAAGGTAGGCGACACCATCGTGGTCAAGTTCTGCACCGCCGGACGGGCCACGTTCGACTTCTGGCGCGCCGCCGAATCGCAAATCAGCAACAACGGCAACCCGTTCGCCGGACTGAATTTCATCGAATCGAATATCGAAGGGGGGATCGGAATCTTCGAGGCATATACCCCTTCCTATGACACGATCGTCGCGACTAAATAGTTGCAAATACAAATAAAATACTTAATACTTGACGCGTAATGTTTAATGAATAAGGCTCATCCTTATGACTTATGCATTACGCATTCAGTATTTGAAATTTGCCCATAGCTCCTCCACCGGCAGCCCGTTAAACTAAAGCTGCCAATTATTGTTTGAGCTATATTTACCCCCAGTTATGCCAGACAACCAGGATATCGAACACGTAAAAGTCCTCATTATCGGCTCCGGACCCGCCGGCTACACGGCTGCGATCTATGCGGCGCGTGCCGACCTGAAGCCCGTCCTTTACCAGGGCCTGCAACCCGGCGGCCAGCTGACCGTCACCACGGAGGTGGAGAACTACCCGGGTTACCCCGATGGCACACAGGGACCCGAGATGATGGAGGATTTCAGGAAGCAGGCAGAAAGATTCGGTACCGATATCCGGTTCGGCTATGCCACCTCGGTGGATTTTACCGGCACCGTACACAAGGTCGTCATCGACGAGAATAAAACCATCGAAGCGGAAGCGGTCATCATCGCCACCGGCGCCACGGCCAAGTGGCTGGGACTCGAGAGTGAGCAAAAGCTCAACGGCTTCGGGGTGTCGGCCTGCGCCACATGCGACGGATATTTTTTCCGTGGACAGGATGTGGCGGTGGTAGGTGGCGGTGATACCGCGGCGGAAGAAGCCACCTACCTGGCCAAGCTGTGTAAAAAGGTATACCTGATCGTACGACGCGATGAGATGCGCGCTTCCAAGGCCATGCAGCACCGGGTGGAGAATGCGGAGAACATCGAGATCCTGTGGAACCACGAAACGAAGGAGGTGCTGGGCGACAAAGCCGTGACCGGCGTACGGGTGTTCAGTAACAAGACAAAAGAGGAAAGAGACCTGGAGGTCACCGGCTTTTTCGTGGCCATCGGCCACAAGCCCAACACGGAAATCTTCAAAGACACCCTCAACCTCGACGCCAACGGCTATATCAAAACAGTGGCGGGCACGACCAAAACCAACATCGATGGTGTCTTTGCTGCTGGCGACGTGCAGGATCATGTTTACCGCCAGGCGGTCACCGCAGCCGGGACCGGATGCATGGCGGCCATCGATGCGGAACGGTTTATCAGTTCGAAATAGGTTTTAGTTTATCGTCCTGGATTTGAATCGGCCTTATTCCTGGTAAACCTCCAGGCTATAAACCCGACGCCATCTCAATAATATTCCAGTTAAATAGGACCGCCTACACCCCTGGCCCCGGAAGGGGAAGCCAGCGCGCCTCAGTGCCGGTCGCGGTTCTTCCTTTAGGGAGTCAGAGGGCAGCGAGAGACACGGTTCGTTTTTGAAATGGCTTCAAAGAACTATAATCTTTCCATCCGGTATACCTGCACCCTTGTTTCGATCCCGCGGTACTTCACCGGCACCTCTACCTGTACTACCTTAAATCCCTCCTGTTTCAGGCTTTCGAAAAATGTCCCGGCATATTCCCTCCCGGGATCACTTGCCAGCACAAGGCCGCCTTTCCTGGTCAGTGTCCGGAAGGCAGCTGGCAGCGCGGCGAATGACCGGCGCTCGTAAGTGATATCGGAGGCCAGCACCACATCCGCCGCCAGCGTGGGATCCGGCTTCCGCCAGTCGAGCAGCCTGAAACCGATGCCGTCGATTCCGTTCCGGGCAGCATTTTTACGGGCCATGGACAGCGCTTCTTCCATGTAGTCGGTCATCATCACCTCTGCACCCATCGCGGCGGCCGACAGGCCTGCCAGCCCAAGCCCGCAACCCAACTCCAGCACCTTTTTGCTTCTTACCGTTTCCTGGTTCGCGGTGAGATAATGCGCCATGCCGATCGAGGCCGGCCACAAGTCGGCCCAGTAGGGAATCCGTTCGTCGGCCACATCGGCATGATGTTCGCCCTTTTCGACCAGGTCGTCATATAACCTGTCGATGGCTGAAATGCGGGTGATGTCGAAATGACGGAAGCCGACGTCGATGCAGTCGGTGGTGGTGGCGTATGGTCCGGGATCCCGCACGGTTTTAGCGGGTGCACTCGGCCTCGTACAGGATGGCGTCCACCTTGTACGAGAGCGTGATCTTGCCGTTGGCGAGGATGCCGGTGGCCTCCGTCACATCGAAGCCGCCCACATCCTGGTTCGGAATCACCAGGGAGGTGCCGCTTACCACGCCCACGGCGCTGAAGCTGCTGCCGATGTTGTTGAAGTTGCTGATCAGGACAGTATCTCCACTGCCCTTCTTAGAAAAGTTGATCTGGAAGGTCAGCGTGACGGGTGATGCGGACACTTCGGTCTCTTCGCAGCTCCAGGAGCCCTCGAACGCTTCCCGGTCGTCAGTAAAGATGGGATCGTTATCCTCCGTGCAGGAGGCCGCAAAGAGCAGCCCGGCAAGCGCGAGCAGTTGAATCCGTTTCATAACCTGTTTATAACAAACGCCGGCCCTGTTTCGGTTCCGGCACGGAATGTTAACCTTAATTTCATGATCGGTCAGGATCCCAGCCTGTCTTTCAGGTCTAGCTGGTGCTTCCGTGCCGTATCCAGGGCAATATCGTACCCGGCATCGGCATGCCGGATCACCCCGATGGCGGGGTCGTTATGTAGCACGCGGCGTAACCTGCGTTCCGCCTCCGGTGTGCCGTCCGCCACGATCACCATCCCTGCATGGATGGAATAGCCGATGCCCACACCGCCGCCATGATGCAGGGACACCCAGCTGGCACCACCGGCCGTGTTCATCAGTGCATTTAATACGGGCCAGTCGGCGATGGCGTCACTGCCATCCTTCATGGCTTCCGTTTCGCGGTTCGGCGATGCTACGCTGCCGGTATCGAGATGGTCACGGCCGATGACAATGGGCGCCTTTACCTTGCCGGTACGGACCAGCTCATTGAATGCCACGCCGGCTTTCTCCCTGTCGCCCTGTCCGAGCCAGCAAATGCGCGACGGCAGTCCCTGGAAGGCAATACGCTCGCGAGCCATGGTAATCCAACGGTGCAGCGCCTCATCTTCCGGGAACAGCCCGAGGATAGCCTTATCCGTTTCATAGATATCGTCCGGGTCACCGCTGAGTGCCGCCCAGCGAAAGGGCCCCTTGCCTTCGCAGAACAGCGGCCTCACGAATGCAGGCACGAAGCCGGGGAAGTCAAAGGCGTTCTTCAAACCCATGGCATGTGCCTGCCCACGCAGGTTGTTGCCATAGTCGAAGGTCACCGCACCCTTGCCCTGCAGGTCGATCATCATCTCCACATGCTTTACCATGGTCTCCTTCGAACGCCGGATGTATTCGGCGGGGTTGGCCTCCCGCAATACCTTCGCCTCCTCCACGCCAAGCCCCTCGGGGAAGTAACCCACCAGCTCATCATGTGCTGATGTCTGGTCGGTCAGCGTATCCGGAACGATATTCCTTTCAATCAGGCGTGCCAGCAGATCCACGGCATTGCCCACGTAAGCAATGGAAACCGCATCCTTGTTCTTCTTAGCTTCCAGGGCCCTGTCGATGGCTTCATCCAGGTCCGCGAACACGTGGTCCAGGTACCGGGTTTCCACTCTTTTCTCACAACGCCAGGCTTCCATCTCGGCAGCGAGGCATACCCCTTCATTCATGGTGATGGCCAATGGCTGTGCCCCACCCATGCCACCCAGGCCGGCAGTGACATTAAGCGTTCCCTTCAGTGTGCCGTTGAAGTGCTGCTTCGCTGCCTCGGCATAGGTTTCATAGGTTCCCTGCACGATGCCCTGCGACCCGATGTAAATCCAGGATCC
>JAHEKC010000115.1 GCA_024638565.1 Bacteroidota bacterium
GTGATTTCATCAACCGGATAGCCCCGTATTTCAAAGACTGACTTTAAAGGTGCTTCATCAGCACCCGGTATGCCCGCAGCATGGAACGAATGTCCCTGGTATGGACCTTTTCCTCCGGGGAGTGGACATTTTGTTCAGGGGCGCCTACGAAACACCAGTCAAGTGGCAGGGGCAGGCGCTGGATCTCGGAACCATCGCTTCCACCGGACCCCTCCACCTCGGGTTGGTATGGTACCCGGTGCTCTTCCAGTACCTTGCGAACTGAATCAACAAAGCGCTTTCGGGGGATATGGCGGTCCCGCAGCGACACCGCTACACCCTTACCCGGCCGGACCCCTTCCGTTACCCAGGTGATGTCGCAGACGATAAACCTGCTGATGCCATATTCTTCGTGGGCAAAACGTGCCAGGTGGCCCGCGCTGCCGCCCCCGTGCTCTTCATAACAGGAAAACAGCACCAGGCCGTTTTCAAGCGTTTCGCAGGTTTTAAGCGCTACCCAGACACCCAGCCTGTTGTCAAGATAGGGCCCTTGTATCCAGGATCCCGTTTCGATGAAGGGGCTGTCAAATACCAGGTCGGTGCCTGGTGCGATCTCCCTGTCATATAAGCCGAACAGCGTGTTATCCTTGTCGGCCTGAAGGGCGCAGCGAATGCGTCCGCCGGTGTCACGTCCAGAAAGCCGGATGCCCGGTCGCAATACAGGCCCGCCGACCGGGACGAGCTGATTTCCATACCTGGCGGTAAAGCCCGTGGTGTCTATATGCGCAATTATAGCTGTGGCAGGATGTCCGAATGCAAGGGCAAGGCTGTCCTGGAATCCACTGCCATGATGGACGACCGGCGGCGTTTTCCATGAAGGACTTTGCCGGCGGACATGGTTCAGGATAAAACGAGTCATGGCGGACTCGTTACCCGAAGGGGCATGCACCCGGCACAGCTTCTCCAAGAGCTCAAATGACAGTCCGGACATGGCAGGTGGATGGGGGTCAGCGGATGGCGTCGAGCTTGTCCTTCACGCCATTGACTTTATTTTTCTGGTCTTTGAGCTTCGTTTCGTGCTCGTGTTCGAGCTTGTCATTTTTGTCAATTGCGCGCCGTGCATCGTCGATTTTATTTTCCAGGTTGCCGATGTCGTCCGACTTCCGGTCAACGGATTTTTCCATTTTCTTCTTTTCCTTCTCGAGTTCCCTGAGTCGTTTCTTTGAAATCTTTTCCTCTTCACCGCCGGTACCGCGCAGGCTGTTGATAATGTCGTGCTGCACCATGATCTCATCTCCCTTGGCGCCGATCCGATTTTTAAGGTCCCTGATTTCTTCTTTTCGACGTTCAATATTCCGCTTCGAGTCCTTGATCGTTTTTTCCATTTGCCTGGATTCCTTTATTACGGCCTCCAGTTCATCCTCCATATCATCCAGGATGCGTTCCTGTGAATGCAATTCTCCATTCACAGCCTCCCGGTAACGCGCCACACCGAATTCGCGCAACTCATTTCTGATGGCCATCGCCACTTCCGCGTGAACGGTACCGCTGAAAAATGTCGTGTCATCCGGCGTGTAGAATGCGGTAATCCTGACGCCGTCCTGCACTTCCAGGTGGCGGACATACAGGTTGAACGGCTCATGGTGGATGTTCTTGTCTGACACCGCTGTGATAAACAGGTCGCCGTTCCCGCGTTCGACCCTGCCGCGGCTGCCCTGCCGCATGAACTTCGTAAGCTTTGATTCTATACCCCTGAACGTCACTTCCGGAATGGTCATTTCAAATCCGGGCTGCATCCCCAGGCTCATTTCACGGATTACATCCTCTACAACGATTTTACGTTGCGCGAAAAGGGTGGCAGGTGCCAGTAAATGCACCATTGCCAGAAAAAGGAACACTCCTCTCATATACATAGGTTTAATTAACATGTGCTTGTAAATATAAGATTATCAGGGCCAGCCATGGGGTGATGGATTGCCTTAATTTTGAGCATATTCATATCCTGATCATGCAACTTTTTGGAAAGTTGCGTGTTTAGTGGAACAGATGGATCAACCTGACCAGTATAGGGCCGGTCTCTGCAACATAGGGGAAAAGGAGATCAGGCTTCGCAAGAAGCTCTTGTTCGTTTTTGGGATTGCATCCTTCGGATTTTCAATTTGTTACCTGTATTTGCACGAGGTCATGATGGTGCTCTGGCTGACCTTCTTTTCGTCTGCCACCTTTTTCCTGATCTGCATGGAAGTCAGGAAGCGCTTTTGTGTGCTTTTCGGCATCTTCAACTTTTACAATTTCAGCAGGCTGGGCGACCTCAAAAGCATCAAGTGCAAAAACAGCATCCGGAAAGACCGCCTGACAGCCCTCCGCATGATCATGTTCTCCCTGCTGTTTGCGGCGATCCACGTGAAGCTACTTTATATGATCTGCATGCTTACCGGGATTTGATTTGCCTGCCGGCGCAAAAGCCTAATTGCTACTTTTGCCGCCATGCAGCACCAGGTAGTGCACATCATTGACTTTGGTTCACAGTATACACAGCTGATAGCACGGCGTGTCCGGGAACTGAATGTGTACTGCGAAATCCATCCCTATAACAAGCTGCCCGAGCTCAACGCGCAGGTGAAAGGCATCATCCTTTCCGGCGGACCTTCCTCGGTGCTGGATTCGGAGGCGCCGCTAATCGACCTTGACACCCTGCGTCGCAAAGTGGCAGTGCTTGGCATATGCTACGGCGCGCAACTGATGGTTCAGAAAGGCGGTGGCAGGGTGCAGCCCAGCTCCACGCGTGAATACGGCCGTGCCCGCCTCAAGATGGTGCAATCCAACCATGTGCTGTTCAATAATGTGACAGATAATTGCCAGGTCTGGATGTCCCATAGCGATACCATTGGTGAACTTCCGCCGGGCTTCGAAGTGATTGCGCATACAGATGCTGTCAGGGTAGCGGCCTATGCCGTGACCGGTGAACCCACGTACGGGCTGCAGTTTCATCCGGAGGTCATGCACACGAAACATGGCAAGGATATCCTGGCCAATTTTCTTTACAAGGTGTGCGCATGTTCGGGAGACTGGAGCGCCGGTTCATTTGTCGATGAAACGGTGGCGGAGCTCAGGAAGCAGCTGGGCGACGATCACGTGGTGCTGGGACTGTCCGGAGGTGTGGATTCCGGGGTTGCTGCCATGCTGCTTCACCGCGCCATCGGGAAGCGACTGCATTGCATCTTTATCGATAACGGCCTGCTTCGCAAGAATGAGACCCGCCAGGTGGAAAGCGCCTATGGCGGACTCGGATTGAATGTTACCCATGTAGATGCCACCAGCCGTTTCTACAAGGAGCTGTCAGGTGTGGCCGAGCCTGAAAGGAAACGTAAGATTATAGGCAAGGTTTTTATTGATGTATTCGATGAAAAGGCCCACGAGATTTCGGATGAAGTAGGAGGACCAGGCGTGCGCTGGCTTGGACAGGGAACCATTTACCCGGATGTGATCGAATCCGTTTCCGTCAAGGGCCCCTCGGCAACCATCAAATCGCACCACAATGTGGGCGGCCTGCCGGACAAGATGAAGCTCAAGGTAGTGGAACCGCTGAGGAACCTGTTCAAGGACGAAGTGCGCAGGGTGGGCCGTGCCATGGAGATGAATGATGCCCTGCTCTCCCGGCACCCTTTCCCGGGACCGGGTCTAGGAGTCCGTATCCTGGGCGATATCACCCCTGAGAAAGTGCGCATGCTCCAGGAAGCCGATGCCATCTATATAGACGAATTGCACGCGCACGGGCTCTACCACCAGATATGGCAGGCCGGAACTGTATTCCTGCCGGTTCGTTCGGTAGGGGTTATGGGCGATGAGCGGACATACGAAAACGTTGTTTGCCTCCGCGCCGTCACGTCTGTTGACGGTATGACGGCCGACTGGTTTCAGTTTCCCCATGAATTCCTCGCTTCAGTTTCCAGCGCCATCATCAATAAGGTAAAAGGCATCAACCGGGTGGTTTATGACATTAGCTCCAAGCCACCCTCTACCATAGAGTGGGAGTAGGGGATTCGGAGGACCTTGCATGGCATTAAATAAAAATGGTGATGGGCATGCGAAAGAACCCGTCGAGTGGCAGTGACCCGCTTGTGCCAAGGCTCCGTCAGGCCTGCAGTAGCAGCAGCACACGGCAAGCCCTGACAGGTTTCTGCCACCTGCGAAATACCGGCGGGGGCTGGCCGGCAGTTTTATTAACAGATACCTGATCTGATAATCGCAGGATACAATTGGACATCGCGGATAAAGCACAATTCCTGAAAACGAAAGTGATCCAGGCGTTCCGCACACTCAACGCGGAAGACCACGGGAAGTGGGGCGCGATGAATGCCCAGCAGATGGTAGAACATATGGCGGGGGCATTCAGGAACATGTACGGACTGGATTCGACTAAAGTCATTTCCAATCCGGATCACCTTCCCAAAATGAGGCAATTCCTGATGAGTGAAAAGCCGTTCCGGGAGGACACGAAAAATCCGGGAATGCCGGATGCCCCCCCTGAGGTACGGTTCTCAGGAATGGATGATGCCATCAGCGACCTCAGCCGGGCAATGGACGACATGTTCGCCTGGTTCGAGGCGGAACAGGGCCGTACACTGGTGAACCCGATCTTCGGTAAACTGGACTATGCCGCCAACGTGCAGCTCCTGCACAAGCATGTCCTGCACCACATGCGGCAGTTTGGTGTCGATTAGCCGGATCGCATCCGGCAAAAGCAAGCCTACTTCTTGAGCAGGTCGCGGATTTCCGTCAGCAGCACCTCTTCTTTCGATGGCTCCGGCGGTGCAGCAGGCTTTTCTTCCTCCTTTTTCTCCATGCGCTCCTTCATCCGGTTGTAGGCCTTCACCACCATAAAGATGGCCCAGGCTACCACGACGAAAGTGATGATGGTATTAATAAAGACACCGTAGCTGATGGCGACCTCCGCCACCCCGTCAGCGACTCCTTCCGCACTTTCCGCCACGGCAGGCTGAATCACGTACTTCATTTCGGCAAAATCGATCCCGCCGAGCATCAAACCGATGGGTGGCATGATGATGTCATTGACAAGAGACTTGACAATGGCACCAAAGTAGGTGGCCATGATCAGGCCAACAGCCATTTCCATGACATTGCCCTTGCTGATAAACTTTTTAAATTCTTTCATATGCTTGGTCTTGCTTTGGATTTGCGCAGTAAAGATATAAAATCTCCTCAGCCGCTGCCTGGTGGAGACGTGTACGCACTGATGCAGATCAGCGGAAATGCTACCGGACGGGGTTAGCTTTGCCGTAAAAGGACATATGGGATTCAAGACCATCATAGAGCCGTTCAGGGTAAAGTCGGTTGAACCGATCAGATTGACCACCACGGTCGAGCGGAAAGAATATCTCCGCGCCGCGGATTATAACCCGTTCCGGCTGGATTCGCGAAAGGTGATCATCGACCTGTTGACAGACAGTGGCACGGGTGCCATGAGCACTAACCAATGGGCGGGGGTGATGCTGGGTGACGAGGCATATGCCGGCTCACCCAGCTGGAACAGGATGGAGGAGGTTGTAGGATCCGTTACCGGCATGAAATTCATCCTGCCTACTCACCAGGGAAGGGCGGCGGAACGGATCCTATACACCCAGCTGGGCGGAACCGGAAAGATATTCATCAGCAACACACATTTCGACACCACGCGTGCCAACATAGAATATACCGGTGCCAGGGCCATAGATGCGGTGATTCAGGAGTCTTTCGATGATGACTCCGCATACCCGTTCAAGGGTAACATGGACGTGAATAAACTGGAATCGCTTGTATCAAGCCACGGCCCGGAAATGATTGGAGCCGTAATACTGACCGTAACCAATAACAGCGGTGGCGGCCAGCCGGTAAGCATGCAGAACGCACGGGAAGTATCCGCCATATGCAGGACACATGAAATCCCGCTTGTGCTGGACTGCTGCAGGGTGGCTGAAAATGCGTACTTCATAAAGCTGCGGGAAAAAGGATATGAAAGCAGCACCTGCCGGGAGATCGCATTGGAGATGTTCGGGCTGGCAGATGCCGCCATAATGAGTGCGAAAAAAGACGCGATGGTGAACATGGGTGGATTCCTGGCATTGCGCGACCAGTCGCTTGCTGATGCCTGCACGCAGGTACTTATTATCACCGAGGGCTTTACCACCTACGGGGGATTGTCCGGGAGAGACATGGAAGCCATCGCCACGGGGCTCGAGGAAGGGTTCGATGAACACTACCTGCATTACCGGATTGCCAGCACCCGCTTTCTCGCGGACCGGCTGCATACCCTCGGCGTACCTGTCATGCGACCCGCCGGGGGGCATGCCGTATACGTCGACGGGGGTGCTTTTTATGCACACATTCCACCAGCGCGGTTCCCGGCCCAGGCACTGGTATGCGATTTGTACATCACCGGCGGCGTGCGTACCGTGGAAATCGGTTCCGTGATGTTCGGAAAATATGACGGGGAAGGAAGGCCCGTCCCGGCAAAACGTGAGCTCGTGAGGCTGGCCCTGCCCCGCCGGACTTACACCCAGAGCCACCTGGAATACGTGGCTGAAGTATTTGCTGAGGTAAAGCACCAGAAGCAATCGGCCACCGGTTTGCGCATCGTGGAGGAACCGCGGTTCCTGCGCCATTTTACGGCAAGGTTCGAAAGGCTTTAAACCATTGTCCCATGCTGCCTGATCCGATGGCATCCATGATCCGGGAATTGCCTTACATTAGCAATTCCTATGAAACCCCGGACCCTCATCTGGCTGGCCATGATCGGTGTGTTTGTCGCATTTATGTACCAGACTTTCACTTCTGCCGACATGCTACCCTTCAACTGCAGCGAGAAAAAGGACCAGGTAGTGCATGGCCGGCTGCTGTACCAGGAGGGAAACTGCACATCCTGCCACCAGCTTTATGGCCTTGGCGGATACCTGGGACCTGAACTGACCACGGTGATGTCCCAGCAGGGCAAGGGTGAGTTGTATGTCAGGGCGGTGCTGGAGCATGGCCTGGGCCGTATGCCCAAATACGGCTTTTCCGCGGAGGAAATTGACGCTTTGGTCGCCTTTTTCGTTTACGTGGATTCGACAGCGATCACGTACAGGGGTCAAAAGAACATAGCATCGGGTGGAGGCCTTCTCATCAGATAGCGATCCGGTGCTGGCTTCAACGGGCCGGCGGTATGTCAGGACAGGAATCCTCTTGCTGCTGGCCGGTTCCGTGGCCGGGTTGCTGGCATCTTTCCAATACGTCAACGAGGAATTTCTCCTGGAGGCTATTCCGTTCCAGTCGCTGCGGCCACTGCATGTCACGCTGGTACTGAACTGGATCATTTTTGCAGCCACGGGATGTGTCATGATATTCCTGGGACGTGTGGGGAACGATGGGGCGGGCACACGCCTGCCCACATTG
>JAHEKC010000033.1 GCA_024638565.1 Bacteroidota bacterium
GGCAAACTTGGCCAGGTGATACGGGACATCGGTTAAACTGTTGGCGCTCCGCCAGGCGAAATGCGCGCCCCAGGCCCAGTTCCCGTGGTTGCGGATGTAGGAAGGCCCCATCACATAACCTCCGGCATACCCGCGCTTGAGAGGTGATTCGGTATAATGATCCCCAAAAGTCTCGTCAGGCAACGGCTCGCCGAAGATGCTTTTCCGGATGACACCGCTGTTCTTCCGCGCGTAAACGAAATTGTTGTCTTCAAACACATCGGCGGCCAACAGGAGGAACTCCTGGCGGTAAGGCGCCCCCACGATGGAAGAGGGATTCAGCCAGATACCCATATTGCCGGCAAAGTTGCTGTTGGATATCCCCCAGGTCTCCTGTGCCGAAGCCGGAAACCAGCATACCACCAGCAGCGCCACTGCGGTGAGCCGCTTCCTTTTCATCCTGGCCAATAAATTGAATGTCACCTGTATCCCTAACCGGTTACTGAACGGAATTGTTCATGCAAAAATTTTGCCCGGATTCAGGACCAGGTTCGGGTCGAAAAGTTTCTTAATGCCCTTCTGTATATCTAACTGGCTGGAGTTGAAAGGGATATCCATATATCCTTTCTGTACATACCCAATTCCATGCTCCCCTGAAATGGTGCCCCCCAGCTTCACACACAGGGAAAAAAGCTCGCGGATGCCATTGGGTACCTTTTCATTCCAGTCGGCATCGCTCATTTCTTCCTTCAGGATATTGACATGAAGATTGCCATCGCCCGCATGCCCGTAGCAAACGCTACGAAATCCGTACCTATGCCCTATCTCCTTCACCCCCCGCAGCAGCGCCGGCAGCTCCGCGCGCGGCACCACGGTGTCTTCTTCCTTGTAGACGGAATGCGCTTTTACCGCCTCCCCCGCCGACCGCCTGATCTTCCAGATCTCCGCCTTCTGTGCCGCGGAATCCGCGAACAGCGCTTCACCGCCTCCGAACTTACCCATGATTTCCGTAATCCGTTCACAGTCCCTGAACAATGTGTCCCGGTCGTTACCATCCACCTCTATGATCAGGTGTGCCTGCACATCCGCACCCACGGGAAGCGACGATTCAACATACGCAAGCGTTAAATCGATGGCATCACGTTCCATGAACTCCAGGGCCGAAGGAGTAATGCCCGCCTGGAAAACGGCACTGACGGCTTCGCATGCCTTTTCCGCAGACGGAAACGGCACCAGCATCAGCAGTTCTTCGGTAGGCAGTGGAACGAGCCGGAAAACAATTCGTGTGATGACACCAAGCGTGCCCTCGCTCCCGATCATGAGCTGTGTGAGGTTATATCCCGTGGCATTTTTCAGCACGTTGGCGCCGGTAAGGATCACCTCACCCGTGGGCAGCACCACCTCGCAGTTGAGCACATAGTCACTGGTCACTCCGTACTTGACCGCCTTTGGTCCGCCGGCATTCTCCGCAAGGTTGCCGCCAAGAAAACAGGATCCCATGCTGGCAGGGTCCGGCGGGTAATATAATCCCTGCTCGCGTACGGCATCCTTGAATACCTGGTTGATGACACCCGGCTCCGCCTCGGCCTGCAGGTTCCGCCTGTCGATATGCAGGATCCGGTTAAACCTTTCCATCGACAGCAGGATGCCGCCATGGATGGGCAATGCCCCGCCACTCAGTCCTGTCCCCGCACCCCTTGGCGTGACCGGTACCAGCCTGGCATTGGCCAGCTTCAGGATATCTGAAACCTCCGCTGTCGTACCGGGCTTCACCACCACCTCGGGTGAAAACATCAGGTCTTCGGTTTCATCGTGACCGTAGTCGTTAATGGTTTCGTCATCGGTAAACACATGATCCGGTCCTACAAGCTTCCTGAGCTCATGGACAATTTCCGGGGTCATTTGCTGGTATGCCATCGGTCGGATCCCGTTCAGGGCGATGCCGTTTGGTGGGTGATGATAAATTCGATAATGGATTCCAACGGCAACCCGGTGCGGGAGGCTGCGTCATGAATATCGTCACGCGAAACGTTGGCCGCGAATGATTTCTCCTTCAGTCTTTTCTTCACACCCTTGACCTTCATGCCCGTATATCTCTCCGGCCGCATCAGCGAATAGGCATGAACAAGTCCCGATAATTCATCGAAAGCGTAAAGCATTTTATCCATATTGGATTGCGGCTCCACGCCAAAGAAGGAAGGTCCGTGGGAGGCAATCGCACGGATAACCCCGGGATCAATATGCCGCCGCTCCAGCTCCTCGATGATCACCCGGCAATGGTCGTCGGGATGTTTTTCCCAGTCGGCATCATGCAGCAGGCCGGCCAGCTCCCATTTAAGCTGCTCCTGCTCACCGGCGTTCTCTTTTTCCGCTGCCCAGCATTTCATGAGGTGTCCGACCTGCAGCATATGCAATCGCAGCCTGTCATTGGGCACCCAATCCCTGAGCAGTTGCAGCGCCTCTTCCCTGCTCATCAGCTTCCCGTCGTCGGCCGCGTCGCCAAACGTATCACGGCCCAGGTTGTGTGATAACATTTTTTAATTTCCTTTGTTTGAAAGTCTGACAGACACGGTTACCGGTACGATGCATGTAAAAGTATTTAATATACCGGGGTTTCAAGGAATGATGAAAATAAAATGAAAGAAAAAAAGATATATGGTGTGTTCAGGGGAGCGCCGTTCCATATGGTGGGCGACGGCTTCCGGGTTTCCAATTATTTTCCGGGAGGCAACAGGTTCGGGAAGATGATCAGTCCTTTCTTCCTGCTTGATTACAACCCGCCGCATGATTTCGGGCCGTCCGGAACTCCACGCGGTGTGGGTGTACATCCGCACCGTGGTTTCGAAACGGTTACCATTGCCTTCGAAGGCTCCGTGGCGCACCATGACAGCCACGGCCACAGCGGAGTGATCCGGCCCGGCGACGTACAATGGATGACGGCAGGCTCAGGTGTGCTGCACAAGGAATATCATGAAAAAGAGTTTGCCAGCAAGGGCGGTGCTTTTCACATGTTGCAATTATGGGTGAACCTGCCGGCGAAGCACAAGATGACCGAACCGCGGTACCAGTCGATTACCAGTGAGATGGTGGGCAAGGCAGTCCTTCCGGACAATGCCGGCCTGGTTCGGGTGGTGGCAGGTGCCTATGACGGCATCACAGGTCCGGCGAAAACATTTTCACCCATCAACCTGCTTATCGGCGAATTGCATGCCGGCCGGCATGCAGGCTTTACGTTTCCCCCCACCACCAACACTGGCATCCTTTTTACAGGTGGCGAAGCCACCCTCCAGGGCAAGACCCCCGTATCCGCCATGGATTTCGTGTTGTTCGACAACGACGGGGAGGACGTCCGCGTGGAAGCCACCACGAACTGCTCCTTTGTAGTCTTCAACGGCGAACCTATCAACGAGCCCGTTGCGCACTATGGTCCCTTTGTCATGAACACCATGCAGGAGATCGAGGAAGCTTTCGAAGATTTTCGCGAAGGGAAATTCGGGGTGCTGGAGGACTGATGTTATAGAAACATCGGAATCAGGCAATATTCCGAATGACCCGAACGAGTGGCGGTAGCAGTGTCTCGGAAAGAAGCTCAGCTTGTCTGCAACTGCTACAGCTGCTTATTTCACATCATCATGCCATGCACCCTTTTGCCCCGGCGTCCTTTTACATCATTATGCGACCATGATTTTTGAGAATTGAAGGCAGGCTGGGTTTTATTTGTGCCTGTATAAAACCAACAGCCATGAAAAAACACCTGAAATCCCTATCCACATTCATCATTGCCGGGTTGTTTGCATTGCCCATGCAGGCACAGGCACAAAGCAATCTCTCCGAGCCCATGTCCAGCCAGAAGGCCAAGGTCCTTCAGCGGATCGGGCTTACGGATATGAAGGTCGTCTACCACAGTCCGCTCGTCAAGGGACGGGATGTCTGGGGCAAGCTCGTACCCTATGACAAGGTCTGGAGAGCGGGCGCCAACGAGAATACGGTATTCTATACCTCTACCGATATCATGGTGGAGGGTAATAAACTTCCTGCCGGCACCTACGGGCTGCACATGATACCTGGCAAGGACCAGTGGACCGTCATATTTTCCAGCCAGCACAAGGCCTGGGGAAGCTACACCTACGATGAAAGCGAGGACGCCCTCCGCGTGACGGTGACACCAAAAAAGGCCGCCCACCAGGAATGGCTGAGCTACCAGTTCAACAATCCAACACCGGAAAGCACCGTACTTGCGCTCCGGTGGGAAAAGACGGAAGTTCCAGTATCCGTCACGGTCGACGTGGCGGAAACGGTATACGCCCGGATGAAGGATGAGCTTCGCGGGCTTCCCGGCTTCTACTGGGAATCGCATTACCAGGTCGCCAAGCATTGCTTTAATCACAAGATCCATAATGAAGCGGCCATGGCGTCTCTCGAAAAAAGCATCTCCATCAAGCCTACCTTTTCCAACCTGAACCTGAAGTCGGAGATGCTGGCAGCAGGCGGTAACAAGGAGAAAGCAGGGAGGTACAGGGAAAAAGCTTATGCTGTGGCCGATGAACAACAGCTGAACAAGTACGGGTACGAGCTGATGGGCGATAACCGTATGGACGAGGCATTAACGATTTTCAAGATGAATGTCAAGCGGTACCCGAAGTCATGGAACGTGTATGACAGCCTCGGGGAAGCTTATTTTAACAATGGCGAAAAGGACAATGCCCTGTCGCAGTATAAGAAGGCATTAGGCATGGCGCCGGAAGGGCAGCACAAGCGCATCAACCACATGATCAGCCAGGTGGAGAATATGGACACCACCAAGTCGTTGTCCCAGGAATGATTAGGTAGTTGAGTTATATGTTTGGTCATAGTTGAGTGGCGCCCCGGTGGAGACCGGGGCGTTTTTCATTCTATTAACATGATAACCTGCCTCCAACAGCAATGCCGATGTACTGATGGCGTTGCCCTGTTTTTAATAATGGTTCAAATAAATTCCGGGCAAACTATTTGATTGCCGATTGCCTCTGCTGACTGCCGCTTGATTATCAAGGGAGACCATACGCTCCATTCCATGGCAGGAAGGGAAGATTTGGCGGCCACATGCCAATCCCGCATTTCTTCTTTACTTTGCGTTTCAAAGTACAATCATATGATCGAGAAAACGCATCTGGACAACATCCGGGAAATCCGTCACCTGATGGAACGGTCGTCGCGCTTCCTGAGCCTCAGCGGGCTTTCGGGGATTATTATCGGCCTGTATGCACTTGCCACTGCATTCATATCGGCCTGGTATGTCCGGCAACATGGCTATGATGTGGAAAGCTATCACCTGCTCGCCTTCCTGCCCAACGGGGATACGAACAACGCTTTTCTGAACTTTCACATTTACCTGGCTGTCGCCCTCCTGCTGCTGTCGTTCCTCACCGCCTGGGTCTTCACGCGCCAGGCTGCAAGCCGGCAGGGACTACCCTCATGGGACGCAACAGCGAAGCGGATGACGATCAACCTCCTGATCCCGTTATTTGCCGGCGGCCTGTTTATTCTTGCATTGCTTCAACGGCTGGAGATCAGCCTTGTCATTCCGGCGATGCTTCTTTTCTATGGTTTGGCATTGCTCAATGCCAGCAAGTACACCTTTAACGATATCCGTTTCCTTGGCCTGCTTCAGATTCTTGCCGGGCTGCTGGCCGCCTTCCTGCCTTCATACGGACTCTGGTTGTGGGCCGCCGGCTTCGGCCTGCTGCATATCCTTTATGGCATCATGATGTACTACAAGTACCGGCAATGAAGGAGATCATTTACGCCATAAACAAGGAGTTTGAAAGCCGGGTCCGGCTGGGGATCATGTCCGTGCTTATGGTCAACGACCAGGCCGACTTCAATACCCTCAAGGAATTGCTTGAACTCACGGACGGCAACCTGTCCAGCCACCTGAAAGGACTGGAGAAGGCCGGGTACGTGAAGGCACGCAAACGCTTCGTGAATCGCAAACCCAATACCACCTACTCGGCCACCCGCGCCGGACGGAAAGCATTCGAACAACACCTCAGGGCGCTGGAGCAATATATCCGCAAACAAAGGTGAACTGAAGTTTTTCACTTCCTTAAATCATGGTCAGATGATTGAAAGTGTGACCCTGTTTAAGCAAACGGCAGCGGCAGTCAACACCCGAATATCCCGGCACTTGTGAAATAATCTATACGGAATGCACAATAAAATATATTTATTTACTTTGTAGTACAAAGTACTCTTAAAATCAATAAATCATGCAAGCTTCCCGACACCCTAACCAGCCCGCCCTGGCCGGGCTGGCACTCCTGGCACCCGTGCTGTGCTTCTGGTTATCCCTCGCTGCCGGCCAGCTCGCGGGCATGCCGCATATCATGGACTGGATCACGACGGTGGATGACCATCACCCGCTGATGTCGCCACTCCTGTTCATGGCCATGCCGCTTACGGCCTTGTGCATCAATGCCTGGCATGTGGCCAGCCTGCGCTTCCGCGGTGACGGCAACCACTGGGAGACCATCCTGCGGATCCGCACCTACCCTGTTAACCTGGCCATTATCGTGTTTGCCGGTGCCGGGACCGGCATGATGACCGTTTACCTGGTGCTTGAAAATTTTATCATCATGGACAGTCATGCCTGCCTGGTGGCTTCCTGACCGGCCCGGCCGCACGCTGGCCTGGAGACCGCTGACCTTGTTCGCCCTTTCCATGGGGTACCTGGAAAGCGCGGTGGTGGTTTACCTGCGCCAGCACTGGTACCCGGACGGATTCGGGTTTCCGCTTGTGGCGCCCGATGTCCTGACCACGATGACGGAGTTAGGGCGTGAAGTCGCCACCCTGGTCATGCTGCTAACCGTGGCATGGGCGGTAACCTCGAAAGGGACCTACCGCTTTGCGGTATTTCTCTTCTGCTTCGGCATCTGGGACCTGGCTTATTACCTCTTCCTTTTCCTGCTGCTGGGCTGGCCTGCCTCCCTGCTCGACTGGGATATCCTGTTCCTGATCCCCGTACCATGGACAGGGCCGGTGGCTGCGCCCCTCATGTTATCGCTGCTCATGATCATTCTTGCACGGTTGCTGACGCGCCGGCATTCGCCGGTGAGGCCCGGCAGGGCCTCCTGGATCCTGCTTGCCGTCGGAAGCGTGGTGGTGATCTATGCGTTCTGCCATGAATTCATCCTCGCCATGGCCGCTGGTGAGGCAGCGTCCTTCACGCCCCGCCAGTTTCCCTGGCCGGTATTCATCGCGGGCCTCACGGCCATCATTTGGCCCCTGGCTATGCTTGCTTATTGGAAAAAGTCAGAATAGTTATTTACAAGCCGGTAAATGAACAATTAATGGCAGGACAACCCACACCCCTAACCGCTGAAGGGGCCATCCCGCGTTTCCAGGGCGAGCGCGAATCTCCCTTTAAGAAATCAGAGGTTAGCGCGAGCCCTCGTTCAATATGAGATTTCAACCAATAAAACCGCATTAAGCAATTATATGAACCACCACAAAAGCATTCATCACCCTGTCATCCGCGTGCTGCTGCTCTTTACCATGCTGTGCCTGCTGATGGTTGCCGTGCGCATGAGCATCACCGGAAGTTACCGCTACCTGTGGCTGGCCTGGAACCTGTTCCTGGCGTGGCTTCCCCTGATATTCGTTATCGGATGGCGCAGGTATGCCGCAGTACGCCGTTCCACACTGCGGTCTACCGCGCTGCTGGGTTCCTGGCTGCTCTTCTTTCCCAATGCCCCCTACATCCTGACCGATCTCCTGCACCTGATCAAGCATACCCCGGTTCCTGCCTGGTATGACCTGATCCTGCTGCTGTCTTTCGCCTGGACCGGGCTCCTGATCGGATTTGTTTCGCTGTTCGAGGTCCAGCGGTTCTTCCGTTTCAAATTCGGACCGCCGGCCGGCTGGGCCGCCGCCGTCACGGCGCTGGGGCTGGGGAGCTTCGGCGTCTTCCTGGGAAGGTACGGCAGGTTCAACAGCTGGGATGTGGTGACCAACCCGTTCCGGCTCAGCAAACGGGTCATCGACATGGCCCTGAACCCGGCAGACCATACACATGCATTTGCGATGATGTTCTTCTTCGCATGCTTCCTGCTGCTCTCCTACCTTACGCTGACCACGCTTATGCGGGCCGGCGCCATTTATGAAAAACCAGATCATGATGCATAAACATTCAGGAACAGGCAAAGACATCGCGGGATTCGGCCACGCGGCAAGGGGCATCCGAGAGGCTGCAGCAAGCCAGCGCAATTTCAGGTTCCACCTCTTTGCCACAGCACTTGTGGTGGTGGCGGGAATTGTGATTGGCATCTCACCAACGGAATGGGCAGTGCTGATGCTTGCCGCGGGCATGGTGCTTGCCGCGGAGTGCTTCAATACCGCGGTGGAATACCTGACCGATCTGGTCAGCCCGCAATACCATGAGCTGGCCCGCAAGACCAAGGATCTGGCAGCGGGCGCCGTACTCCTTGTGGCTGTGGCAGCCGCCGCCGCGGGTTTGCTGGTTTTCGGACCACGGGCAGCTGGCTTGCTCGGATAAACCGGTAGCCTGTCCGCTTGTTAGTCTTACAGGTCCCTGTTCGAAAGGGCCTCGTATGCCGGGTTTCCGGCTTGCATATTTGTTTACATTTGCCTTATGCTGAGACGCTTCGTTATACTTGTGGTGATCATGGCCGCGGCCCGCACAGGCTACGGGCAGGTCAATCCCAACGAGTATTACGAGGCCCCGCCGGTCCTCATGCGGAACGAGGTGAGTTTCGGTATTAACATCCATTCCAATGGCTGGGGAATAGATTTCCGGCGGGGCAGGAACCTTACGGTTTCACGCAAGCGGATGTTCGATTTCGAATTTGTCGGCATGCATCATCCCAAGGAGATCAAATCCGTCAATCCCCTTTACGAAGGCAGCAAGTCCTATGTGCTGGGGAAGATCAACTCGATGTCCATCCTTCGGAGCGGGATCGGCATTCAGCGGGTCATCGCCGGTAAGGCGGAACGGGGAGGCGTGGAATTACGACTGAACTACACCGGAGGTATTTCGCTCGGCTTCGTAAAGCCTGTATACCTGAATATTATCAGGAACGAGCAAAATGATCCCGATATCTATTCAATCTCGATCGAGCGATACGACCCGGACAACCCTGACCACTCACAGGAGAACATCTATGGCCGGGCAGCCTTCACCCGCGGGCTGGGGGAAATGAGATTTTACCCCGGGCTGTTTGCCAAGCTGGGCATCAGCTTTGAATACGGGGCCAATGATGACGACGTCAAGATCATCGAGGTGGGCATGACAGCCGATGCGTATCATGAGACCATTGAGCTGATGAAGACAGGGTCATTCCAGGAGCCGGTCAGGAATACCCAGGTGTTTTTCAACTTTTACATCAACCTGATCTACGGGCGGAAGTGGTAACTATTGGCTTCGTCATTGCAATAAGCGAAGCGAAGCCCTGCATTGTGGAGGGTAAATAGCAGTCTCGCCCGGGGCAGGATAGTCTTCATCACTGTGTTTCTCATGGCATGAGATTGCCGCGCCGGCTTCATGCGGTCGCCAACTCGCAATGGCGAGTCGATTTGGCCGACGGTCTTGCCATCACACGCTTATTTCTGCCAATGCCACTTGCGCATCCGGCGATAGCCATTCATGGATTACGGTTTTTGACCGAGCCTGACTAATAATGATATCGCTCGTTCCGCAGGATCTTCATGGCGCGGAATACCTGCTCGAGGAAAAGCAGCCTTGCCATCTGGTGTGTAAGCGTCATTTTTGAAAGCGACAGGCTTGTATCTGCCCGGTCACGTACCCTGCCTTCAACCCCGAAAGCCCCACCTGCAACGAATACCATCGGCCGGGAGCCATTAAACCGCTCCTGCAGCCACGCAGCGAAGCCCGGGGAAGTGAAAGCCTGGCCGCGTTCATCGAGCAGGACGATGAAGTCGCCGGGTTCCACCCGCTTCAGCAAGGCATCTGCTTCCATCCGCATGACGGCCGCCCGCTCCGAAACCTGCCCTGTCCTGACCGCCAATTCCTCGTATTCAAACGACAAATAGGGCTTCAGGCGCTTCAGCCAATCGGCCACAGCCTCGCTGACATGGCCCTTCCGGGATTTCCCAATCGTTATAAACCTGGTTTTCATAATCAAACCTTCATTTAATTAAACAATTAGTGTTTTGAAAATCAGTGCGACAGGCATATTCTTCTGGCTTGATTTTTGGTACTTTTATTGCCAACCAAAGGGTAAACCATGTACAAGATCATAAAACGGCTGGCATTTTTCCTGCTGGTGGCGGTGGCAACGCCGGCCATGAGCCAGGCAGACATATTCGACAATATCAGCTCGATTATACGTTCGGGCGATGCCAAACAAATTTCAAAATATTTGGGCAATAATGTCGATCTGACAATCCTGAATACCGAGGAAGTTTACAGCAAGGCCCAGGCTGAACAGATCCTAAAGGATTTTTTTACCAAAAACACGCCCAAGTCCTTCACGATCATCCACCAGGGGCTGTCGAAGGAAAAATCCAAATATGCCATCGGCAACTATGTGGCGGGTAACGGAGGGGTCTTCAGGACTTACATTTATATCAAATCGGTAGGTGGCGCGGACCAGATCCAGGAACTGCGCTTCGAAAAGGAATAGCGGTACCCCCATCATTTCCACGAAAGGCATTCGGCGAGAATGCCTTTTTTTGTATCCCTTCCCATCATGGACCTGGAGACCTTCATCCGCCTGAGCCTGGAAGAGGATACCGGCACCGGAGACCACAGCTCCCTGGCCGTGGTACCTCCTGGCGCCATGGGACGCGCCGTCCTGCACGTGAAGGACTCCGGAATCCTCGCGGGACTGGAGCTGGCCAGGCAGATCTTCGCCCACCGGGATTCATCCCTTTCCGTGACTTGTCATGTATCCGACGGCGACCGTGTGTCCCCGGGCGACACCGCCCTGGAGGTCGCCGGAAATAAACTTTCCATCCTGAACAGCGAACGGCTGGTGCTGAACTGCATGCAGCGTATGAGCGGCATCGCCACTACCACGTCCAGATTCGTGGATGCGGTAGCAGGCACCAGGGCGCGGATCCTGGATACCCGCAAGACTACCCCCCTTTTCCGGCGCCACGAAAAGGAAGCGGTACGCCTGGGTGGCGGGGAAAATCATCGTATGGGATTGTACGATATGATCATGCTCAAGGATAACCATGTCGACTTTGCAGGCGGTGTTGCGGCATGCCTTGACAAGGTAAAGGCATACCAGGCCGCACGGGGCCTGAACCTGGATGTCGAAATAGAAGTGCGTAATACGGAAGAGCTGGAACAAGTGCTCGCAAATGGAAATGCCGGCCGCGTGATGCTGGATAATTTCGAACCGGGAGCACTCTTGAAAGCCATCCGGCTCGTGAACGGACGCCTCGAGACGGAAGCATCCGGCGGTATTACCCTGGAAAATGTCCGGGCCTATGCGGAAACGGGTGTAGATTTCATATCCGTGGGCGGCCTGACACATTCATACCGAAGCCTGGATCTGAGCCTGAAAGCGGGATAGCCTTGTGCCGGAAACTATGAATGTACGGAAGATTTGCGCCGAATACCTAATTGCAAGCGGCAGTCGGCAGTCGCTTATGGATTTCAAACAAATGAAAGGCAACAAGGGAATTAAGAATGCTGTTCAGTAAACTCACCAACATCCCCGGCGTTCAGACTTTCCTGGACCTGACCAAACGGGTATCGCTGCCCGGGTTCGAGGGGTACAGTGTATTCGAGGTATCGCGCTTTTTCGCCCGGCGCCTCATGGAGAGCGAACTCCAGACCGATGCGCGCTCCATCGCGTTCAGCTTCTTCCTGGCATTGTTTCCCGCGCTGATTTTTCTATTTACCCTCATCCCCTACATCCCGGTGGATGGATTCCAGTCAAGGCTGATGCTGGCCCTGCAGGATGTCCTCCCTCCCACTACATTCGGCGAGGCGCAGACCACCATCGAGGATATCATCACGCGCCAGCGCGGCGGCCTGCTCTCCATCGGCTTCCTTTTCGCCATTTATGTAAGTTCAAGCGGTGTGCTTTCCATCATCACCGTGTTCAATGCCCGCAGCATGCACAAGTCGCCCAACATGTTTAAACTACGGATGAAGTCCATCTGGCTGACGCTCTATCTCGCCGTGCTTACCATGCTGGCTATCGCCCTGCTGGTATTCACGGAGGTGGCATTTTTCTACCTGCGGGAAAAAATCGAACTGACCTCGAAGGCCCCGCTGCTGCTGCTAGGCATCGGCAAGTGGATCCTGCTGATCGGACTGTGCTTCACGGCTATTTCCAGCCTGTACTACTTCGGTACCAACAAGCTCTCCAAATGGAAGTTCATCTCCGCGGGAAGCACGCTGGCCACTATCCTGATACTGGGGACCTCCCTCGCGTTTAATTATTTCATCGCTAATTTTTCACAATACAACAAGCTGTACGGATCCATAGGTACGCTCATCGTCATCCTGATCTGGATGAACTTCAACTGCCTGCAGCTGATCATCGGCTTTGAACTCAACTCCTCCATCGAGGAAGCCAAGATCAATCATAAGAAAACATTGCGGAAACCGAAAGGATAGCCGGGAATTGGGCAATGAGTTGATTGAAGCAATTAATTTCAACGGGCATTGGGCTTCCCCATGCACCCGGTTGCGTTTTGCCTGAATCCTGAATTACTGCTGATCAATCACCTGGTGCGTCTTGCCATCAACCTCGCGGATGGTCTCCCACGGTGTATTCCCCACCTTGCGCTGGATGATGTACTTCTCCACCCCTTCATCCCATTCCTCGTACGGGCTCCAGTACAGCGTGGCCGCCTGGCTTATCTCGTCAAACTTTGACTGGAGCCAGATGGAAGACCCGATAAGGCCCTTCAGCCCTTCCGTCTCACAGGTTGAAAAGGGAATGACAAGGTAATAGTACGGACGGTCATGCACCCGCACATCGGTATCCAGGAATGAAAGTGATGTATAGGGTACCGTTCCGGCAAGCTGGTAGTGATTCTTGTCGTCAGACCGGTAGACCTTGTAGCTTTGCACCATATCCGGCAACAGCACAGGAGCTTCCCACTCGACCAGGATATCCCTGTCATCAACGACCGTGGCGAAGACGGCATCGACGTATTGGTTGATGACATCGCTTGTGGGTATGGCCGCAGCCGTATCGCTGTTCGAGTAATAGGTGTTTCCGCAAAGATCCGTGGCCCTTACCCTGTAGTTATAAGGAATGGGGCATATCGTTCCGGTGTCCTTGTAGGACAGCTGCGTGGCATCCAGTGTGGCGATCAGCTGGTAGCTGCCTGAAATGTTGTCCATTCGGTACAATTCGTATGAATCCACCGGGCATCCCCCGTAAGGGGTCCAGCCAATGGATACCTGGCTGCCCTGGGCGACCGCCGTGATGTTCATGGTCGTGTGCGGCTGGAGTGCGTTCAGGTCGATCTTGCTGTAGCAAAGATCCACCGTCTGTACCTTGTAGGTGTATGTATAATCCAGCGTGTTAAGCCCTTTGTCGCGGTAAGTGGTCGTGGGCTGCCCGAACATGGTCGTATCCGCATGTGAATACACGAGATTATAAGTCCCGGTTGCCGGGTCAAGCCTGAACAGGTCGTATGAATAGAGGTCCGGGTCACTGACGTTCTTCCAGGTGATGTCCACCTCCGAATCCGACGCTACTGTTACGGAAAGGAGATCCGATATCGTGGGCGGGTCTGTCTCGTAGATGGTGATGTACGCCTGTTTCGTAATGGAATCTGCACATAAATCGCCGTTACGGACCACCAGCTTGACGTTATACTGCCCGGCCTGGAAGTAGGCATTTACGGGAGAGGCCTGGGTGGATGTGAATCCGTTGCCGAAATCCCAGAAATAAGTCGGGTTTTGCAGGTGCTGGGACTGGTTGGAGAACAGGATGGCGAGCGGCGCACAGCCGGCGGTGACATTCGAGGTAAAACCTGCTACCGGGTTCGCATAGGCTGAAAGGTCCATTATCGCCGTATCCGTACACATGGCATTGTTGCCTGTCAGCGTCACGCGGAAGGATCCGCCGGTGGTATAGGTATGACCCGGTGCCACCTGCGTGGAGGTCTGGCCATCCCCGAAGTCCCAGTGGTACTGGGCGGCACTGGTGCTCGTGTTGGTAAAGGCTACCTGGAAAGGAAGGCAGCTGGCCGTATCGGAAACAGAAAAGGACACATCCGCTGGCGGGTATATTTTCAGCGTATCTGAAAGCGTGAACACGGATTCACAGCCATTGGAGTCCGTGGCAATCAGTGTAACGGTATAATATCCCGGTGATGCATACTGGTGCACGGGGGCTGGTGCCACGGAGGTATCCCCATCACCGAAATTCCAGTAATATCCTGCCGAGCCGGTTGACTGGTTGTTGAATGTAAGCGTTACCGGCGCACAACCTTCCGTCTGTGGCACCGTGAATTTGGCAATGGGCCCTTCCACGGATACCTGGCTCTGCCATTGCATCATATCCGTGCACCCTATCGAATCAGTCACTACCAGTGACACCTGGTACTGTCCGGGTATGTTATAAATATGGGTGGGGCTTGGCGCCGATGAGTAGTTGCCGTCCCCGAAATCCCAGTGCCAGCCGGATGCCAGCTGCGACTGGTCATTGAACTGAACGATGGTGGGGGCACAACCCCCGGGGTTGTTGACCGTGAAGGCGGCCGCCGGCCGTGAAACGTATACCATCGAATCGACATGCATTGTATCGAGACATCCGTCCGTTCCGGTCACTATAAGGGTGACATCATAAATTCCATTCTGGGCATAGACATGCTGCGGATGCTGCAGCTGGGATGTGTTTCCATCACCGAAATCCCAGTGCCATGACACGGGGTTCAGCGAGCTGTCAGAGAATTGTACGGTCAGCGGTCTGCAGCCCGACATGGTGTCAATCACGAAATCCGCATCGGTGGCCACGATAACCGCTTTACTTGCTGTATCCGTACAGCCTCTCACATCAGTCACGATCAGCGTCACGGAAGCCATCGGCTGCGTGGTATACACATGCTGCGGGTGCTGCTGCGTTGAAATCTGCCCGTCGCCGAAGTCCCACATCCAGCTCACCGCATCCTGGCTGGAATCGGTAAAGGCAATCTGGGACGGCAGGCAGTTGCTGTTCTTTAAATAGGAAAAGCCTGCTTCGAGCTCCGGCACCACCACGGGTTGCGGGGCCGTGAAGGTGGCGCTGCAGTTGGCATAGGTGGCGGTCAGTGATACCTGGTGATTCCCGGGCGTCGTGAAATAATGCAACGGGCTGTGGTTGGCCGATGTGGTACCGTCCCCGAAATCCCAGTGATACATATTCGCATTCACGGAGGTGTTCTGAAACTGCACCCAGGAGCCGGTGCAGGACCAGTTATGATATTTAACGGTATAGGAAGCTTCGGGCTTGTTGACGGTAATCTGGTAAGGAAGGGTGAATACCTTCTGGCAACCGCTCGTGTCAGTGGCCGTGAGCGTGACTGCGTACACCCCGGCGCCTGAATACACGTGGTAAGGGTTCTTTGAGGTGGAGCTGGTGCTGTCACCGAAATTCCACTGGTACGAGGCGAAATTGATGGCCGACGAGAAGAATTGTACGGTATCACCGGCACAGATGCGCTTCTCGCTGGAGGCTATCGCCTCGGCGGGAATGCCGTAGAAGGTACGCATGGCCAGGTCAGTACAGCCGGCAGAATCGGAAGCTGTCAGCGAGATCACATAGTTGGCAGAGGCGTTTACATAGGTGTGCTGTGGGTTCGTCTGTGTCGATGTATTCCCGTCGCCGAAATTCCAGGTATAGGAAACCCCGCCGGTGGACTGGTTGACCAGGGTCACGCTGTTGTGCTGGCAGCCATTGTTAACCTGGATCCCGAAACTGGCCTCCACCCCGCTGATGTTTACCCATTGCGGCTTTGAAAGCGTATCCACGTTGCCCCAGCCGTCGGTCGTAATGAGCGTGAGGTCATAGACCCCCGGTATGTTATAGGTGTGTGAGGGATTTTGCGCCGCAGATGTACTGCCGTCCCCGAAATCCCAGAGCCAGTTGACCGCATTCAGCACGGGATTGTAGAAATGCACCAGCATGGGAGCGCATCCCTCCTCTGGTTCAGGCTCGTGAACGAATGTGGAGTCTTCGCCCAGTTCCACGGGCCCCTGCCCTATCGTGATATTCGGAAAGGTGAGGGTGATCGAGCAGCTGTCATTGAACAGCGTAAGCGTTACGTTGTACGGCGGCGGACCGCCGAACTGGTGAATGGGGTTGGGTTGCGAGGAGGTGGTGCTGTCACCGAAATTCCAGAGCCAGCCGGTGGCGCCCTGCGAGTTGGCGTAGAACTGGACGCCGTACGGCTGCACCGTATCACACGTGGTGGCAATGGGATTGGCGATCAGCGGCTCGAAGTTGACGGCATACTGGTGTTTGGTGGTTACGGTGCAGCCATCGGCGGTGGTGATGGTCAGCGATACGGAATAGGATCCCGGGTTCGCGTAAGTATGCGTGGGATTCTGCAGGGTCGAAGTCTTCCCGTCACCGAATTCCCAGAACCAGGACACGGCATTGAATGAGCTGTCAAAGAAGTTGGCCACGTACGGCGGACACTTGGTCACTGTGAAGGTGAAGTCGGCAATGCCGCCGGAAATAACGAATACACCGTAGTTGGGAATGTCCTGGTCACAGCCGGTGCCGCTGGCAGTCGTTTGCAGGGAAACAGTATAAACACCAGGTTGCGTATAGGTATGCGTAGGGTTTTGCTGGCCCGAGGTCGTTCCGTCACCGAAGTCCCATGCCCAGGATACAGCGCCGGCGGAGCTGTCTGAGAGGTTCACCGTAAACGGTGCGCATGCATAAATGGTATCGGGCGTGTTGAATCCCGATACCGTGCTGCTGGTCTGCACGGCATTATTCATGGTAAAGGTCGAGCTGCAGCCGGTGGCATCCGTGACCGTGAGGCTTACCGTATAAGTGCCGCTGGCGGTATACACGTGGTTGGGAAACTGGCTGGTGGACGTGGTTCCATCTCCGAAATCCCACACATAGCTGTTGCTGGCGGAAGTGTTGAACGGGCTGAAGTTGACTGACAACGGCGGGCAACCCGTAAATACGTCCGGCACGAACTCCGCGTCAGGATCGTTGATATGAACCGTGTAGTTGATATTCTTGTACACGGAAGAGCAGCCGTGTGCATTGGTCGCGGTGAGGATAACCAGGTAGTCACCCGCGGTGGTGTACACGTGTGTGGGCTGGAATTGCGTGGATGTATTACCGTCGCCGAAATCCCACAGGTATGAAACGCCGCTCTGCGGTCCCGTATTGACAAAGCTGATGGTAGCGGGAGCGCATTGCGAGTTGCCGGTGGGCACATAGGTGGCTGCCGGGCTGGGAAACATGGTCACGGGCTGCGGGGCGGCCGTATTGGTGCATCCGTTGCTATAGGTCACCTGCAGGTTTACCGTGTAGGAGCCCGGCGACTGGAACTGGTGGTTGGGACTGGCCAGGTAGCTGGTACCGCCCGTACCAAAATCCCAGGCATAGGTCGACACACCGGTAACCCCCCCGCTGAAAGACAGGATCTCAGGGGCGCATCCGGTATCCGTGGAAGCGGTGATCACCGGCAACGGGTTGGCGAGCAGGGATACATACCCCGGCATAATGGTGGTATCAGAACATCCGGCGGCATTACCCGTGACCAGCGTCACGGTATACGTACCGGGTGCGGCATAAGTGTGCAGGGGTCCGGGTTGTGCAGATGTCTGGCCATCGCCGAAATCCCATTGCCACGAAGTGGTGCCGGTACCCGATGGCGTAAACTGGAAGCCATGGGCCGGGTCGCAGGAAGCCTGCGTATTCACCGTGAAGCCGGATGACGGTACAGGGTTAATGGTGATATACTGCTGCCTGGTCTCGGTGGCAGCACAGCCCATGGAATTGTAGGCTACGAGGGTGATCGTATAGCTTCCCGCCTGGGCATAAGCATGCACGGGGTTGGAAGCTGTGGAGGTGGTGCCGTCACCGAAATCCCAGAGACAGCTGCTGAATCCTGATGATTGGTTCGTAAATGAAATGGGTTCGCCCGCGCACGCAGTTGTTTGCGGGGCATTGAAAAGGGCCACAGGCTGCGCGGCGATGCTGATGTAGGCGGGCATGCTGACGGAATCCTTGCCCCCGGGGCCGGTGGCTACCAGCTTTACCGTATAGCTGCCTGCAGACAGGTAAGTCATGGCGGGATTGGCCAGTGCAGACGTATTCCCGTTCCCGAAATCCCATTGCCACGAGGTGGCGTTAACGCTCGTATTGGTGAACTGCACGGTCAGCGGCGCGCAACCGGATGTAGACCCGTTTACCGTGAAGGAGGCCACCGGGGCCTGTCCGTTCACCTGCATTGACGCAGCTAAAGTGATGATACAGGTAAGCTTATTTAAAGCACTGTTTCGTAGGTTCATGGTATGGCTTTAAACCCGGCCGTCAGCCGCCACTGAAATAATATATGGAATGGGATACGGCAACGGGCATAAAAGGTTTGGGGCCGAGTGAACGGAAAGCGCTGATTTTCATGCATTGATTGTCATAATTGCGCTCCGGGCGGGGAGTCACCTGAATGCGATACTTTTGCTGTCCCCGACCGTTTTTTATTGCCATGACCCGAAGTTTCGCCGCCCGTTTCCTGGGTTGGCTTGCGCCGATGGCGCTTGCCTGCTCCGTGCCCTGCATGTCCCAGACATATGACCCCAATCATCCCCCGAATTCGTTCAGGAGTGCGGAGAATCCCCTGTACTGGAAGAACCGACCGCCGTTCCGGGGGTACTGGCAGCAGGATGTGCATTACGCCATCGACGCATCGATAAACGATGAAAAGCACATCATCACCGGTGAACTCGAACTCCGGTATCACAACAACTCACCGGACACGCTGCGCTTCGTTTACTTCAGGCTGTACCAGAATGCCTTCAGGCCCGGCTCCTACCTGGACGACCTCAACAACAACAATAACGTCCGGACACGCTGGGGGCCCGTAGAGCGGCAGCTGCTGGGCAACGAGATCGACAGGCTCACCGTGGACGACGGGCAGTCTGAATACACGCCGGATACCGTGCTGGACCTGTCTGTCATGAAGGTTTACCTCAAAAACCCGCTTGCTCCCGGTGGGGAGATCCGATTTCACATCAGCTTTCGCACCTTCTTCGACCAGGGAAGCCAGCGCAGGCGCATGAAATACTTTTCCGTGTACGGTTTCACCCATTATAACGGCGTGCACTGGTACCCGCGCATGTGCGTGTATGACCGGAAGTTCGGCTGGCATACCGACCAGCACCTGGGCAAGGAGTTTTACGGCGACTTCGGCACCTATGACGTCCGGCTTTCATTTCCGAACCACTACATCGTGGAAGCCACCGGCGTCCTGCAAAATCGCGGGGAAGTGCTGCCCGATTCATTGCGTGAAAAAATCGAAATCCGGAATTTCAGGGACAAGCCCTTCAACTACCCGCCCACCCTGGCAGTCATCCCGGATGGCAGCCGCAAGACCTGGCATTTCTATGCCGAGAACGTACATGACTTCGCATGGACGGCAGATCCCACCTACCGGATGAGCGTGACGGAAGTCACACCCGCCATCCCGGGAGCCCACCCCGTGCAATGCGTGGCCGTGGTCCAGGAGCCCCATGCCGCCGGATGGCAGAATGCCTCCGACTACACGGCAAAAATCATCCGGGTGTTTTCAGAGGACTTTGGCATGTACGCCTACCCTAAGATCGTGGTGGCGGATGCACGGTCGGGCATGGAGTACCCCATGGTGACGCTCGACGGGGGCAGCGATCCTTCCTACCGCGGGTTGTTCATGCACGAGGTGGGCCATAGCTGGTTTTTCGGTATGTTAGGCAACAATGAAACCTACAGGGCCATGATGGACGAGGGCTTCGCCCAGTTCCTGACCGCCTGGGGCCTGTCACGAATTGATGGTCCCGGTGGCGAGCCGGAAGTGTATTCCTCAAAGTACCAGCGGCGCTTTAAAGCGGATTACGATGCCACCTACGATGAGGTCTACCGCGGTTACCTGTATGCGGCACTGAAAGGAACGGATGGCCATATCAACACCCACAGTGACATGTTCAATGGCGCGCTCGGGCACGGGGGCGGATACAGCATGGTATACAGGAAAGCAGGCGCCATGCTTTACGGCCTTCAGTACGTCCTGGGTGATTCGTTGTTCCTGGAAGCCATGCGTCATTACGTGGACCGCTGGAAGATATGCCACCCCTACCCGGAGGATTTCCGCCAGGCCATGATCGAGTATACCGGCGCAGACCTGAACTGGTATTTCGACCAGTGGATCGAAACAGATAAACGGTCTGACTACAAGCTGGGGCGCATCCGCAAGACGGACAATGAGGACGAATTTACCATACGGCTTCGACGCAAGGGCCGCATGCAGATGCCGGTGGATTTTTCCGTTTACGCCCGCGACGGGAAGCGACATGACTTTTACATCCCCAATACCTGGTTCACCAAGCAGACCACTGCCACTATCCTGCCGAAGTGGTATGGCTGGGATAAGATCAACAAGACCTATACCGCTACCATCCACATCCCCACCGGCATCTCTGAAGTGGTTATTGATACCACCTACCGGTTGGCTGATGTCAACCGGCTGAACAACCACAGGAAATTCCCTGCCACGCTGAAGTTCGATTCCAGGGTAAAGAATTTTCCGGACAACAGGAATTACGAGTTGTTCACCAGGCCTGATATCTGGTATAACACTTACGACGGCTTTAAAGCAGGCCTGCACCTAGAAGGCGGGTATATGAATCGCCTGCACCAGTTCAGCTTCGATACATGGGTGAACACGGGCCTGGTCCAGGGTGATTTTGACAGACCGGTGGACCTGACCCGTTACGATGCGGTTTCATACAGGCTGAAGTACAAGACGCCGCTCACCAGCCGGCAACCCGATGTATGGCTGCACATGTCCATCACCGGCCTCGACGGCCTGAACCGCTACCAGGGTGGCCTGGAGTTCGTCAACGAGTCGAAAAAACGCTTATTTGGCGCTGAGTTCGTCTCGATGTACAGGGCCACGACCCATGACCTGGAATACCTCCTGTACCCGGGCGAATGGCAGTCGGGCCTGTACAATAACACCGTCCGGCTGCATGCCAGCCAGGATTACCGGCGCTTCAGCCTCCACGGCAAAGCGCGGTTTTCGGTCATCTCATCGTCCGTGGGCGGTTCATACGATTATGCGAAGCTCCTCCTCGACGTCAGCCATTCCATTGCCGTTGGGCGTTTCGATTTCCGTTTGCGCACCTTCGCGCAATACGGCACCGGGACACACACCCCTCACGAATCAGCCCTGTTCCTGGCCGGTGCCAACCCCGAGGAGCTGATGGACGACAAGTTCACCCGCTCCCGTGGCCTGGTCCCAAATGACTGGGTGGGCACTTACGGGGCGGAAGTCAATCATTTCCACCATGGCGGCGGCCTTAACCTGCGCGGGTACGCGGGCTACCTCGCCGCCGAGGAGGTGGAAGGCGAAATCCGCTTCGCATACCGTGGGATTACCGGTGCATCCGTCAACGCGGAGATCGACTTCGAGCGGCTTTTCAGCATCCAGCCGGCCCTCTTCCGCAAATGGCTAAAGCTGGACCTTTACCTGTTCGGGGATGCGGGCGTCATAAACGTGAATGGGCCCGGTGAGGATCTGCTGTTGGGCCAGCTGCGGGCTGATGCAGGCCTGGGCGCGGCATTTACGATCAAGTCTTTCGGTCCGCTGGAAACGGTGAATCCGTTTACGCTTAGATTCGACATGCCCCTGGTCGTTAACCATCCGCCGTTCGCGGAGGATGATTATTTCAAATTCAGGTGGATGCTGGGTGTCAGCAGGGCGTTTTAATCATGGACATACGAATTCAAGAATCTTGTTTCCTGAGTCACCTTTCGACTGCCATTAATAAGCGGCAGTCGGCAGTTAAAATAATGTGCGCGGCTACTCGCCCCCTGCCTGCCGGCAGGCTTTAAGGACCGATAGTGCGGAAGAACCGAAATAAAAGTGCTTCTGAAGCAGAACAAAGTTCGCTTCAGGGTAAACGGTCGGCGTTAGGCTTATCAACCAGCTTTGCGCATCTGCGGCTTTGCGTGAAACAATTTTATCTTCGGGAACGAGAAATAACATTCATTAACCGCATGGCGCTGTGATTCGATTAAGCAGGATAAGCATAATAGCTCTTATTACCCTTTTAGCCTTCCCCACCCGGGGATCCGGGCAAAGCCATGAATCGCTTTTCGCGCGGGCGCTGGAGCACAAACGGCAGTTCGAATTCCGCGCATCCCTGGACCTGCTCAACAGGTTGCTGCGGACGGACTCTACCCGCACCGACTGGCTGTCGGAAGCCAGCTATGCCTATGCCAAACTTGGCTACGGACTGCAAGATAAGAAGCAACAAGATCGTTATTACGGCAATGCGCATAGGCTGGCCCGGAAGGCGCTCTCGCGCGACTCGCTTTCCGTGCCGGCGCATTATGCCTACGTGGTCGCGCTTGGCCGCCTTACGGAGAATGCCACCAACAGGCAGAAGCTCGACAATGCCCGGCTGATCCGGAAGGAATGCGACTGGATCCTGCGCCATGCGCCGGATCATGCCGGCACCTGGCATGTGCTGGGCCGCTGGCACCGCGAGTTCGCCGGTATCTCTACGTTCGAGAAATTCCTGGTTAAAAACCTGCTGGGCGGCTGGCCGGAAGGCGGCACCTGGTTCGACGCCATCGTTTGTTTCACCCGCGCCAAACAACTGGAGTCGGGCATCATATTTCACTACTACGAGTTGGCACTCACTTACCACATGCGCTACCAGGATTACCGTGACCGTTATGCCGCCCGGATGCTGCTGCAGGAGGCGCTGAAACTGAAAATTGACCCGGACGACCCGGACCAGGTTTCATACCGGGTCAAGTGCGTGGAAATGCTGGGTCAACTGAAATAGGATCAGCCTAGCTTCGCCTGAACCAGGCGGCGATGGCGCTGTTCATCTCCGGGATCATTTTCAAATAATAGACCGGACCGGCAAACAGGAGGGTGATGATGGTACCGTGCAACGCAATGTCCAGGTATGGATTGGTCATATGCGGCACCAGGGTGTCGGCGAAATACACAATGGCAACAAGCAATAAACCAAAAATAGTTTTCCCGTCGAATGGCAGCATGTGATAATGAACACGGACAATTACGGTATTAATCACATTCAGGGCCATCCCCGATATCGCGGTGGCAATTGCCGCACCCACAATACCGTATTCAGGAATCAGCCGGATTTGCAGCATCAGGTTTAGCACTACCGCACCTACCATTGTAGCAGAAGCATAATAATACCTTCCGGTATAAAACAATATTTGGGAATTCAACCCCGTGCACATGTTGAAAAATGTCGCAAAACTGAGAATAAAGACAATTTCCCCCCCACCCCTGTATTGTTCTGGCAAAAATATAAACAGGCTGTCTATGTTTCCGTTTATCAGCAGGAACAGCATCCCACCAATCAGTAACATATACCTTCCGGATTTGCGGTAGATCTCCTTTACAGTGCCCATTTGCTTGTGAGCAAGCGCCGAGGAAATGTTAAACGTGGCAATTTTATCCAGGGCATTTAACGGCACCTCTATCAGGGTGGGAATAAATGCAGCTACGGTATAAATCGCAACATTATCAAGGCTTATTTGGGCACCCAGTACCACAGGCGCAAGTTCTTTCATGCCTGTGGCCGAAACCGATGCAACCCACAACACCAACCCGTACCCAATCATATTTCTCCATCCAACTTCACCGGCCAGCTTCAAGTTAAACCTGAAGCCGGGCGTATCTTCATAATATATATATGCCAGCAATAAAATATTCTGGAATCCATAGAGCATGACGAAAAGCAGCACATAGATATCAAGGTCGAACAGGTCATAGTAGTACAGCGTGACCAGTACGATTACACCGGCTTTAACGACTATGTCATTAATAAAAGACGGTACCGTCGATTTATACAACGAATAGCAGTATACATTAAACTGGGTCACAAAAGCCAGGAAAAATGTCAGGGGGAGAACCCAATGAAAATAGTCCACGAATAGTTCGGACCCGCTTACGTATTGGGCTATCAGCTGGGTCCTGCCCAGCATAACCAGGCCCGCTGTAAAAAGGAAGCCTAATATAGTACCGTACAGCATAAACCCGAAAAACCCGTTGTGCCTTTTCCCCGGGTTTTTGAATAACGGGAAATACCTGATTGCTATGTTCGCAAGCCCCATGGGCACCGCGGTTGAAAGCAACAACGAAAAGGAATAAAGGATCCTGGTGAGTCCCAGCTCTTCGGGGGTCAAAAACCGGGGTTGAATGATGAGGGCGTTGACGAAACCGATCACAATCCCGATATAGGACGTGAAAAAATTCTTGGTGCTTTGCCGCTGAATGACTCCCATATTAACGGTTGTACGGAGTAACCGTGCCTGGCCCGGATGCAATTCGGGCAACCAGCCAAATGTAAACCCTTGATTTCCGTTAAAATTGTACTTTCCCGCCGGTTTTTAATAGCCGCCTGTTAGTTTCAGCGTCCTGATGAGCAAAGCAAAGATAAAGCTGCTGGCCGCCAAGGCCATGATGTTTGGCCGGGTGTACATGTCTTCCGCGGCCGACTTCCTGCTATACATGCTCGGGGTACCTGCTGCCAAACCGGCCCCGCCAGGCGGAAATTCGATCGTTTACCTGGGCGGGAACCTGCCGCCGCGGATCGCCCGGATTGTCAAATGGCACAAGAAGCAGGAAGCGTTTTACAGCATCCTGGTCTGCCATCGTGAAGGCTTTAAAAGCAAGTACAGCAACCCGTCATTCGACCGTGTGATCCTGTTCCGCAATGCGTGGCACCTGCGCCGCGTGTTGCGCAGCCTTGGCCCGGTCCGGCTGATCCATGCCTTCGGGCCCAAGAGCTTTTATCCCGCCGTGGCCGGGAAAGCGGTAAGGACCCCGTTCATCTACGATATGCAGGACGTGCTGGTGGTCTACTACGGGCTGGAGCCGTCCATCCGCTGGTACCGGCACGAGCTGCCGCATGAACGGTATATCCTGTCGCGGGCCGACGGCATTGTATCCCACAGCCTGGAATTCCAGGAGGCCTACCGCCGGTACGGGCTCTCCAAGCCACCCAACCTGTTTTTCCCGCTATGCTGCGATGACGATGTATTCGAGAAAAAGCAGGGCTCCTTCAACCCGGCGGAATTCCATGTCGTTTACGTGGGCGAGGTGGCCGGCTCCTTCCGCGATTCGAGGCAGTTCGCCACCATCCAGTTTCACCATATAGCTGAATCGTTCGCCCGCCAGGGCATCCACCTGCACCTCTACCCCGCCCCGGGCACGTTTCGCGCCGATGTGGACGAATACCGGCAGCTGTCGCAATCAAACCGATTCCTGCACGTCCATGAACCGGTGCACCAGTCGCAGCTTGCCAGGGAGCTCAGCTCCTACGACTTCGGCCTCATCCCCTTTTTCTTCAGGGACACCATGCACTCCTGGGAAAAATTTAAATATTCCACTTCGCTGAAGCTTTTCAACTTCGTGGAAGCCGGCATCCCGGTCATCGTGTCGCGGGATATCGTGTTCCAGAGCTGGATCGTGGAACGCTATGGCATGGGCCTGTCCATTGAAAAGACAGATATCGACCGCATGCGGAAATTAATCAGCGGCATTAGGTATGATGAACTCTTGAAGAATATCGAGGGCAATAGGAAATATATTGCGCTCAGCAATCATATCGACCGGCTGGTTTCGTTTTATAGTGGGATGCCATCAGGCATTTAAGTGCTATTTCATTATCCTTTTCATTCCTCAATATCGATTCACTATCCTGCAAGAGCCCGGGCTGATTGCAGGAGCTTACATCAACATATTGCAAATCAATAAAATAATAGTTGAGGGTCCCTGAACACTTTGCCGCATATTCCAATACATTTACTTAACAAAACCTGACCGATATGAAAAGCTTCATTTCTACCATCCTGATTGTGGCACTTGCCCAGTCAGCAGCCGCTCAACAATATGTCTGGTCTCAGAAAACAAGCTTTGGCGGTGGTACCAGGTATGCCGCAATTGGATTTTCCATTGGGCAGAAAGGCTACCTTGGTTCCGGAATCACGCACGTTGGGTCAAATTATACATACTACCAGGACTTTTGGGAATATGATCCACTTTCAAACGCATGGACACAGGTTGCCTCCTTACCAGGAGCGGGCAGAAGCAGTGCTTCTGGCTTTGCAATCGGATCCAAAGGGTATGTAACAATCGGGTGGTCTCCTTCCGCACTTGTTGATACCTGGGAGTATGACCCCGCAGCTAATTCCTGGACACAAAAAGCTAATTTTGGCGGCAGTGGCCGGTATGACGCTGCCACGTTTACGGTAGGAAATTATGCTTTTGTCGGATGTGGGCATGCACCGCCAAAGAACGATTTCTGGAAATATGATCCGGTAAATGACAGCTGGACCCAAATGGCCAATGCCGGAGGGAATCCCCGGTCCGCATGTAAAGGCTTTGCCGTTGGAAATTTCGGATACGTTATAGGCGGAGGCGTTCAGTTTTCATTCTATTCTGATGATCTTTGGAGGTACAATCCCGCCTCAAATACCTGGTCGCAAATGACATCCATGCCAGGTGGTGGCAGAACCGGTCCTGCAGCATTTTCAATTAATGGATTTGGATTCGTTGGTTTAGGCAATACACATCAGGTCGTTTATGATGACTTCTATATATATGATCCCGTAGCGGACATATGGTCTGCAATACCTCAATATCCAGGTAATGGCAGGATTCATAACGTGGCCTTTTCAATAGGAAATTGTGCATATGTTGGAACCGGCGCAGACAGCACATATCCTTCAGGAATAGACCAAAGTGATTTCTGGTGTCTCTGCGATGTAACTGGCATAGATGAAAACGGAGCAGTATCCAGAGCCGGGACTATATTCCCAAACCCTGTAACAGGTCCGTTTGAAATTTCGCTTAATGAACCGGTCTCAGGCGACTTATTGGTACAGATCATTTCCACGACTGGCTCATTGGTGTTTAGTGCCAGCATCCATGCAAACCACGGCAGGCTAATTGTGCCCGTGGATCCGCTGGCCAGCGGAACTTACTTTTGCTCCGTCTTTCGGAATAACCAGGAAAGGCTATTTACCGGCAATTTGATGGTCAGGTAGATTTACCTGCTTTATACAGCAAAGTTCGCTGCTTTTTACCTTTTTTTGCCTGCCAGCACTCATTATGGAAGTCCTCGTTCCATCCCCGGATAGGTATGCACAGCTACTGCGATGGCATAAATATGCTGACCTGCTTTTTAACCGGTACAGATTCCCGGGAAGCAGGAAGTTGTACCGGCGCCTGAGCAGGCTCAAGCTTCCGCGGCTTACACAAAAGCAATACACGCCTACAATTTTCGGCTTTGACATGGTGGTCGGACCCGAAAATGCGTATGATTATTATTACCTGGGCTTTTACGAAATGGGGTTGCTTAATTTCTTCAAAAGCGCTCTTTCGGAAGGCAGCATATTTGTCGATGTTGGGGCAAACATAGGACTGATGTCTTTCTTCGCTTCAAAGCTCGTTGGAGAAAATGGAGCTGTGATTGCAGTGGAACCCACCCGAAAGTATTTTGAGGACCTTGACAACGGGATTACCCGGAATGGCTTTAAAAACGTCCAGACGTTTAAAATCGGGCTTGGGAGCGCACCTGGCTCACTTCCAATTTACCATAATGAGGTATGCCCTTCCATGATCAAAACAGCAGACTCGGATCCTTCGGAGATCGTGGAAGTGAAAACACTGGATAAATTACTTGAAGAACAATCAGTGAAAGCCGTCGATCTGATAAAAATTGATGTGGAAGGATTCGAACTTGAAGTTGTAAAGGGCGGTAAAGGGCTATTCTCTGGTACAAGCGCTCCTGTAGCCTGCATTGAATATGTCAGAGATCAACAGATGATAACGGAGAATGGCAAAACAGCCCTTCACCTGCTCCGTGAATTGAATGATTACCGGTTTTTCCAGCTTGAGAATACTTCTGACACGATTGGGCTTCTTAAGGAGGTTAAGGACTTTACCTCATTGCATGCGAATGACAATGTATTTTGCCTGCTGGATGATCACGTTGAAAAATACGGTGGCCTGATCAGATAATCAGGAACCCTGCTTTATCAAAACCGCAGTACCTGCTTTATCCCCCAGCGGCACCGGCTGCAGGCCGCTGCCGCTGAAATACTCGTCCATCGCCTTCTTTGTACCCGGATAGCCGCCATAGTAATCGTGGATCAGCAATATGCCG
>JAHEKC010000034.1 GCA_024638565.1 Bacteroidota bacterium
CACGGGGCTGTATAACGTACCCAATATGCTTGCCGCGGCCTGTGTGGCCGTTCACTACGGGGTGAAGCCGGACGCGGTGAATGCCGCCCTGGAAGGATATGTTCCGGAAAACAGCAGGTCCCAACTGGAAGTGCTGGGTGCCAATAAGCTCATCCTGGACTGTTACAACGCCAACCCTTCAAGCATGCAAGCGGCCATTTCCAATTTTACTGAAAGCGATCCCGGGCCGAAATACAAAAATAGAATGCTGGTCCTGGGCGATATGCTTGAACTGGGCACGGATTCGAAAACGGAACACCAGGCCATTGCTAACCTCGCCGCTGCCACCGGTTCCGAATGTATTTTCGTGGGCGAGGAGTTTTCCGCCTGTGATCTGCCGGCAGGATCCATGGCCTTTGCGTCAGCGGAGCAGGCAGCGGATTGGCTTCAGTCGAAAAAACCTGGTGGTTATTTTATGCTGGTAAAAGGTTCCCGTGGAATCAAGCTTGAAAACGCATTGGAGGCACTTAAAGAGTAGGCATTGGTTTTGTGTTTACGGAAAGCTGACAGGTGTTTTGTTTTAACCATATCAGTTGTCGCAAGCCTGATGCGTCAATGGCAATCTGCCGGGAAAAGGGTAACCTAGGAAAAGGGTCAATGCAGATCGAACGTATTCGTCATGTCCCTGTTCACGTTATTAGAATGGCATGACACGCATCCCCCTTCATTTCCTTTTTTCGTGACGCTGATCGCGGTCGATCCATCGGGATGATATTCTGCCCAGAGCCAGCCATTCCCGTTGTACACACTGGATGGCTGCTTTTTCATGATGGCGTACAGGGTGGTATTCCCGCTGCTGACCACCTCCTTGACCAGGATGCTTCCTTCGGGGAATTGCGAGCCGGAAGGGAGTTCGCCGGTTGAATCCAATGCATTCCACGCCACAAGGTTGAATTTAAGCTTGAAATTACCGTGCGGGCTATTGCCCTTCGGGGAAAGCACCGCACCATTCCGGTATTCCCGGTTTGCGGTCGACACTTCACCGAACAAGACCTTGTCTTCCTCCGAGTCGTCCTTCTTGCACCCATGAAAAACGGCGAAGATTAACAGCAGTACAACGAATACGGATCCGTAGTTTTTCATATCAGGGAATATGCCAGGCGTTTACTACAGAACAAAACAAGCCCGGGGCGAAAATGTTCAGTGCGCAAGAAGGGAGTCGAACCCCCACGGGTGTTACCCCACAGGCTTCTGAGGCCTGCGCGTCTACCAATTCCGCCACTTGCGCAATCAGGAACCAACTTCGTCCAGAATAATGGGTTCCGGTAAAATCCTACGGATACCAGCTGTATCAGCAGGATGCGAATTTACAAAAGCGCATTCAATCACGTGACCGGTCCCGGCAACAAAAAAAGCCGCATTCATTCCGATGCGGCATCAGTGCCCAAGGCGAGATTCGAACTCGCACGCCTGTTGGCGCCACCCCCTCAAGATGGTGCGTCTACCAGTTTCGCCACTTGGGCAATGGGGGCAAAACTAGTCATCTTTGGATTTATTGTTTATAAGGATGTTACTCCCCTGGATTTGGCACAAGTGTGAGGTGGTACGGTTGCGGCCCTCTTGCGGTTAACCTCATACGTCATTCGGTTGGATCTGTCAGCAGAATGATTCGGCTGGCACAGCGGAACGCAGAACGACCAACGACATGCGAAACGAGGGCCGCTACCGAAGAACGATTACCGTATTTTTACGCCATGCCCGGAAATTCATTTGGTAAACATTTCAGGATTACATCGTTTGGTGAAAGCCATGGTGAGATGATCGGGGTTGTTATGGATGGATGCCCTGCGGGCCTATTGCTCGACGAGGACTTTATCCAGCATGAACTGGACCGGCGGAGACCTGGCCAGTCGGGACTCACCACTGCAAGGAAGGAAAGCGACCGTTTCCGGTTCGTATCCGGGATCATGGACGGCAAAACGACCGGTCAGCCGCTGACGGCCGTTATCATGAATACAGGGCATAAGCCACAGGACTATGATAGTATGAAAGATCTTTTCCGGCCCTCCCATGCGGATTATACCTACGAGGCCAAGTACGGGATTCGCGACCACCGGGGTGGGGGAAGGGCCTCGGCAAGGGAAACGGCTACCCGTGTGCTCGCGGGTGCAGTCGCGAGGCTGCTCCTTCACCAGGAAGGTGTCAGGGTGAGCGCCTATGTATCGCGCGTCGGAACCGTCACCCTGCAAAAATCATTCAGGGAACTGGACCTGTCAGCTACAGACGCACATCCCGTCCGGTGTCCCGACCAGGCTGCCGCGGCGGAAATGGCATTGCTGATAGAGGAGGCGAGGGACCGGGGCGACTCTGTTGGCGGTGTGATCACGTGTGTTGCCGAACACGTGCCTGCCGGCCTGGGAGAACCGGTGTTCGACAAACTGCAGGCCGACCTGGCAAGGGCCATGCTAAGTATCAATGCAGTCCATGGTTTCGAATACGGCAGCGGCTTCGAAGGCGCGTCCATGTTCGGGTCGGATCATAATGATGAGTTCATAATCGAAAAGGAAAAGGTTACCACCAGGACCAACAGGTCCGGAGGCATACAGGGAGGCATCAGCAATGGCGCCGATATCTATTTCAATGTGGCGTTCAAACCGGTTGCTACCATTGCCCAAAAGCAGCAAACGGTAACCCGCGACGGGAAAGCAACGGAGTTGGAAGCCAAGGGCCGCCATGATCCTTGTGTGGTCCCGCGGGCTGTACCGGTGGTGGAAGCGATGACTGCCCTGGTCCTTGCGGATCACTGGCTGCGAAACCAAACAGCACGCATGCCTGTTACGGAAAAATGAATTCCATACTTTTGATACATGCACGCCGAGCTTGACATCGAACCGCTTCATTCATGGTGCGGGATGGACCGGCCTGTCGTCATAGCAGGTCCCTGCGGGGCCGAGAGCTTTGAGCAATTGCTGGAAACCGCACGCGGAATCGCCGCGGTGGGTAAGGTTTCGATCCTCAGGGCCGGCGTATGGAAGCCACGTACCCGGCCGGCCTCATTCCAGGGCCGGGGTACGGAGGCACTGGTTTGGCTTCGGGAGGTAAAAGCGGAGACAGGCCTGCCAGCGGCCGTTGAAGTAGCCAACGCCGGGCATGTGGAGGAGGCGCTAGCTCATGGGATCGATGTGCTGTGGCTGGGCGCCCGCACCACGGTAAATCCATTCTATGTTCAGGAGATCGCTGATGCGTTGTCAGGTGTGGATGTTCCCGTCCTGGTAAAGAATCCTGTCAACCCTGACCTGGCCCTGTGGGTAGGTGCACTGGAACGCGTCAACCGTGCCGGCATCAGGCGCATGGCAGCAATCCACCGGGGATTTTCCACCTATGCGAAAACGCCATACCGGAACGCACCCAACTGGAAAATTCCGATTGAGCTCAAGCGCCTGCTTCCCGCACTTCCGGTAATTTGCGATATCAGTCATATCGCGGGCAACCGCCAACTGCTCCTGCAGCTCGCCCAAAAAGCGCTGGACCTGGAAATGAACGGGCTGATGGTGGAAACGCATTTTAATCCGGAACAGGCCCTCAGCGATGCCGACCAGCAGGTCACGCCTTCAGATCTCGCTACCCTGCTGCAATCCATCGTGGTCAGGAGCAAACGTATTGACGACGTTGAATTCGAGAACACCCTTGAACTTTTGCGTGATAAGATCGATAACGTTGACCACAAACTTATTGAAGCACTGGCCAGACGGATGGAACTGGTACGGAGCATAGGTGAATACAAGCGCGACAACAACGTGACCATTCTGCAGCTGGAGCGATGGGCGCAGGTGTTGCGTGACCGCATACCCGCCGGTTCGGGACGGGGCCTTGATGAGGATTTCGTACGAAAGCTTTATAACCTGATTCATAACGAGAGCATCCGGCTGCAGACAGAGATCCTCAATGCGCCGGCCGGGATCAAAGAGTGAACCCGTTTTGAAAATGCCAGCCCTCACCAGCCGTGTCCGCTACGGCAAGGCAGGCCTCGACTGGCTCCGGAAACAATGTCCGTCCTATACAAGCGTGACCGTGCTGGCAGACCGCAATACGGCACGAAATTGCTATCCCGTGATCAGGTCATACCTTCCCGCCCACCGGCTGGTCGCGGTACCAGCAGGCGAGCGAAGCAAGGACCTCGCGGCATGCCAGCGGGTCTGGCGGGCGCTGGTGACGCAGCGGGCCGACCGGAAGGCCCTGCTGATTAACGTCGGGGGAGGGGTGGTGTGCGACCTGGGTGGGTTTGCCGCATCCACCTTTAAACGCGGCATACCGTTTATCCACGTGCCCACTTCCCTGATGGCACAGGCGGATGCCGCCATCGGTGGCAAGAATGCGATCAACCTGGATGGGCAAAAGAATGCAGTGGGTGTATTCCGTGGTGCGGAAGCTGTCATTATACACGACCGGTTCCTCGAAACGCTGCCGGCACGTCAGTTGACCTCCGGATTTGCCGAGGTCATCAAACATGCATTGATCTCCGATGCCGGGACATTCGACAGGCTTGAACGACTCGACAGCATACCACCCGGCAACGTGCTGTCCTGGATACGTTTTTCGATACGTATAAAATCAGCCATCGTAAGTGCCGATCCTTACGAGCAGGAACGGCGCAGGGTGCTGAATTTCGGGCATACCGCCGGGCATGCACTCGAAGCCGTTTCGTTGGGCAGGAAGATGAAAGTCCTCACGCATGGAGAGGCCGTTGCCGCGGGCATGGTTATTGAAAGCCATGCGGCATACAGGCAGGGTATGATTACGCATGGCCAGCTCACAAGAATAACCTCTTTTATGGCGACACATTTCGCGTTGCCTGCAGTCCGGAAGCAGAACTATGCCGGCATGCTGCGTCACATGGCCCAGGACAAGAAAAACATTAGGGGGAAAATGCGCTTGTCGCTGCTCCATGGCATCGGTACGTGCAGGACGGGCTGTGTGATCAGCCGGCAGGAAATGGTCCAGGCGCTGGATGCCTATAACCGAAAACTGAATCAACCTTGACCCATTATTCAGCAAAGCATGAAACCGGTGTCGTGAAGACCACCGTATCCCTTCCGGGATCAAAAAGCGAAAGCAACAGGCACCTCATTCTGAATGGCCTGTCTGGCAGCAGGACTGAGATCGCTAACCTTTCAGCCGCTGCGGATACCGTCCTGCTGGAAAAGCTCATGAAGCGCGGTGGCAAGACCGCTGATGTCAAAGATTGTGGTACCTGTCTCCGGTTCCTCATTGCATATTTCTGCGCGCTGAACCGGAACAAGGTTGTCACCGGTTCTCCACGCTTGTGCGAACGACCTGTTGGGGCGCTGGTTTCCGCACTCCGTGACATTGGGTTCAAGCTCAACTACGTCAGGGAAGAGGGATTTCCGCCCCTGGAAGTCATCCCTGTCGAATCGTCCCTTCGCAAGCCATCCGTCACCATTGACGGAAGCGAAAGCAGCCAGTACCTGTCCGCGCTGGCCATGATTGCAACCACCCTTCCGGAAGGGCTTTCCATCCAGGCAACCGGAAAGGCGGTATCCCGGCCTTACCTGGATCTCACGCTCGGAATCATGCGCCAGTATGGAATCGGGCACGCCTGGGAAGACGATAAGTTGAAAATTGCAAGGCAACCATGGAAAGCCCCGGCAAAGGTGCGGGTGGGCGCTGACTGGTCGGCTGCCTCCGCATGGTACGCCATTGCAGCGCTTTCGAATGAAGGGGAGATACTGCTGGCAGACCTGGATCCCGGTTCCGTACAGGGTGACAGGGTGCTCATGGAGTGGATGCCAGCCTTCGGCGTGAAAAGCAGTAAGGAGAAGGGAGGCGTGCTTATCCGGAAAACAGGATCACCAATGCCTGACCAGGCTATTGATTTCAGTCAGCATCCTGACCTGGCCCCGGGCATGATAACCCTGGCAGCGGCCCTGAACCTGAACATGGAAATAACGGGTGTCGGGAACCTGCGCCTAAAGGAATCAGACCGCCTGGCGGGACTGGCCACGGAGCTACGGAAAGTCAATGCCTGGCTTGAGCTGGATGGCGACAGGTATACCCTTAAATCAAATTACCGGCCGCCGCAGGAGGTCCTGCAGACTTATGATGATCACCGGATGGCCATGGCCTTTGCACCACTGGCCATGGCCGGGCTGGTGAGAATTGAAGGGCCTGATGCGGTTAATAAATCATACCCGGGATTCTGGGACGACCTGAAAACGGCGGGTTTTGAAATTGAATAATCTGGTCAGGATCCCTGTTCCTTCCTGGCCTGGCTTCTCGCGGCAGCTATTTCAAGCGCCTTCGAACAGCAGATGACAATAAAGGCATAGGAAATAAACAGCACCACGAATATGACAGCCACCTGGCCCGTAATACTTCCCATGCCTAAAAGCTCTATAATGAACGAGAAGACATATACCGGTAGCAGGAGGATCTTGGACATGAAGCCGGCAAAGACCTCGGTAACATCCTGGCTGAAATAATACTGCGTGCCGGCAAAAGCCAGAGCCGCGCTTGCAATTACCAAAAGCGGATTATTGCCGACAAGAACCGATTTGATCTGTGACATCAGGTATAGGTTTTTGCAGTTCTTGCGTCAGACTAAGGTAATGAAGTATGTTTAAATTTCAAAAACCAATTGGCGAACGAAAATGGAATTCAAGGGTAAGCAGGATAAAATATTGATTACGTGTGCATTGCATGTGCCTGACATTTTGGCTGCAGAGGTGCGTTCCATGGGGAAAGAGGTGCATGGCACACGGAAGAACGGTGTGGAAACCGAGGGGACGCTTGAAGACTGCATGCGCCTGAACCTATGCCTGCGGACCGCCTGGCGTGTGCAGTACCGGTTGGGGAGTTTTCGCTGCAGTTCCATCAACCAGTTGTACGAAGGGATGAAAAGCGCTGCGGCATGGGAAGAAATAATAGACAGGCAGGGGTATTTCAGCGTGTCCTCATTTGCCGCTCACCCGGCGGCAAAGAACTCCATGTATGTGAACCAGCTTTGCAAGGACGCCATTGCGGACTATTTTAAGGATAAGTACGGATCGCGACCTGATGCGGGGAAGGAGAAAAACAGGACGGTCGTTTTCGTTTACTGGAACGACAACCGGGCCACCGTTTACCTGGACACTTCAGGAGAGCCGCTTGACAGGCGGGGCTACCGGCAGGAGACCACTTCCGCGCCCCTGCAGGAAACCCTCGCCGCCGCCTGCCTGCTCTCCACTGGCTGGCAGGGAGACACCTTGCTTGTCAACCCCATGTGCGGAAGCGGGACGCTGGCAGTGGAAGCGGCGCTGATGGCAACCGGCCGTGTGCCGGGCCTGTTGCGTGACAACTTCGGATTCATGCATATCAGCGGGTTTGATCCAGCGGAATATTCAACCCTCCGAAAATCCCTGCAAGGGCAAGTACGAAAGCCGGCGGCCAGGATCATCGCCACTGACCGGCACCATCCGGCTATTGGTGCTGCCCAGCGCAATGCCCACCGGGCCGGGGTGGATGAGCTGATTGATTTCAAAACCTGCCCGTTCGAAGAGACTCCCGTACCGGATGGGCCCGGACTCGTGATCATGAACCCGCCCTACGGGGAAAGGTTGGGGGAAGAGGAGATGCTGAAACCGGTGTATGCAGGTATCGGGGATTTTCTGAAGAACAGCTGCGGGGGAAAGACCGGCGCCGTGCTGGCGCCGCACGGCATGCTGGCCAAAGCCATTCGCCTGAGCCCGAAACGGAAGATCCCGTTGCTCAACGGGAAGATCGACTGCCGGCTGATGGTTTACGAGATGTACTCAGGAAGCAGGAGGAAAGAGTAGCAGCAGTAGTTGAGCGTCAGTCAATCCCGTCATTGCTAGCGAGTGCATCCCGACATACGTTGGGAGGAACGAGCGCGGCAATCTCATCATTATAGTCAACATTGCCAAGGGTTCACAGGAACTGCAAACGGATATGAAGGGTGATTAACGATTAATGATTTTGGATTGGAGTCCGAAGGTTGACTGATTATTATGTGCAACCGGTTACGTAGCACCATCCCTGGTTCATGACTTGGTTGAGCACTTCTTGCCTTGCAATGACCAGGGTCATCGGGGAATCTGAATCAGCAATTTCTAATCGAGCCAAATTGATTCCGTTGCTCAGCGGGAGGATCGAATGCAGGCAGATTGTTTACGAGATGTATTCAGGGAGCAGGAGGAAGCAGTTGTAATAGCAGTGCAGTGGCGTTCGGTGCGCTGTATTGCTATTTCGAATTAAACAGCAACTTCATATAAAATGACGGCTTCTTCAGCGTCTGCCTGAGGTCCAGGTCGTCGAACATGGAAGAAATCGTGTCCCGCAGGGTGGGGTTCCGGTTGGCCTTGTTGATGACGAAATCGAAAAGCCATGGGTACCGGCAGAGTTTCTGCAGCGTATGGCTGAGCCTGAGTTCGTTCCAAAGTCTCGTATAAACGGATTGATCGTACTGCTCCAGGAATGCCGCATCATACTTTTTCTCTTTTAAGGCCTGCATGGCGGTTTCGGCCGCCAGCATGCCGCTGAACATGGCATTGCTGATCCCTTCACCTGTGAAGGGATCGATAAGCGAACCGGCGTCGCCGCACAAAAGAAAATGGGCGCCGGAGAGCGGCCGTTTGCGTGAACCCAGCGGAAGGCCCCAGCCGTGGATCCTGCCTTCAAGCTGAGCATTCGCAAAACGTCTTTTAAGGGACGGTGTCTGGTCGATGGCCCTGTGCATCAGTTCACGCAGGTTTTCCTTTTTCCTGCCCAGGTATTTCGACAGCATGCCGGCGCCTACATTGGCATAACCTCCCGGCAGGGGGAAAACCCAGAAATATCCGGGAAGCAGGTCTTTGAGGAAGTGCAGCTCGATAAAATTCCTTTCGTGCATGCCTTCCACTCCCTTGTAGTATGCCCTGATGCCACCACAGTAGTGTGCCCGTTCCACCTTCTTGCCTCCCCATTTTTTTGCGATGACTGAACGGTCACCGTCGCAGCAGATCACCAGCGGGCTCTGTATGGTCATTTCCCTGCCGTCCTCGTTTATCTTCAGTTCAAGCCCGCCATCGATCGATTCCACACCGGCAAGTTCCGCGCCCTGCCGGAAGTCGGCATACCCGTTGTCGATGCGGGATGCGAGGAAGTGGTCGAAGTGCGTTCGCCGAGAAATGAAACCAGGCGCTGACTGTACTTTACTCGTTACACTTTTGAACGGGATCTCTATGGAGCCGCCCCCCGGGGCCGTGAATACGATGCCGTGGCTTCCCAGCACCGTGGGCTCGGCAGCCAGCATCCCCGGCAGGCCGGGATCCAGCTTCCTCAGCACGGGCAGTACCTTGCCGCTGAGCGCATCTCCGCAGACCTTGTCACGCGGAAACCTGGCCTTGTCGATGATGACATGCGGGATGCCGTGTTTCGAAAGGAACAGGGAACACGTGGCGCCGGCCGGGCCTGCGCCTATAATGACGGGTGTGGGACTCAGGGACAATGGATTGGCTTGGTAAGGAGGGTTACAGCGACTCGCTTGTAAAATGAAACTCAATCTCCGGGTTGTTCTTGATCATCTGGTCAAGCATCCAGCTGTTGTCCGCAAGGTAAACCAGATGCCCGTCCTTGTCATACACTATCTGGTGCATCTTAAACCTGGTAAATTCATCCAGCTTATCCGCATTGTCTGATGTGATCCAGCAAGCTTTATAAACATTTAGCGGTACAAACTTGCATGACGCCCCGTATTCATTGAGCAGGCGGTGCTGGATCACCTCGAACTGCAATTCGCCTACCGTCCCGATGATTTTCTTGCTACCCATCGGATGGGTGAATAACTGGGCCACCCCTTCATCGGTCAGCTGTGCGGTACCCTTGTCGAGCTGCTTGGATTTCATGGGATCCGCGTTGACCACCTCCCTGAATATTTCGGGTGAAAATCTCGGAATGCCCTTGAATTGCAGGTGCTCCCCTTCGGTGAGCGTATCGCCAATCTTGAAGTTCCCGGTGTCGTACAGTCCAATGACATCGCCCGGAAGGGCTTCATCCACCACGTTCTTTTCCCTGGCCAGGAATGAATAAGGGTTGTTGAACCGGAGCGCCTTCCCGAGCCTGGTGTGATGGTACATCTTGCCGCGCCTGAACTTCCCGGAACATACCCTGACAAATGCAATGCGGTCGCGGTGCCGCGGATCTATGTTTGCATGGATCTTGAATATAAAGCCTGTAAAAGGTTTCTCATCGGGCTGCACGATGCGTTCCTGCGCTTCACGGGAACCCGGAGGCGGTGCAATTTCCACAAAAGTGTCCAGCATGTCTTTTATGCCGAAATTGTTGAGCGCACTGCCGAAAAACACCGGTGCAGCATCCGCGTTCAGGTATTCCTCCTTGTCGAAACCGCCGTAGACGCCATCAACCAGGTGCACATCCTCACGAAGTTGCGCGGCATGCTTTCCCGCCTTTTCATCCAGCAACGGGTCTTCCAGGGATTCAATGGGCAACAGGTCGGCTTCCGTGACCTTCTTGCCGGGATCGAACATGTACAACCCTTTCTTATGCAGGTTGTAAACCCCTTTGAAGGTAAATCCCATGCTGATGGGCCAGCTCATCGGGCGAACTTTAATATTTAATTTCTGTTCGATCTCGTCGAGCAGGTCAAAAGGATTCTGTCCTTCCCTGTCCAGCTTATTGATGAAGATGATGACGGGTGTCTTCCGCATGCGGCACACCTCCATGAGTTTCTCGGTCTGGGGTTCGACCCCGTTTACGCAGTCGACCACCAGGATCACGCTGTCCACGGCAGTGAGGGTCCTGTAGGTGTCCTCGGCAAAATCCTTGTGGCCAGGCGTGTCGAGCAGGTTGACCTGCAGGTCCCGGTAACGGAAAGACATCACGCTGGTGGCTACCGAGATTCCACGTTGTTTTTCGATATCCAGGAAATCGGAAGTGGCGGTCTTGCGGATCTTGTTGGACTTGACCGCACCTGCTACCTGGATCGCCCCGCCGAACAGGAGAAACTTCTCCGTGAGAGTCGTTTTCCCGGCATCCGGGTGGCTGATGATGGCGAAGGTCCTCCGCCCGGATACCGCTGAATTGCTCGTGTCCATGGGGGTAAAAAAGGCTGCAAATATAGCAAGGCCCCGGGAAGGCACAGGCTGGAGCAAAGCGTCGGGCCGGACTCGTTTTGTAATTTTGCGTGGAACGAAAACAAGGACACATGAAACTGGTAACTTATTCTCACGGTCAAAAGGAACAGCTGGGGCTCTGGATCGGGGATTCCATCCACCCCCTGGCAGAGGCGGCAGCTAAAAAGGGGATCGCAGATTTTCCCGTAACCATGATGGGTCTCCTGGAGGCGGGCGAGGCCATGATGGACCGGGCCCGTGAGGTCGAAAACGCCATCAGCGATGGCTCGCTGGACAGTAACGGACTGCCGGTGAATGAGGTATCCCTGCTGGCACCGGTACCGCGTCCTGCCTCATGCCGCGATGCCTATGCCTTCCGGCAGCATGTGGCGGCAGCGCGCCGGAACCGGGGCGTGGACATGATTCCCGAGTTCGACGAATACCCGGTCTTTTACTTTACAAACCACAATGCCATACAGGGCCCCGGTGACATATACTGTATGCCGGATCATTTTCAAAGGCTCGACTTCGAACTCGAATGGGCTGCTGTCATCGGAAGGAAGGGCCTGAATGTTAAAGCTGAAAAAGCCGATTCCTATATCGCGGGGTATACGATCATGAACGATATGAGCGCACGGCTGATGCAGATGGAGGAGATGAAGCTGAACCTGGGGCCGGCCAAGGGCAAGGATTTCACCACCGTTATCGGGCCCAGTCTCGTTACACCGGATGAACTTGAACCTTACCTGACTTCCGCGAAGGAAGAACATACGGGAAGGGCTTACAAACTATCCATGACCTGCAAGGTGAACGGAAAACAGGTTTCCGAGGGCAATGCAGCGGACATGGACTGGACCTTTGCCGAGATCATTGAACGTTGTGCATATGGTACACCGGTGCTGCCCGGTGACGTGATTGGCAGCGGTACAGTAGGCACGGGCTGCTTCCTCGAACTGAACGGTACCGGCAAGCTGAAGGATCCCAATTATAAGCCGCAATGGCTTCAGGAGAATGATGTCGTGGAAATGGAGATCACCGGACTTGGCCTGCTCCGGAATACCATCCGCAGGCACCCGGATGACTTTTCACTGCTGGCGCTGAAAAAGAAAAAGGCTGTTGCCTGAGAGTGCCTGCTATTTTTCCTAACTTTATTGCAAACCCATGTATCGTGGGATAGATTTAAGTTATGGCTGATCCCAGGAAGACCGCCGTGGCGCAGGAGGCCCCTCCGGCCTATACCATCGCCCGTGACTCCGAAGAGGAGAAAAAGGAGATCCTCAAGCGTTACCGCTCGTTGCTGAGGGCGTGCAAGCCTTCCGTGGGACCCGCGGCAAAGAAACGGATCAGGCTGGCCTTCAATACAGCCCTGGAGGCGCATCGGGGTATGCGCCGCCGCTCCGGGGAACCATACATCTACCACCCGCTGGCAGTGGCGAGAATCGTGGCTGCCGAAATAGGCCTGGGCGCCACCTCGATCATCTGCGCGCTGCTTCATGATACCGTGGAAGATACTGACCTCACACTGGAGGACATCGAAAGCCTTTTTGGAAAAAAGGAATCACGCATCATTGACGGACTGACCAAGATTGCCGGCGTTTTTGACAACAAGAGTTCCATTCAGGCTGAGAATTTTCGCAAGATTCTGCTCACGCTTTCCGATGACGTGCGGGTGATCCTGATCAAGCTCGCCGACAGGCTTCACAACATGCGAACCCTGGCAGTCATGCCCAGGGAAAAGCAGGTGAAGATCGCGAGTGAATCTGCATACCTCTATGCACCGCTGGCACACCGGCTGGGATTCTATGCCATTAAAACCGAACTGGACGACCTGGCCCTGCGCTACACGGAACCGCAGATATACCAGCAGATCAACGAGAAACTCCAGGCCACGAAGAAGGAGCGGGACCGGTTTATCAGTGAGTTTACCAAGCCGCTCGGCGTGGAATTCAAAAAGCAAAAGCTGAAATTCGAGATCAAGGGCCGGCCCAAATCAATCCATTCCATCTGGAATAAGATGAAGCGGCAGGAAATTCCGTTCGAGGAGGTATATGATCTTTTTGCGATCAGGATTATAATCGATACCCCCTCAGAGCGGGAGAAGGCAGACTGCTGGCGGGTGTACTCGATCGTCACGGATTTTTTCGTGCCCAATCCGGACCGGCTGAGGGACTGGATCTCGACCCCGAAGGCCAACGGCTACGAAGCCCTTCATACCACCGTGATGAGCAACCCGGGTAAATGGGTCGAAGTGCAGATTCGCACACGGCGCATGGACGATATTGCCGAAAAGGGGTACGCCGCACACTGGAAATACAAGGAGTCCGCGTCGGAAAGCGCGGTTGACGAGTGGCTGGGTAAGATCCGCGAGATCCTGGAGAATCCGGAGGCCAATGCACTTGATTTTATTGACGACTTCAAGCTGAATCTTTTTGCGGAGGAGATCTTTGTGTTTACACCCAAAGGGGAACTGCGAACGCTTCCTTCAGGAAGCACGGCCATTGACTTTGCTTTCGACATCCACAGCGATGTGGGCTCCAGGTGTATAGGCGCCAAGGTCAACCATAAGCTAGTGCCTATTTCACACGAGCTGAACAGCGGTGACCAGGTCGAGATCATCACTTCGACGAAACAGTTTCCAAAGGAAGACTGGCTGACTTTCGCGGTTACCGCAAAGGCCAAGTCCAAGATCAAATCCAGCCTCAAGGAACAGCGCAAGAAGACAGCGGAGTTCGGGAAGGAAACTTTCGACCGCAGGCTCAGGCAGCTGAAGACATCGTTGCAGAAAATCAATATGAACAACGTGCTGCTTCATTTCAAGTGCCCGTCTCCCACGGACCTGTATTACAAAGTTGCCACGGACCAGCTGGACCTCAGGGAACTTGGCGACGTCCTGAGCGGCAAGATCAAGCCCAGGCCCAAGCTCAGGCCCAGGAAGGAGGAACCGTCGTTCGAGGATATGGTCCGCAAGGTGCGGGGAACGAGCGATGCGCTGGTGATAGGGGAAAACATGGACAAGATTGACTACAAGATGTCCCCGTGCTGCAATCCCATTCCGGGCGACGAGGTGTTCGGCTTTATCACCATCAACGAGGGGATCAAGATCCACCGCTCCAACTGCCCAAACGCGATTCAGCTCATGTCAAATTACGCCTACCGGATCGTGAAGGCGCGATGGACGGGCCAGAAGCAGATCGCTTTCATGGCCGGCATTCGTATTACAGGTGCGGATGATGTGGGTGTGGTGAACAGCATCACGAAAATCATCTCCAGCGAGCTGAAAGTGAACATGAGATCTATAAGCATTGAAAGTCAGGATGGACTGTTCGAGGGTACCATAATGCTTTTTGTCCACGATACCGAGCATCTTAAGAAACTGATGCATAAATTGCAGCAGTTGAAAGGCATCCTGTCAGTAACCAGGATCGATTGAAAAACTTAACCTAACTTCCACTATATGGAATTCAACTATCAGATCAATGAAAAGCCGGGATATTGTGCGGTGAAACTGGAAGGAAACCTGATCGAAAAGGGACAAGCCGTCAGCCTGATTGATGATGTACAGCACCTGGTGCTCAAGGACACCACCAGGTTTGTGCTTAACCTGACTGATTTCAGGTATATGAACAGCACCGGCCTTACCGTGCTGTTGAACATACTCACCCTTGCCAGGAAGTCGGGCGGGGAGGTGGTCATCTGCCATATTCCGGAACAGATTAACAGCCTCCTGACCGTAACAAAGCTGAACAGTATTTTTACGGTAAAGGAAACCGAGGCGGAGGCTGCAGGCTCATTTGCCTGATCGTGCCAGGCAGGTAATCAGCTAGAATCATGAAAGCAGACGTATTGCTGGGTCTTCAATGGGGAGATGAAGGCAAGGGAAAAATCGTGGACGTCCTCACACCAAGATATGACGTGATTGCACGGTTTCAGGGTGGACCTAATGCGGGCCATACACTTGAGTTCGACGGCATCAAGCATGTGCTTCACACGATTCCGTCAGGCATATTCCATCCAGGAAAGGCCAATGTTATCGGGAACGGTGTGGTCATAGATCCCGCCGTACTGAAAAAGGAAATAGACGGACTGAAGGAACGCGGTATCGATGTCAGGGACAACCTGTACGTCAGCCGGAAGGCCCATTTAATCCTGCCCACGCACCGGTTGCTGGATGCAGCCTCGGAGGCCAGCAAGGGCAAGGAAAAGATCGGGTCCACGTTAAAGGGCATAGGCCCGGCGTATATGGACAAGACCGGCAGAAACGGATTACGTGCCGGTGATATCGAAAGCCCGGATTTCAGGCAACGCTACGGGAACCTGGTAGCCAAGCACCGGGAAATGCTCAATCAGTTCGAATACGCGTATGACCTCGCCCCGCTGGAAAAGGAATGGCTGTCGGGTATCGAGACCCTGAAGGGCCTGAAATTTATTGACAGTGAGTACGAGATCAACCAGATGCTGGATGAAGGCCGTTCGGTGCTGGCCGAGGGGGCACAGGGCGCGTTACTCGATATCGATTTCGGGTCATACCCCTATGTAACTTCCTCCAATACCATTACGGCAGCCACCAGCTCCGGACTGGGCCTTGCGCCCCACCGCATTGGTGAGGTATACGGCATATTCAAAGCCTACTGCACAAGGGTTGGCAGCGGCCCATTTCCCACTGAACTCAGCGACGAAACGGGCGACCGCCTGCGTAAAGCCGGGAATGAATTCGGGTCCACTACCGGCCGGCCCCGGCGTTGCGGATGGCTGGACCTGCCTGCCCTCCGGTATGCCATCATGCTCAACGGTGTGACAAGGCTGATCATGATGAAGCCTGATGTCCTGAGCGGTTTCGAATCGGTTCTGGTATGCACGCATTACATGTCCGGTGGAAGGCGTACGGACCGTATTCCGTTCGACCTGGGAGTGCCCATCGATCCTGTTTACGAAACCCTGCCCGGCTGGAATCTCGAAGAGGATGTAACAGCGCCACTCCCCGAAATGCTGGAGCGTTACATTGCCTTCCTGGAGAAAGCCCTCGGCAAGCCCATTTCAATCGTTTCCACGGGTCCGGACCGCCGGCAAACGCATATCAGGGATGAAGCGCTGATGCCAGTATAGGTTCGCAGTTCGCTATTCATGCCATGCGTCATGCCCTGTCTCCCTGGATGACGGATTACCATTCACTTTACTTTGATCGCGGTTAACGCATAACCTTCCCCTTGCCTGCTATACCTGCGCGGGAATAACCCTTTCGTCCCTGATCACGCGGCCTACCGTTAGCCAGGACAGGGTAAAGCCAATGGCTGCCACCAATAGAAATGAAATCAGAAAATCAGATGGCTGGAGGGCCACAGGGTAGGCGTCCACCAGGAACTCCCCTTCGTTGCCGATCCTGACCAGCCCGAAACGCTGCTGCAGCCATGCCACGAATCCGCCGATGGCCAGCCCGGCTATTCCGCCGGTGCAGGCGATCAGTGTTCCCTGGATGAGAAAAATGCTGCGAACCCGTTGCAGCCTGCAACCCATGGCCAGCAGTGTGGCGATATCCTGTTTCTTCTCGATAACCAGGGTGGTGACGGAACCCACGATGCTGAAGGCGGCGATCAGCAGGATGAAGCCCAGGATGATATAGATGGCCCACTTTTCCGAGTTGAAGATCCGGTTGAGGAATTCATGTTGTTCCACACGGTCACGAACGTGAAAGCGATCACCGGCAGCCGCTGAAATCCGGTCCCTGACGGCCTGCTCGTCCGCGTCGGGTGCAACGGCAACCTCCAGTGCGCTGACCATCCGGGGCTCTCCGATGAGTTCGCGCGCGAAGGAAAGCGGCACCAGGATGTATTTGGAATCAAAATCCTGCTGGATGGCATACACACCGGCAGGCCGGATCACCAGGTTGGTAAAAGCCTGTTCCGGGACCGTGACCGCCCGGTGCCCTTTCCTGGGCACATACAGGTTCATGGTACTGAATATATCGTCCAGGTTCATGCCGAGCGTATATGCCAGGCTGGTTCCTACCAGGGAATAGGATCTGCCATTTTCCTCGAGCACGTAGGCGCCTTCAGCTATCCTTTGTTCGACTTCCGATGTGTGCCTGAAGTTCCCGTCCACCCCTTTAACCGTTGCGATGGCCTGCCGGTCCCTGTATTTGGCAAGCACATGCTCCTCCAGGGTGTGGCTGACATGCGCCACGCCTTGCAGGGTGGCGACGGCACCGGCAGCTTCCGGGTCGAAGCGTTTCCCCTCGACAGCCGTTATTTTGATATCCGGGTCGAAGGTGTCATAAAGCCCCTTGATAAGGTCGCTGAATCCGTTAAATACGGATAAGACGACAACCAGCCCCGCCGTACCGATCCCCATGCCTGCCATCGAAATCCAGGATATGACGTTGATCATGTGCCTGGGCTTCCGTGCAAGAAAATAACGTCCGGAGATATAGAGGATGAATTTCACGTCCCGGTTTTTCCATTTCAAAGAAAGCCTTTTTCCGGTTCGTTTCCCGGTCTATTTCGTTATTTCGCAAGCAACATCATGATCGTTGACATACACGTCCCCTGCTACGTAGACCAGTACTTCCCCGGGACTGCCATGAACATGGTTAAGGTTCTTGAGTCCACCGGCTGTGCGGTCAATTACAACGTGGACCAGACATGTTGCGGACTGCCGGCTTTTTATGACGGCTATCGTGACGCATGCAAGGAAGCGGGGACAAAAATGATCAAGGAGTTTCAGCACGACCGGTATATCGTTTCCTGCGGTACTGCCTGTACGGATATGATCCGAAACCTGTACAGCGACCTTTTTCATAATTCTGTTCTGCATAACGAGTACAAGGCGCTGCGGGGACAGTTTTACGAGTTTACTGAATTCCTGGTCGAGGTGATGCGTGTGGAAAAGCTGAATGCGAAGTTCGAGGCCGCGGCCGTGTTTCAGGGCGCCTGCCCGGCTCCCGCCGGTACCGGGAACAGTGCAGCACTCAGGTTGCTGCATCATGTGGAAGGCCTTACCCTTCTCGATTTTCCGGATGCGGTGAATTGCTGCGGATGGGGCGGCACGTTCGCAACCCGTAATGAAAAGCTCGCCGTCACCATGGCTGAACGAAAGGCTGACGAGATACGGAAGACCGGTGCCACGCACCTGGTTTCAAATGAATGGGGATGTCTGATGCATTTGCAGAATACGCTTCATCGGAAAGCGGAAACGGTTCCCGGCCCCGGGGACGAACCGTCCCTGCGGTTTGCCCACATGGCCGACATTCTCGCCACGGGACTCAAATAACCACGTAATTCCTGTATTCCCCGGGCCGCCATCCGGTTTTTTTCTCCATGGCGTACAGGAACCGGTCTTTAAGACTGAAGTTCCTGACCCCGGGATTGAAATGCATGCCAGGGTCCATGGCCACACGTTCCGCCATGACCCCAGGGTGACTGCCTGAAAACGGCACGAGGCTGTCAATCGACGTGTAATCATAATCGAGACCTTCGCCCACGTGTTTTTTAAGCCAGGCATCGTTATGCCAGTACCTGTTGAAGTACTTTTGTTTCAGCTGCTGGGTGGCGGGAGATTTCACCCAGCCATAATGGTAAATCCCTGCATGGACGGGTTTGACCCGGAGTTTTCTCCCGTCCTTCCGGAATCCCTGTGCGTCCTTCCATGAGCGGACTGATGGGTCGTTCCGGACCACCCGGATCTCCCTTCGGTACCATCGTCTCGAGTCCCCTACATACTTGTAGGAAGCGTAAAAATGAATGTAGCTGAAAAGCAGGCCTTCAACAGCCGGATTCTCCTTGTGCTTTTGCATGGCTTGCCGGATGGCCGGATGGTCCTTTTCATGAATGACCTCGTCGCCCTGGAGATACAAGGCCCAGTCCGCTCTGGGGTTAACCCGGTCCAGTGCCTTATTGGTCTCCGCCGCCAGGACCCGGCCGCCCTCCCTTAGCGTGTCATCCCAGTCGCTGTCGATTACACGTATTTTTCCCGAATCCAGTGATTCCAGTGCCTCGCGTGTACCGTCGTCAGACCGTCCTGCCATGATGATGTACTCATCACACAAATCCAGGGCGGAACGAATGGACTCGAGGAACGGGTAATCATACCTGATTCCGTTTCTGATAAAAGTGAACCCACTGACGAACATGATTACCGGGGCCTGGAGCGGGACAAGTCAGCGCGTGACGGTGACTCCGGTGTAATTGAACGGGGTCAGGGCAAGTAGCTCCTTCTTTACCTTGTCAGGGAGGTCAAGGCCATTTATAAAGGATGCAATTTCTTCCCGGCCGGGCGCCTGGTTTTTCCGCGTGAGCACTTTCAGTTTTTCATAGGGCTTTTCCACCCTTTCCCTCCGCAGCACAGTCTGAATACCTTCCGCCACAACGGACCAGTTTGATTCCAGGTCATGCCCGATGGCCTTTCGGTTCACCTTTACCTTTTCGAGCCCGCGCAAAAGGGACTTTAAAGCGATGACGGTATGGGCCATGGGAACACCCGCATTTCGAAGTACGGTTGAATCTGTCAGGTCCCGCTGAAGCCTGGAAACGGGAAGCTTGTCGGCAAGATGGGAAAACAATGCGTTGGCCATGCCCAGGTTGCCCTCCGCATTTTCGAAATCAATGGGGTTAACCTTGTGAGGCATCGTGGAGGATCCCGTTTCTCCCTTGCGGATGCTTTGGGTAAAATATTCCATCGAGATATAGGTCCACATGTCCCTGCACAGATCCGTCAGGATATTGTTGATGCGACGCATGGCATCAAACTGCGCGGCCAGATGGTCATAGGGTTCTACCTGCGTGGTTACCCTTGTGCGGCGCAAACCCATGCCTTTGATAAATCCATCGGCGAAAGCCGGCCAGTCGATACCCGGGTAGGCGGCTACATGCGCATTGAAATTCCCGGTGGCGCCGCCAAATTTGGCCATATGCGGTACCCCGGCGAGCATGTCAAGCTGGGAACGCAGGCGTTCAACGAATACAGCCATTTCCTTGCCCAGATTCGTGGGGGAAGCGGGCTGGCCATGCGTATGCGCAAGCATGGGAATATCCTTCCAGGAGCGTACGAGCGATGACAGCTTCTTTTGCAGGGTATCCATGAGCGGCAGGTATACCTCGCGGATGGCATCCCTTACGGACAGCGGTACGGCGGTATTATTGATGTCCTGGGACGTGAGCCCGAAATGCACGAACTCCGCATATTTTCCCAGGTCCAGTTTTTCAAGCCTTGCTTTAAGGAAATACTCCACCGCCTTGACATCGTGGTTGGTGGTCTTCTCGATTTTTTTTACCGCTTTCAGCCCCTGTGTGTCCAGGTTCCTGTAAATATTCCTCAGCCCGGCAATTTTCTTCTTGCTGACCCCCCTGAGCTCGGGTATGGGAAGTTCACAAAGGGCCACAAAGTATTCAATTTCCACCCGGATGCGGTACCTGATCAGGCCCCCTTCAGAAAAGTAAGGGGCCAGTGTTTCGCATTTCTCACGGTACCGCCCGTCGACGGGAGAAATCGCATCCAAGGCATCCACCTTCATAATATACGGCTTTTACCGCGAAGATAAGCAAGCCCCGCCTTACACGGTGCTTGTCAATGACCACGCGATTAACAAACTTTGCATACTCAGATTTAAACGCCAGCATATGAAAAAGGCTTTGTTCATTCTGCTCACCATTTTATGGAGCCTTCCCCTTGCCGCGCAACGCAATTTCCTGGATCGCGACAGCCTGTTCACACCGGATCCCAATGACACCTTGCGGGTGCTGTGTACGGTTCGAAACGGGAATGACATTACGGTCGAAAAGGGATTTTTGGTTGAAGGGAAACGATCGGGCGTCTGGCGCAGCTGGAATAATATTGGTCTGTTCGAAAGCCTTGCGGAATACGAGGGCGATTCCCTTGACGGGATCAGGTATTCGTTCAATGCCACGGGTTGTATCGTGTCCGAAGAAAACTACCGGGACGGGCAGCTGCACGGGAGAAGGATCATGTACCACAGCGGTACAGTCAAAGGACTGGAAGAGCAATACATTAACGGGGTGCTGGAAGGTCGCCGAAGTGTCTTTTTCGAGAACGGGAAACCCCAGGAGGAAGCGGTATTCAAAAACGGAAAGAAGGACGGAATTGTGAAATGGTACAACCCCAGCGGGTTGTTGTCAGTTGAATATACTTACCGGGACGGGGTGCTTGAAGGCCCTGCACGGACATTTCATGACAACGGAAACCTGGAAGCCGAAGGCGCATTCAGCCGGAACCAGGAACAGGGAACATGGAAGGTATATGACGACCAGGGAGCCGTGGTCGGCTTCCGCGAATACAAGAACGGTGTGCTGCTGAGGGAAAACAAGGTGCGGTAGGGAAAGCCGGCGCACCGTGTGGCCGGTTGGACTGAATTATCAAGCAAAATACATGACTGGAAAGGCTTGTTTACCGTACTTTTATAGCGACCAATTCAAACCCTTAACATACAGCCAACTATAAAATAATGGAGTAAAATTGCCCTGCACTGATCGTGCCGGGAATGATGTCCTGCGGGAAGTCGGAAACATTGCCTGGCGGCAATGCGGGAGAAACGGGAAACAGTGAGTCGCTGATTAGCCTTTTGAAGGATCCCGGAACCAATGTGGCGTCTGCGAAGGCCATTCAGCCTTACGTGCAGAAGAGTGCCAACGCCAAGGGGAGCAGGTTCATCATGCCGTTCAACACATCTGGAGGTTGCGGAGTGATTCAGGACCTGGTCATCGACACCACAGGACCCCAGCCGGTCATCGTAGGCGGTGAACTGGGTTCCTTCGATACCGATCTTGACGGCAATGACTATTACAGGGAAAACAATGATGGCACTGTTTCCGTGCATGTGACCTCCAACAATGCCTGCGGGGAGCATTTTAACTTCGGGACCGGCGAGATGCATTTTGGCGAGAAGTGCAACCTGAGTATCAAATACGAGGGACCGGTTGTGGAGATCTGCTTTCCCGGACCAACGGGGCTCATATGCTTCACCTTTATTGACAGGGATGCAGGGAAGAATGCCAACAGCCTATCAGGCACGGGCATGGTACGGCTCGATGGCACCGGGCCAGACCGGAAGCTCAGCGCAAAAGTGATCAACTCCCAGGGTGGACAGAATAACGTCACCATGGAGCTGAAATAATCCGGATTACCGGAAATATTCAAGAACCGCCCGGTTGCCATTGGCAGCCGGGTTTTTTTGCCCACATGGTCATGTTGTCCCTGGTCCCGGAAACTTGCAAGACGATTTAAGTTTCCATAGTTTTGCCGCCCTGCTTAAAAACATGTTACGCGACGACTTGAATGCTACACGTGACCGGATCCGGGAAGCCGGGCACGAGCTGTTTTACCGGTACGGGATTCGCAGTATCACCATGGATGATATTGCCCGGCATCTCGCCATCTCCAAGAAAACAATTTATAAGTGTTTCAGTGAAAAGGAAGAGATAGTGCATGCCTGTTGTACCAGTGACCTGGCCGGCCATTTCTCGAGTTGCGAGCGAATAACCAGGGAAAGCAAGGATGCGGTGCACGAGATTACCGGAATCATGAAATACCTTTCGGGCATTTTTTCACGCATGCATCCGAAGTTGTTCTATGATCTTAAGAAATACCATCCCAGGTCATACAAAGCCTTCAGGGATTTCAAGGAGCGGAAGATGAGAGGCATGGTGGAGGAGAACCTGGTAAGGGGCATCCGGGAAAACCTTTACAGGCCCGGATTGCCAGTGCAAATACTCAGCAGGTTGCGGATCGAACAGGTGGAGCTTGGCATGAACGCCGAAATATTTCCGCCGGACCGGTTTGACTACGTGCAGGTTCAGATTGCGTTGCTGGATCATTACCTGCACGGGATCGTGACCCTTAAAGGGCTAAAACTCATTGAAAGATACCGGGAAGCCGAAACCGGGAAAACCGCTTACGCATGAACCGGCTGATACTGACCTCCGTTATGGCATGCCTGTGGTTGCCGGCCCTGGCACAGGAAAATGTCCACCGCATGACGCTGCAGGAGGCGGTCACCTATGCCCTGGAGCACAATACTTCCGTGCTCAATGCGCAGATCGATCAAAAGATCGCGAAGAAAAAGGTAAACGAGGTAACCGGCATCGGGTTGCCGCAGGTCGAAGCCTCTTTTGACGTGCAGCGTTTTCTCGAGATTCCAACCACGTTCGTCCCGGCGGAATTTTTCGGCGGGGAAGCAGGGGCCTATGCCCCGGTTCAGTTCGGTCAGAAGTATTATTCATCTGCCGGGCTGACCGCCACACAGCTCGTATTTGACGGTTCTTATATCGTGGGACTTCAGGCCTCACGCACCTACGAAGACCTTTCGCGCAAAACGCTGCAACAGGTAAGGATCGAAACTGCCGCCGCGGTCAAACTGGCCTACTACAGGGTCCTGGTGAACGAAGCGCGTATGACATTGCTTGAGGCTAATGTAAGGCGGGTCCGGAAACTCCTGGACGAAACGCGGGCCATGCACGAAAACGGCTTCGTGGAGCGCATAGACCGGGACAGGATCGAAGTCACATATAATAACCTGGCCACGGAAAGGGATAACGGCATCAGGATGCTGGTGCTCGGACGCGGGATGCTGAAGTTTATCATGGGTATGGCCCCGGATGACAGCCTGGAACTGGCAGGAGACCTGTCACAGCTGACCGTGGAAACGGAGGTGGCCGCCCTGGAGACACAGCCCGCCCACAGGATCGAACTTGACATCCTGCAAACGAATCGCCGCTTGTATGAAATGGACCTGAAGAAAAACAGGTTTCAGTACCTGCCGAGCCTGGCGGCGTACGGTTCATTCAGTTACATCGCTTCCAGGAACGAATTCAGCATACTGGATACCAGGGAAAGATGGTACCCCACCTCGGTGGTAGGCGCAAAGGTCACGCTGCCGATATTCGACGGGCTGCAGAAAAATGCGAGGATCCAGCAGGCCCGGCTCAGCCTGGCCCGGATCGACAACCTGGAGCGCGAACTTGCACATGGCATAGACCTGGAAGTGCGCACGGCGCACACGGAGCTGGTGAATGCCATTGCGGCACTTGAAACTCAGCGAAAAAACAGGGAGCTGGCGGAGGAAGTTGTCAGGGTCAGCGGCATCAAGTACGAGCAGGGGGTTGGCTCCAACCTTGAAGTAGTCGATGCAGAGACTTCCCTCCGTGAGGCAGAGACACTTTATTTCGAGGCCCTGTATGGCGCCCTCGTCTCCAGGATGAAATATGAAAAGGCAATGGGCACCCTGCTGAAAAGTGAATGAGCTGCCCGGATTCGGGTTGGGAGTCATGGCTTACTGATTAAACGAACCAATTGCATATGAATAAAACGCGAATTACATTCCTGATCCTGTTTGCCGCATGCGGCAATCCGGAGGATCCGGTGTCGCGGCTCCAGGATCTAAAACAGGAAGAAGCCAGGATCAGGCAGGAAATAGGCAAGCTGGAAGCCGAGATCGCCGCCAGTGACACTGCCGCAAAGCGGTCGCGCAACGTGGTAGTGACAGATATCAGGCCCACCACCTTCAGCCACTATATCGAAGTGCAGGCGAAGGTGGAAGGAGACGAGGATGTTACGCTGAGCGCCCAAACGATGGGCACCATCATTTCGCTTCCGGCGGAAGCCGGAAAGCGAGTGTCGAAAGGACTGGCGCTGGCGATAGTCGATGACCGGGCCATCAGGCAGAACCTCGAGTCTGTGCGTGCGCAATATGAGCTGGCCCAAACGGTATATTACAAGCAGAAGAATCTCTGGGACCAGGAAATAGGCAGCGAGATTCAGTTTCTCGATGCAAAGGCGCGGAAGGAATCGCTGGAACGGCAGGTCGCGGGCCTGGAGGAACAATTGCAGCTTACGCGCATTAAATCCCCCATCAATGGCACCGTTGACAGGGTGTTCGTTAAAAAGGGGCAAACAGTGGCACCCGGGGTGCCGGTAGCACGGGTGGTGAACCTCCGCGACCTGAAAGTAACGGGTGAAATCGCGGAAGCATTTATCTCCAAGGTAAACAAGGGCAATCCTGTCCGGCTCTACTTCCCGGATTCGGGGGATGAACTGGATGCACGCGTACATTACTCGGGCAAGGCCATTAACCCCCTCAACAGGACGTTCAACGTGGAAGTAAGGCTTAGTACGGATCAGGGCACATACTACCCCAACCAGGTAGTCGTACTCAAGATCGCGGACTACGTCAGCGACTCCGCGTATGTCGTACCTGTTGGCGCGGTGCTGAAGGGCAGCGATGGCGAGTATGTGTATGTGGCCACCCGCAACGGGAGCCATTATATCGCGGCCAGGCGGCCCGTGCGCTCCGGGATGGTTTACAATGGCAAGGTAGAGGTGAGGGATGGCCTGGCTGGCGGTGACCGCGTGGTTACCCTGGGGTACCAGAGCCTCGTGGAAGGTGATGTTATCGCATTTTAACTTGAGACAGGAAAAGCATATACGGTGACCTGGAAAACAAATAGGGCAGTGGCGGTATCTTTTATATTTCCAGACGAAAAGGCAAAGCCAGAACCATGGCGGGCATGAAGGAATTCAAACCCAGCTCCTGGGCCATAGATAACCGGACGGTAGTTTTTGTCCTGACGACCATCCTGATCATAGCCGGAATCAGGGCATACCAGACTATACCCAAGGAAAGTTTCCCTGACATTTCGCTCCCGAGTATTTTTGTAAGCGTGGTTTATCCCGGAACGTCACCGCAGGATATGGAAAACCTCGTGATCAGGCCCATCGAAACGGAGTGCAAAAGCGTATCGGGAGTAAAAAGAATCAAGGCAAATGCACTGCAGGATTTTGCCAGTATCGTGGTGGAGTTCAACAGCGAGGAAAACATCACGGAGGCCAAACGCAAGGTAAAGGATGCCGTTGACCGGGCGAAAAAAGACCTGCCCCAGGATTTGCCCAGCGATCCCGCGATCGAGGAGATCAACTTTGCTGAACTGCCGATCATGTTCGTGAATATCAGCGGCGACTATGACCTGGCCACGCTGAAGCGATTTGCCGATGAAGCACAGGAAAAGCTGGAAGCGCTTCCAGAAGTGAAGGAGGTGGATATGATCGGAGCCCTGGAACGGCAAGTGCAGATTAACGTGGATATGTTCAGGCTGCAGGCTTCCGGGCTCACCATGGGCGACGTCGAACGGGCCGTCAGGAATGAAAATACCACCATCCCGGGAGGCAGCGTCAACATGGACGGTATCCGCAGGTCCCTGAGGGTAAGCGGGGAGTTCACGGACGTGGAGCAGATCCGGAATATGGTGATCAATTCCATAGACGGGGTGCCGGTCTACGTGAAGGACATCGCGGAGGTGACAGATGGCTTCAAGGAGCAGGAAAGCTATGCCAGGCTGAACAACCAGAACGTCATTACGCTTTCAGTGGTGAAGCGCATAGGGGAGAACCTCATCGAGGCGTCTGACAAGATCGTTGTCCTGATCGATGAGATGAAGGCGGGCTCCTTTCCGGCAGACCTGTCTGTTACGCTGACCGGTGATCAAAGCGAGCAAACCAGGATTACGCTGCATGACCTGATCAATACCATCATCATCGGTTTTATACTGGTGCTGGTGCTGCTCATGTTTTTCATGGGTGCCACCAATGCGTTCTTCGTGGCCCTTTCCGTGCCCCTGAGCATGTTCGTGGCATTCATGTTCATGCCGGTGATTGGGTTTACAATGAATTTTATCGTGCTCTTTTCCTTTTTGCTGGCCTTGGGCATCGTGGTGGATAACGCCATCGTGGTCATAGACAATACCCACCGGATCTTCGCAAACGGCAAACTGCCTATCGCCACTGCCGCAAAACAGGCGGCCGGCCAGGTTTTTCTTCCCGTGCTGGCAGGTACCATGACCACACTCGCGCCGTTTATTCCCCTTGCCTTCTGGACGGGCATCATCGGCAAGTTCATGTTTTTCCTGCCCATTACGCTCATCGTTACCCTCATGGCCTCGCTATTGGTAGCCTACATCATCAACCCGGTTTTTGCCGTACGATTTATGAAGCGGGTGCCGGAACGGTTTAACCCGAAGAAAGGCCTGAAGCTCGTGCTGATAATTGGCGGTGCAGTCATCGCGCTCAGCCATCTCTCAGGAAACCATGGATTCGCAAATTTTGCGACACTCGTTGTATTGCTTAACCTGCTGTACAGGTATTACCTCCACGGGCTGATTGCGAAATTCCAGGGAAAAGCGTGGCCGGCTATCCGGAAAGCCTATACCAGGTCGCTCGAGTGGTGCCTGGACCGGCCGCGAATCACGCTGGGACTCACGGTGCTTCTCTTCTTCTTTTCAATTGGCATGCTCATGGTGCGCAACGGAGGCATGCGCCTGTTCCCTGAAGCCGACCCCAATTTTATTTTCGTGTATACGAGCCTGCCTGTTGGTACGGACCAGGCGTATACGGACAGCCTGACGAGGATTGTTGAAGGCAGGGTGTACAAGGTCCTTGGTGAAGACAACCCGATTGTCAAGTCCGTGATTGCGAACGTGGGCGTAAGTGTGACTGACCCCCAGGACGAAGACCAGGGATACTACGCCAACAAAAGCAAGGTTACCGTGGCATTTGTGGCCTACTCGCATCGAAACGGGCAGTCGACCCGGACCTACCTGGATAAGATCAGGGAGGAAGTAAAAGGGCTTCCCGGTGCCGAAATAACGGTTGCCCAGGAACAGGGCGGACCGCCGGTAGGTAAGCAGATAAGCATTGAAGTGACGGGTGACGATTATGGCGAACTCGTTGCGTTTTCGAAATCGCTTAACAGGTACCTGGACTCGCTCGATATTGATGGTGTGGAGGAGCTAAAATCCGACCTGCAGGACAACAAGCCGCAGGTGTCATTCGCCATAAACCGGGAACGGGCCAATCGAGAAGGCATCAGTACCGGGCAGATTGGCAATGAAATAAATCTCGCAGTGCTGGGGCGGGATATTTCAAAATTCAGGGATCGGAACGAGGAATACGACATCGTGATCAAGTATAAGGACGGCCAGCGCTATAACATCGAGCAACTCAGGAACCTGAAGATCCTGTACCGGGATATGGCCATGAACGGGATGGTGCGCCATGTGCCTCTTTCATCCTTTGCCGATA
>JAHEKC010000035.1 GCA_024638565.1 Bacteroidota bacterium
GGGATGGTGTTCAGGTCCATCCGTGGTGTTTCGGTTGTTACAGGTTCGGAATCGTCCGGTATTTCTTCCGTGGGTGCGGCCACGGCATCCTGGCCTTCATTCACGGGTGCCTCATCCTCGGGGTTGTAGATAACCGGGTCATTGTCAGGTTCGTATACTTTTTCCTCGTCAATGAATCCCATGGAAAAGGTATCGCTTTCGGTGCTGTCCTTCACCAGCTGCGGTTCGAGGCTTTCCGTGTCGCTGAAAATCTCAGTAATGGTTTCCTTCTTTTCTTCCTCATCCAGCTGGTGTACGATTTTCTCTTCCGGCGTTTCGGCTTTGATCTGTTCCTGTGTTTTGAAACCCGTGGCGATGATGGTCACGTTGATCTTATCGCCCAGGTTGTCGTCCGTACCCACGCCCATGATCACTTCAGCGGTCTGGCCGGCCATATCCTGAATGAAATCCGTAATGTCTCCCATTTCATCCATGGTGACTTCTTCGCCTCCGGAGGTTATATTCAGCAGGATATACCTCGCTCCCTTGATATTGGAGTCGTTCAGCAGCGGTGAATCGAGTGCCTGTTCCACTGCACGGATGGCGCGGTTCTCGCCTTCAGCGAGTGCTGAACCCATGATGGCCTGTCCGCTCTTTTTCATTACCGTTTCCACATCAGCAAAATCGACGTTGATATGAAGCGTCACGCTGATAATTTCCGCGATGCTGCGTGCCGCGACAGCCAGCACGTCATCTGCCCTGCTGAAGGCCGTTGCCAGGTTCAGATTACCATGTATTTCGCGCAGCTTGTCATTGCAGATGATGAGCAGTGTATCCACACACTTTTTAAGTTCCTCGATACCCGCTTCAGCCTGTTGCTTCCGTTTCTTGCCCTCAAACGAAAACGGAACGGTAACGATGGCAACGGTCAGGATGTTCATCTCCCGCGCCAGCTGTGCGATGATAGGGGCAGCCCCGGTGCCGGTACCGCCGCCCATGCCCGCGGTGATGAATGCCATCTTGGTATGGTTGCCAAGCGCTTCGCGCAGGTCATCAATATTCTCGATTGCCGAATTCTTGCCTACTTCAGGCGTCGATCCCGCCCCACGGCCTTCCGTGAGGCTGGCGCCCAACTGGACCTTATCCGGTACAGGGCTCGTTTCCAGGGCCTGCAGGTCGGTGTTGCACACCAGGAACTCCACCCCCTTTATTCCATGCCGGAACATGTGGTTTACGGCATTGCTGCCTCCGCCACCCACTCCAATAACTTTTATTATTGACGGCAATTCCTTTGGCAATTCGAATTTCATATCTCGTTGTTTTTAGGTTTTCGGTTTACTGCTTATTCTGTATTTGATGCTATTGGTTATCCTGAAGTAATCTCCTGTCTGTTCCCGGGCAGCAGTCCCTTTTTTAAACAGGCCTGTCCTCGGCGTCTTCTTCCAGCTTTTCCTTGACGGTCTTGAAGAAATGACCGAACCAGTTCCCTTTTCGTGCCTTCCCGGCGTTACCCTTATCCTGCCGCATCCGCCGGCGCTGCTGGTCTTCAATACCCTTGATCACCAGCCCTATGCCGGTAGCGAACATTGGGCTCTTTATTTCCTCGTTCCCCGGTCCCAGGTGTTCGTTCGGATAGCCGATACGTGCATCCATGCCTGTGACGTACTCAACGAGCTGGGTGATATGCTTCAATTGTGCACCGCCACCTGTGATAACAATTCCGGCTATCAGTTTCTTCTCGTACCCGGAGTTCTTTATTTCGATGTAAACGCTTTCGATGATCTCCTCCATGCGCGCCTGGATGATGTTGGCCAGGTTCTTCACCGAGATCTCTTTTGGCTCCCGTCCGCGAAGGCCCGGGATGGATACGATTTCGTTTTCCTTCATCTGCCGTGCCAGCGCTGAGCCGAATTTCATTTTAAGCAATTCAGCCTGGCTCCTGATAATGGAACATCCTTCCTTGATATCCTCCGTGATGATATTTCCGCCGAAAGGAATGACCGCTGTATGGCGGATGATTCCGTCCTGGAAAATGGCGATGTCAGTGGTACCGCCACCGATATCCATCAACACCACCCCCGCTTCCTTTTCCTCGGAGGTAAGCACCGCTTCCGAAGAAGCAAGGGCCTCCAGCACCAGGTCTACCGGTCGCAGTTCGGCTTTAGACACACACTTTTCAATATTCTTCGCGGCACTGATAAGGCCGGTAATGATGTGGCAGTTGGCTTCCAGCCGGATGCCCGACATGCCCACGGGTTCCTTGATGCCCTGTTCGTTGTCGACGATGAATTCCTGCGGGATCACGTCGATGATCTCTTCACCCGGCGGCACGGCAAGCTTATACATGTCATTGATGATACTTTCAATGTCTCCCTGGCTGATTTCATCCTCATTGCTCTTGCGTGTGATCATCCCGCGGTGTTGCAGGCTCTTGATGTGCTGGCCCGCGATGCCGATGTGTACCTCGCTGATGGTGACCCCGGACCTGGATTCCGCTTCCGAAATGGCTTCCTGGATAGAGGCAACCGTTTTCTCGATGTTGGCCACCACCCCGCGCATCACACCGAAGGATTCAGTCTTCCCCGTACCAAGGATCTCCACCTTGCCGTATTCGTTTTTCCGGCCCACGATTGCGCAAATCTTGGTTGTACCGATGTCCAGCCCTACGATGATATCAGATTCATTGCCTGCCATAAATGGTTTTTTAAAAGCTTATGCCGCCCGGGGCGGAGTTGTTATTTCGAACATACTACCTGTCCCTCGTAGAACAGGTTAATCATCTTGTAATCATGCCAGCCGGCAGAATCCATCGCCTGCTTGTAAAACAGCCGCAGGTTTTCGAACCGCGTTTCCATATTCCTCGTATCACCCAGCAGGATCAAATGGTTTCCCACGCGGGGTACCAACTCCAGCATGCCTGTTTCATTGACATATACCTGTTCAATCTGGGAATTCCAGAATGAATCCCGGTCGATAAACAGGGCCAGGTCATAAAGCTGCTCGATAATTCCCTGGTGCTGGCTCCTGCCTGGCTCATGATTTTTTGTTTGCTTACCCCCGTCGGCGCCTACACTGCCCTCGGCGTAACGGTTGAAAATATAACCGGAGGCGACCACCACATTTGCCGCGTACCGGGTTGAAACCGGCATAAAGCCGCCCGCTTCATCGATGTAAAACTGTTCTTCCCGATGGTTGATAATCCGGATGACAGGCTTCCGCTGACGAATGTCGAAATGCAACGTTCCGTCAATGGTTGAAAATACTTCTGCATGAGCTACGTAGACGTTCCGGCGAATCATATTTTCCAACATGGCGATGTTGATATCGACCAACTTACGTCCTACCGGCTGCCTGTCCGGACCGGACATCATATCCAGCACATCTTCCGGGATGACGAATGCATGGCCAAGCGTTTTGTCTATATGGATGTCCACATGGCTGCAGGTGGCGGCTCGCTTTCCGCTGCGAACAAAGCCGGCGGTGATCGTAACGGCGGCAATCCCACAGATCCATCCCAGCAGCCGCCTGACCTTTCTGGGGCTGATTCTTTTGTTCCGTTGTTTCTTTTTCATTGACGGCATAGCTTATAGTTGATGTTTTTGGGCAAGCATTTCACTTAGCGGTCCGGTCAGCTGGTCGATATCACCCGCACCCATGGTGAGCAATACCTCCGGGTCGGCGGCCTGCACTTTTTCTACCAGATCATCCCGTGTGCACATGGTACGGGAAGGCCCGTCCACGAGGTCGTAAATCATCCGGGAGGTGACACCCGGAATCGGTTCTTCGCGCGCCGGGTATATATCCAGCAGGATCAGCTCGTCCAGGCCCGACAGGCTGTCGGCAAATGCGGTGGCGAAATCGCGTGTCCTGCTGAACAGGTGCGGCTGGAATACCCCCGTGATCCGCTTGCCGGGGTATAGTTCCCGCACGCTGCCGATACAGGCTTTCAGTTCCGCCGGGTGGTGGGCATAGTCGTCTATATAAGTGACGGCCGGCGTGCGCAGGCGGTATTCAAAACGGCGCTGGATACCCTCGAACGAAGCCAGTGCCTCGCTCATCATGCCAGGATCCAGGCCCAGCATGATGCCTATGGCAAGTGCCGCCACGGCGTTTTCGATGTTGTGCCTTCCCGGCAGGCCGCAGGTAAAGGAACCGATGTTTTCGCCGGAACGGAGCAATTCGAATCTGTACCGTCCTTCCTTCACGGTAATATGCCTGGCTTCGAAATCGGCTGCATCACTGATAGAATAGGTAAACCGTGCAGGTGCCGCACCGTGCAGCGGCAGATCCTTGCGGTATAGGAGTACGCCCGTTTCGAGCGTTTGGGATGCAAAGGCCCGGTACGCCTTTTCCAGGTTGGCCGCCTCACCATATACATCCAGGTGGTCGGCATCCATGGACGTGATCACCGAGATATCCGGGTGCAGTGTCAGGAACGACTGGTCAAATTCGTCGGCTTCCACGATCATCAGGCGCCTGTCTCCTGACCGGCCCTCCGTCATGACCAGATTGGTACCGTGTTTTCTCGAGATCCCGCCCAGGAAGGCGGTACAGGCCAGGCCACAGCTGGTGGCCAGGTGGGCCGCCATGGTGGAGGTGGTGGTTTTGCCGTGCGTGCCGGCTACGGCCACCGTGTAGGCATCGCGCGTAAGCGCCCCCAGCACTTCTGACCGCTTGGCCACGCGGTAGCCCTGTGATCGAAACCACGCCAGGCCTTCATGCGAGGCGGGTACGGCGGGGGTGAAGACAACAAGGGTTTGGTCCCGGCGTGTTGGATTCCGGAATGAATCGGGGATGGCGCCAGGGTCGTGTGTCACCTCCATGCCTTCGGCCGAAAGGCGGTCCGTGAGGGCCGTGCGTGTCCGGTCGTAGCCGGCCACCTGCATGCCTGCGGCATAGAAGTACCGGGCAAGGGCACTCATGCCAATGCCGCCTATTCCCACGAGGTACACGTAACGTATTTGTTGCAGGTTCAATGCCCTGATATTTTCTGTTTCAATGCCGGTGCCTGGCAAGCTGCACCACTTCCTTCGCAATCATGGATGCCGATCCGGGCAACGCGAGTTGCCGGATGTTGTCCGCCAGCGACCTGAGCCTTTCCCCGTCTGCGATAAGTTCCATGATGGCAGGCACCAGCAGGCCCATGGTATCGGCATCCCGGACCAGGACGGCCGCTTTGCGCTCTATCAGCGCCGCACAGTTCCGCGTCTGGTGGTCTTCGGCCGCAGTCGCGAGCGGAACGAGGATACAAGGCTTTCCCACGATGCACAGCTCTGAAACCGTTCCGGCGCCCGCCCTGCTGACCACCAGATCCGCCACCGCGTAAGCCAGGTCCATTCGATCAATAAAGGTTACCACCTTCAGCCGGTCGTTATCCAGTTTACGGACCACCTCCTGCGCCTGCTCCTGGAAGTGGCGGCCGGTTTGCCAGATCACCTGCCAGCCCGCCTCCAGTATCCTTTCGACGCCCGATGCAAGTGCCCTGTTGATGGACCTGGCTCCCTGGCTTCCGCCAATGACCAGCACGGTCTTCATGGAATCCCGCAGTGCGAAGTAGTTTATGCCTTCATTGCGCTTTCCATGTATCTGAACGGCATCTTCCCTGACGGGATTACCGGTCTTCACGATTTTATCCTCGGGGAAGAACTTTTCCATCCCGTCGAAAGCAACACAAATCCGGTTCACCCGCTTTCCCAGGATCCGGTTGGTGATGCCAGCATAGGAGTTTTGCTCCTGGATCAGGCTGGGGACCTGGCGGCGTACCGCCATGAACAACAGCGGGCCGCTTGCATACCCGCCCACGCCCACAGCCACGTCAGGCTTGAAGCGTGACAGGATGCGCGAGGCATGCACCAGGCTGGCCGTTACCTTGAACGGAAATGAAAGGTTTGATTTTAAGGAGTTTCGCTGCAGCCCGCTGATCCATAACCCTTCAATCGGGTATCCGGCGGCCGGAACCTTTTCCATTTCCATCTTGCCTTTTGCGCCCACGAACAGAATGTCTGTTTGCGCATCCAGTTTCCTGAGCTCGTCCGCGATGGCCAGGGCAGGGAAAATATGCCCTCCTGTGCCGCCGCCGCTGATGATCACCTTCAGCTTACGCCGGGACGTACCTGACGACTCTTCTTTCCTTTTCAAGATCTCTGCTTACACTTAGTATGATGCCTATGGCGATACTTGTGAACCAAAGGGACGTACCACCCATGCTGAGCATGGGCAGCGGCTGGCCGGTCACCGGTAAAAGGTTCACGGCCACTGCCATGTTGATCAGTGCCTGGAAAACGAGGCTGAAGCTGCATCCAACCGCCAGGAAGGTGGCGAATGCAAACGGTGTGCGCTTGACGATCACCAGGGCACGGTAAAACAACACGAGGTAAAGCAGCACGATCACGGTACCTCCCAGCATACCGTATTCCTCTACTATAATGGCATAAATGAAGTCTGAATAGGGGTGGGGCAGGAAGTTGCGCTGGGTACTGTGACCGGGTCCCTTGCCCGCGAACCCTCCCGTGGCGACGGCAATTTTTGCCTGCCGCGCCTGGTAATTGCCTTCCTCGTCGTCAGTCATGAACATCTCGATACGTTTTTCAACGGTTCCAAACCGGTTAGCGAACCCGGTTTGCCTGGCAAGGAAGGCGAACAGCAGCAACAGTACCAGTCCGCCGCCCACCAGGAGCGAAATGTGTTTTGTGCTGACCCGCCCGATGAACATCAGGAACAGGCAGGTCGTGAACAACAGGGCAGCCGTTGAAAAGTCAGCCGGTAGTATCAAAAGGCATACAAGACATACGGGGATCATGAGTGGAAGGAATGCCTTCCTGAAATCCTTGATTACATCCTGCTTTATGGACAGCGTCCGGGCCACGAACAGAATCAACGCAAGCTTGGCCAGGTCCGACGTCTGGAATGATAGGTTCACCAGCGGCAGGGTAAGCCAGCGGCTGGCTTCGTTCAGTCGCGTACCAGATACCAGCGTGTACAGGAGCAGGGGAACGACTACGATCAAAGCAATGCCGGAGATCTTGGAAAAGAACGTATACCTGATCCGGTACGTGGCATACATGAGTGCCAGGCCAAGCAGGAGTATGGTAAAATGCTTGATCAGGTAGTACTCGGTGTTTCCCTGCTGGTACTTGTATGCAAGGGTGCCGGTAGAGGTATAAATGGCCAACACGGAAAACAGGGAAAGCACGACCACGATCAGCCAGATATACCGGTCGCCCTTGAATGTGTTTTCGAACATTCTGCTCATGCGGGTATTTGAATATTAAAGCGCACGTACGGCAGCTTTGAACTGGCGTCCGCGGTCTTCGTAGCTTTTAAAAAGATCGAAGCTGGCACATGCGGGCGACAGCAGCACCACGTCCCCTTTCGCTCCCCTTGAATAGGCTTCACGTACCGCTTCAATTGCGGACTCCACGTCCATGATATCAGGAACAATGTCCTTGAAGGCCTTATGGATTTTCTTGTTGTCCTTTCCCATGCAGATAATGGCCTTGACCTTCTGCGTTACCAGTTCCCTGAGCAGGCTATAGTCGTTTCCCTTATCGATCCCGCCGGCAATCCATATAACGGGCTGTTCCATGCTTTCGAGGGCGTACCAGGCGGAGTTCACATTCGTGGCCTTGGAGTCGTTGATGAATTCGATGCCGTGCACCGTATTCACCTTTTCCAGCCTGTGTTCAATGTTTTCAAAGTCGGACAGGCTCTCCCGGATGACCTCGTTTTTTATGTCAATGAGCCGTGCCGCTATTCCCGCGGCCATGGAATTGTTCAGGTTGTGTTTTCCTTTCAGTGCAAGTTCAAAGATTGACATACGTAGCGCTTTTTTGTTGTGGTTTGTGTTTATGTGTAAGTGTTGATCGCTTATATATCCGGTCATGCCTTCCGTTTTGCTGATGGAATAGGCATAGGTCCGGGCTGCGGGTGCGCGTTCTTCAATCGCGCTGCTGACGACCGCGTCGTCCGCGCAGTAGATCAGGGCATCATTCGGGCCCTGGTTTCGGGTAATCCGGAATTTGGCGTCCGTGTAACGTGCCATGGAATCGGCATAACGGTCCAGGTGATCCGGTGTGATGTTCAGGATGAGGGCTATGTCGATATGAAATTCACGCAGGTCTTCGAGCTGGAAACTCGACAGCTCGAGAACGTAGTAGTCGCGGGGCGCTCCTGCCACCTGTAGCGCGAAACTGGATCCCATGTTGCCTGCGATGCCGGCATTCAGTCCCGCCTTGCGGAGGATGTGATGGGTGAGCAGCGTGGTGGTGGTCTTGCCATTGGTACCCGTGATGCCAATGACAGTGGCGTCGGTATGCCGGCCAGCGAATTCTATCTCGGAAGTCACGGGGATGTTCTTTTCTTCAGCCTCCCGGATCACATCGGCATCACGCGGAATCCCGGGACTCCTGATCAGTTCGTCGGCGGCCAGTATCCGGTCGAGGGAATGGCGTCCCTCCTCGTATTCGATATTCTTGCCGGTTAGCCTCTGTTTGTAATCATCGGCAATTGTTCCGGAGTCGGAGACGAATACCAGGTACCCCTTTTGATGCGCCAGCACCGCCGCGCCTGTCCCGCTTTCGCCGGCACCCAGGATGACCATTCGCTTCTGCTTCGCCATGCTTACCGGAGTTTTAAAGTGATGACGCTAAGAACTGCGAGGAATATGCCGATGATCCAGAACCGGGTTACGATCTTGGCCTCGTGGTAACCTTTCTTCTGGTAATGGTGATGAAGGGGAGACATCAGGAAGATGCGTTTCCCGGCGCCGGACTTCCGCTTCGTGTACTTGAAGTAGCTGACCTGTATCATCACCGACAGGTTTTCGACCAGGAAGATTCCGCAGATAATGGGGATGAGCAGTTCCTTGCGGATGGAGATCGCGAATGCGGCGATGATGCCGCCCAGGGCCAGGCTGCCCGTATCACCCATGAATACCTGGGCGGGAAAAGAGTTGAACCAAAGGAAGCCCACGCAGGCGCCCACGAAGGCACTCATATACACCATCAGTTCTCCCGTGTTTGGGATGTACATGATGCCCAGGTAGTTGGCAAAAATGGTGTTGCCTGATACGTATGCAAATACGGCCAGGGTGGCCCCCACGATGGCAGAGGTGCCCGTGGCCAGCCCGTCGATGCCATCCGTGATGTTGGCACCGTTCGATACGGCAGTAACGATGAAGATGACAAAGGGGATAAACACCAGCCATGCATAGCGGGCAGCATCGTCACCCAGGAACGATAACAGCACTGCATAGTCGAACTCGTTGTTCTTTACGAACGGGATAGTGGTCTTGGTCGACTTGATGTCACGCCCGGGAATCCCGGTCGCGCTTTCCGGCCCGGGGCCGGGGCTTTCGGACGGGGCGGTCTGCACGGTCTCCGCAACTTTTTCCCGGACCACCACATGCTCGTTGAAATAGAGAATGCATCCGATCAGCAGGCCCAGCACCACCTGTCCCATGACCTTGAATCTGCCGGCGAGGCCTTTCTTGTCTTTTTTGAAAACCTTGATGTAGTCATCAATAAACCCGATGATGCCCAGCCATACGGTCGCGATCAGCATGGTGACGATGTAGACATTGTGCAGCTTGGCAAACAGAAGCGTGGGCAGCAGGATGGCCGTGAGGATGATCAGGCCGCCCATCGTGGGGGTGCCTTTCTTCTGGTTTTGCCCATCCAGGCCCAGGTCCCGGATGGTTTCCCCGACCTGCTTCCGCAGCAACAGGTTGATGATCCGCTTCCCGAAATACATCGAAAAGAACAGCGAACAAAGGATGGCCATGGCCGCCCGGAACGAGATGTAACGGAACACTCCCGCACCGGGGAGGTTAAACTCGTGGTCTAGCCAGTCAAACAGGTAATACAGCACGGTTCGGTTCTTTCCTTATTCTGAGTTTATGATCTCGTCAAAACAATCAGTCAGCACCTGCATGTCGTCGAAGGGCAGCTTTTTGCCTTTCACTTCCTGGTATTTCTCATGGCCCTTGCCTGCCAGGAGGATGATGTCGTCCGCTCTCGCGATAGAGCAAGCCGTCCGGATGGCCTCCCTGCGGTCGGCCACGGCCAGTATCTTCTTGTAGTGCTGGGCGGGCACGCCGGTTTGCATTTCCCGGATAATCTCCATGGGGTCTTCAGACCGCGGGTTGTCACTGGTGAGAATGACCTTGTCACTCAATTCGGTCGCGATACGTGCCATGACCGGCCGCTTCCTGGTGTCGCGGTCGCCGCCGCAGCCGACTACCGTGATGACCTGCTCATTGCCCGTACGGATGTCCTTAATGGTATTCAGCACGTTCAGGAGCGCATCAGGCGTGTGGGCGTAATCCACGATGCCGGTGATGTGGTTGTCGGACACGATGTGTTCGAACCGGCCTGAAACGGTTTGCAGCCGGCTGATCTCCCGGAGGGCATCCTGTTTGTCCACATCGAGCAGCCTTGCAGTGGCGTAAACGGCCAGGAGGTTATACGCGTTGAAGGTTCCGGTAAGCCGGCAGGACACTTCCAGGCCGTCGATATTCATCATCAGTCCCGCAAACGTGTTTTCAACGATCCTCCCTTTGGTGTCGCACATTGACTTCAGCCCATAGCTCACCTTGCGTGCCTGGGAAGCCTGCACCATGACTTTTGCGTTCCGGTCGTCGGCGTTGATCAATGCGAAGCTGTCACCTGCCAGGCCGGTGAAGAATTGCTGCTTGGCGCGGATGTAGGCGTCGAATGTCTTGTGGTAGTCCAGGTGATCATGTGAGATATTCGTGAATATGCCCCCGGCAAAATGCAGGCCCGCGATACGCTTCTGGTGCAGCGCGTGGGAGCTTACCTCCATGAAACAGTGCGTACATCCCTTATCCACCATTTCACGCAGCGCCCTGTGCAGCGCAACCGGATCGGGTGTCGTATGGGTAGCGGGAGATTCCTTATCACCGATGTAGTTCCGAATGGTACTCAGCAGCCCCGCCTTGTAACCCAGGCCGGTGAACAGGCGGTAGAGGAGGGTGGCAGTCGTTGTTTTTCCGTTGGTACCGGTAATCCCTACCAGCGCAATTCGTTCGGAAGGATTCTGGTAAAAATTGGATGCTATGAATCCGAGTGCATTGGCGGAGTCCTGCACCTTGACATACATAACGCCGTCCCGCAGCTTTTCCGGCAGCATCTCACATACGACAACGGTGGCTCCCTTGTCGATGGCGGATTCGATATACAGGTGCCCGTCGGTACGGGTACCCTTTACAGCCACGAACATGCTGTCTGCTCCCACTTCCGCTGAGTTAAAGCAGACGGCATCCACCTTGTCAGCCGTGCCGCCCTTGATATCGGTGATCCCTGCCTTGTACAGCAGGTCTTTTACCAGTTGCATGCTTATATTCGAATAGCGTGTTAAATGCTATCAGGTTCTTGATTCAATTCAATGCGATCGCTGCCGCCTGGCCCCGTTGGAATTCTGCACCGGGTTCCGGCGACTGGGTAACCACCCGGCCGCGTCCGGTCACAGACACCTGCAGACCTGCATTCTCGAGCAGGTATACCGCATCACGCAGACCCATACCCCGGACATCGGGCACACGGCCTTCAGGCTGTTCGATCTTTTTTCCTTTCAGTTTTCCGCTCCTGCCAGATACCTTTACCCAGCCTTCCAGGCCGTCCAGGAACGCAGGGCCCATGGAAAGGCCGGCATAAGCCAGCCGCGTGTAGTGCACGGGGCCCGGTTTGGCCGGCGGATGTGCAAGCAGGGGTGCCAGGGTGTCGTGGTCGTGGTTCTGCAAATCGAACCGGGTGGCGTATACCTTGTCGGCAATGTCCTTGAAGATGGGTGCGGCCACCTCGGAAGCGTAATACACATCGTTGGACGGCGCGTATACCACCACCATGCAGCTGTACCTCGGACGGTCAGCGGGGAAATAACCCACAAACGATGCCTGGTACTTTGGGTCTATGTAACCCTTGTTGTTCTGGGCCACCCGGGCGGTTCCGGTTTTTCCCGCGATTCGGTACTGGGAATGCCTGAGCTTTGTACCGGTTCCTTCCTGAACAACCTGTTCCAGCATCTCGCGTGCGGCGGTGATGGTGGCGGGTGAGCAGATGGCACTGTCGATCACAACGGGATTGAATTGTTCGATCATGCGGCCATTTTCCTGGATGGCGCTTACAAAGCGCGGCCGTACCAGCACGCCGTTGTTGGCGACCGCATTGTAGAAGGCAAGGATCTGCAGCGGGGTGAACCGGCTTTCGTAGCCGATCGACATATAGGGCAGGGTGGTCCGGCTCCATGACTTGTTATCCGTGTCCTTGATCAGTGGCGAACCTTCTCCCTTGATCTTCAGGCCCAGCTTTTCACCCACATGCATGGTGCGAAGCCTGTCCACGAATGCCTGCGGGTTACCCTGGTAGCTGCGGTGGATCACCTTGGAGATTCCGATGTTGGATGACACTGCAAAGGCCCTGCGCACACTGATCCTGCCGTAGCCCCCGCGTTTTGAGTCGTCCATGGCGTAACGGCCGGTCCAGTAATGCCTGCCTTTGCCCGTGTCGACACTGTCATCCGGTAAAACATGGCCGTCTTCGATCGCGGCCATGAGCGAATGCAACTTGAAAGTGGATCCCGGCTCAGTGCTGGCGCCCACGGCATAGTTGTACACTTCCCGGTATACACCGTCTTCGCCGAGTTTCAGGTTGGCGATAGCCCTGATCTCCCCCGTGGCCACTTCCATGAGGATGGCGCAGCCCTGTTCCGCGTTATGTTCGCTAAGCCTTTTTTCGAGCGAGTGTTCGGCCACGTCCTGAATGCTGATGTCAAGTGTGGTGATGACATCATATCCGTCCTGTGGTTCGATCTCGTTGTCGCTGTTCAGTGGTTTCCATACACCTCCAGATATGCGTTGCATGAGCCGTACGCCGCGTACCCCGCGCAGGTGTTCGTTATACATCCCCTCAATACCCACATTGGGTGCATTGCGCCGGCTGTGACCAATGGTACGGGCAGCCAGCTTGCGGAAAGGAAGTTGCCGTTTGCTGTGTTGCTCCACGATGATACCGCCCCTGAACTGGCCCCGGTTGAAGATGGGCAGCGTGCGGAGCGTTTTCAGTTGCGTGTACGAGACATTGCGGCGCAGCAGAAAATATCGCTTCTGCTGTTGCCGGCCCCGGTCGAGGGTGCGCCGCCATTGTGCAGCCGTCTTGTCCGGAAAAAGGTCTGCCAGGCCACGTGCCAGCCGGGGAGCGTTGTCCCGGTAGGAGCCTCCGGAAAACCCTTCGGCCTTGAAGTCGACGTGGATTTCATAGATCGGCACCGAGGTGGCGAGCAGAATATTGTCCCGTGCGTAGATGTTACCCCGGGCAGCATCGATTTCACGTACGGCCGTCGTGAGGCTGTCTGCCTGTGCATCCCAGTATGCGCCTTCCTGCACCTGCAGTTTCCAGATGCGGAATACGACTGCGGCCCCGAATAGGCACAAAAACAGGAATACGAAGTAGACGCGAAACAGTATGTTCTTCTTTGCGCTGGTCATCCCTGTTCCCTATTTCCCTTGCGGGGGTTGCGGTACGGTAATTCGTCCCGGTGCTACCCGGGATTCTTCCAGTTCCATGTGGCTGACGGCATTCGCCACCTGCGACTGCCCGCTCTTGATCATGAGGTCTGATTTGGTGGTGATGTATTCCGACTTCAATTCCTTGATCTCCCTGTTCACCTGGTCGATATCCCTGATGGTGCGTTCGGTGTAATAGCTGTTGGCGATAAAAACCAGTCCCCATCCTGCCAGGAAAAAGATGAAGGGCATGGTCTTCACCGCGGACCGGATCTTGATGTGGTCGAACAGGTTCATCGTCCTGAATACCTGGAGAAACTGACGGCGTCGGGCTGTCGAACGCGGAGAGCGCGCAGGTTTCCTGAATGCATTGCCTTTCTTTTTCGGCTTCATCATATTCATGCCGCCATCCTTTCCGCTACCCTCAGCCTCGCGCTGCGTGCGCGCGGATTGGCTGCAATCTCCCCCGGTCCCGGGGTAACGGGGCGGCCAACAGCCCGGAATGGCGCAAGGCTGTGGCCGAACGCATCTTTTTCAGGTTCCCCTTCCTCGTTTCCCGCGCGGATAAACCGCTTGACCATCCGGTCTTCCAGCGAATGGTAGCTGATGACGCACAACCTGCCTCCCGGCCGGATGGCGGCGACACACTGCTGAAGCAAGGCCCGCAATGCGCCGATCTCGTCGTTTACCTCAATGCGCAGCGCCTGGAATGCCCGTGCATAAAATTTGTTTTCCGATCCCCTGGGGGCGAAGGGCTTTATGACTGACACCAGCTCGGCAACCGTGGACAGGGGGCGTTCTTCCCTGGCGCGTTCGATGGCCGTGGCCAGCCTGCCCGCAGGCCGGATGTCCCCGTAATTCCTGAATACTGTCTTCAATTCTTCCTGCCTGTAGGTGTTCAGAATGTCAATCGCCGTTTTTTTTGTCCGTCCGCTCATGCGCATATCAGGCTTATCGCCGTGCATGAACGAGAACCCCCTGCCCGGTGTATCTACCTGGTGTGATGAAACCCCCAAATCGGCCAGCAGGCCGTCCAGCCCGGATACGCCGGCCTGCTTCAGTCCTTTGGACAGGTAGCGGAAGTCGTCACGTACAAGGAAGAACCTGGGGTCGTCAGGTGCATGCTTCCAGGCATCCTCATCCTTGTCGAATGCAACCAGCTTCCCAGTTGTCAGTTTACCGATGATTGCCCGGCTGTGTCCGCCGCCCCCGAAAGTCACATCAGCGTATATCCCTTCGGGGTTGATGTGCAGCGCCTCCATGCATTCATTTAAAAGAACGGGTATATGGTATTCACTTGTCATCGGGACCGGCGCTTGTCTGGCCCATGACCTCTTCTGCCAGTTTTTCGAAACGGTTACTGTTATCCCGCATGAACTTTTCGTACCGGCTCTTGTCCCAGATCTCGATATGGTCGGTGGCCGAGGACATGACCAGGTTTTTCTTCAGGCCCGCATACCGCATCAGGTCACGGGGGATGAGAAACCGGCCGCTCTTGTCCATGCCTGCTTCCCGCACACCTGCGTTGAACAGCCGGATGAACTCCACGTTCTTTTTCACGAACCGGTTGAGTTTCTGAACCCCGGACACCATATGGTTCCAGGTTGACGCCGGGTACAGGTCAAGCGATTTGGAGAAGATGCTGCGCTTGATCACAAAGCCCTTGTCCGCGTGTTTGCCGAGCTGATTCCTAAAAGTGCGTGGCAAAAGCACGCGGCCTTTCTCGTCGATGGTGCACTCGTGTACTTCGTACAGGTTGATCACTGCGGACAGGCTGGTTAAGTGTGGCGAAAACAGGCCTCCGGTCGCCGGCGCTGAACCGGCGGTACCCCCTGTTTGTCAGGCGGTAAATGTAAAAAAGAAATTCCCACTTTTTCCCACTTTCTCCCACTTTTGTTGAAAACTTTTGACGACGGCTGCCCGCGGCCTGTCACCTGCCGTTTGTCTTACTTTTGCCCCCGCCATGGCTTCCCGGAAATTCATCGACCTGAAGCGGATCATCCACGATAAAAATCCCCGGCTTTCGGCCCTCATGCCGGGGTTCGTGTTGAATTACATGCGGCGGGTCATCCATGAGGATGAAGTCAACGCTTTTATTGCCGGGCATGGCGAAAAACATGGAGTGGCATTCGCCGAGGCGGTGCTCGAACAATTCAGAATAAATGTGGAAGTGGACGGGCTGGACCGGATCCCGTCCAGCGGGGGGTTCATCCTGGCAGCCAATCATCCGCTTGGCGGGCTCGACGCCATGGCGCTGTTCAAGGTGCTGGCGCCGGTACGCCAGGACATGAAATTTATTGTGAATGACATACTGCTGCGCCTTGAAAACCTGCAGGGCCTGTTCATAGGCGTCAACAAGCATGGCCGCAATGCGAAGAAGGACCTGGAGGAGATCAATGCGCTGTACGCCTCGGGCCAGGCGGTCCTTATCTTTCCGGCCGGCCTGGTTTCACGGCGCCGGGGTGGCAGGATCCGTGACCTTGAATGGCGAAAGAGCTTCATCACGCAGGCGAAAAGGCAAAAGTGCAACGTGGTGCCCGTACATATCAGCGGGCAGCTGACCGATCGCTTTTACCGGCTGGCCGCTTTCCGGTCGGCCCTGGGCATCAAAGCCAACATCGAGATGTTTTACCTGGTGGATGAGATGTTCAAACAACAGGGCCATACGATCCGGATCGCCGTGCGTGAACCTGTTTCTTATGAAACCTTTGACCGAAGCCAGAACGACCAGGCATGGGCGCACCACGTCATGGAAAAAGTATATGCAGGCATGCCTTGAACATCTTTCATTGCCGGTTAACAGCTATCTTTACCGGGAAAGGCCATGCAACCAGTTGTCGACCCCGTACCAGCCGGTGACTTGCTTTCGGAACTGACCCGGGAGCGGTTTGTCAGGCACGTCAACAACGGTTCCAATGAAGTATACGTGGTCACGCACCTCGACTCCCCGAGTGTGATGCGGGAGATCGGACGGCTGCGCGAACTGTCTTTCCGTGCGGCCGGCGGCGGAACCGGCAGGGCCATGGACATCGACGATTACGATACCGCCGAATCCCCTTACAAGCAGCTTATCGTTTGGAATCCCGAAGCCCGTGAGATCGTGGGCGGATACCGTTACATACGCTGTGACCAGGCCCCGGTCGAAAACGGTGAAGTCCGGCTGGCGACCTGTGCGCTGTTTGGCCTTTCGGACAGGTTCAAAAAGGAATTCATGCCTTTTACCATCGAACTTGGCCGTTCGTTCGTCCAGCCGAAATACCAGCCAAGTGCAGGCAACAGGAAAGGGCTGTTTTCACTCGACAACCTGTGGGACGGCCTGGGTGCGCTAACGGTTGACAATCCCGACATCCTGTATTACTTCGGAAAAGTGACCATGTATCCCCATTTTAACAGGGAAGCACGCGACATGATTCTTTATTTTATGCATCATTTCTTCCCGGATCCCGATAAGCTTGCCTGGCCGCATGAGCCCTTACCGATTACGCACGACATGCAGGCATTTGGCCGTGAAATCGAGGGAAAGGAATACAAGGCGGCGCATGCCGTGCTCAACAAACACGTCCGGGACCTGGGCGAGAACATCCCCCCGCTGGTAAACTCGTACATGAACCTCAGCGCTACCATGCGGACCCTGGGGACGGCGCTGAATGCCCACTTTGGAAGCGTGGAAGAGACGGGCATCATGGTCGTGATTTCCGATATCTACCCCACAAAGAAAAACAGGCATCTGGAAACGTACCTGCAAGACAGGGCAAAGCGTGAATCGTGAAGATCAGTTCCGCCACGTTCATCGTAAGCAATACCGATGTGCGCAAATGCCCGGCACCACGCATGCCCGAGTTTGCGATGATAGGGAGAAGCAATGTGGGCAAGAGTTCGCTGATCAACCGGTTGCTGGATTCAGGCAAACTGGCACATACGTCCTCCACGCCCGGTAAAACGCAAACCATCAATCATTTCCTGGTCAACAACACATTCTACCTGGTGGATCTTCCGGGCTATGGATACGCGAAGATCACCCGCACCAAACGGGAACAATGGATGCGCACCACCTGGCAGTACCTGCGAAAGCGTGAAAACCTTGTATCCCTTTTCGTACTGGTCGACGCACGGCTGGAACCCCAGGTTTCCGATCTGGAATTCATTAACCGGCTGGGAAATGAAGGTATTCCGTTTGCCCTGGTATTTACCAAGTCCGACAAGGTGAAACCGGCTGAATTAAAAAGAAATATTGCGCTGTTTGGGGAGAAGATGCTTGAAAACTGGGAAAGGCTCCCGGATCAATTCGTCTCTTCCGCGGTAACGGGAAAAGGCATGCCGGAACTGTTGGGGTACATGCAACATTGCATCGATACTGGTTGGAAGGGGCCGTAATGCTGAATTGCTGCGGGCTTCAGGATTCAGCGCATTTGTATGTTTCGGCAAACCGCACAACGCTCACCGTCATGCCATCCTTTCAGCCAGTTCCGCCAGCCGCGTGGAATAACCCATTTCGTTGTCGTACCAGCCCACGATCTTGACCATCCGGCCAAGGACGGAGGTAAGCTGTGCGTCGAATATACAGGAATGTGTATTGCCGATGACGTCCACCGACACGATGGGATCCTCCGTGTATTCCATGATACCTTTAAGCGTATGCCCCGCCTCCTTTTTAAAGGAATTGTTGATCTCATCGACCGCACATGGCTTCCGCACCACGCAGGTGATATCTGTCAGGGATGCGTTAATGACCGGCACGCGGATGCCCGCCCCGCCGATCCTGCCTTCCAGTTCCGGGAAGATGAGCGTGACCGCCTTCGCTGCACCCGTGGTGGTGGGGATGATGGACTGTGCAGCGGCACGTGCCCGGCGCAGGTCCCGGTGCGGTGCGTCATGCAGGTTCTGGTCGCCCGTGTATGCATGCACGGTGGTAATGTGGGCTGATTCTATGCCCCACAGCTCATGGATGATCTTGAGCATGGGTGCCGCGTTATTGGTGGTGCAGGATGCATTCGAAACGATCCGGTCGCTGCCATCGAGGATGTGATCGTTGACACCCAGCACCACGGACTTCACATCGCCCTTGGCAGGGGCTGAAATGATCACCTTTCCGGCACCGGCTCTTATATGCGCACCCGCCTTGTCAGCGTCACGAAACAGGCCCGTTGACTCGATCACCAGGTCGATGCCCGATTTCTTCCATGGCAGCCGGGACGGATCACGTTCCGCATGCACCGGGATCTCGCGTCCATCGACAGTGATCGATGACTCACCGGCCGTAACCGTCCCGCTGAACCGGCCATGAACGGAATCATACTTGAGCAGGTGGGCAAGCGTAGCCGGGGCGGCAAGATCGTTGATGGCAACTACTTCCAGCTTATCCCGGCCGGACATGGTTTTGAAGACCGTACGGCCAATGCGGCCAAAGCCGTTGATGGCGATGCGTTTCATTTAGCGATTAGCGGTTATTGGTTATGGATTCGTGAACAGGATTGAAAAAAGAATTGACGTGATGACGGAGCATATGCGCTGCTAGAACAAATGCCTTTCCGCATGGTAGCTGCTCCGCACCAGCGGGCCGCTTTCGACGTACCGGAAGCCCATGGCCAGGCCGGCCTCCCTGTATGCCGTGAATTGGTCGGGGTGTACGAATGCATGGACCGGCAGGTGTTTCTTCGTGGGCTGCAGGTACTGGCCTAGGGTCAGGATCTGGACGCCGGCGTCCTGCAATTCCTTCATGGACTCAAGCACCTCATCTTCCGTTTCGCCAAGCCCGAGCATCATGCCTGACTTGGTACGGGCGCCGGAGTCACTAATCAGCCTGAGGACATCAAGGCTCCTGTCGTATTGGGCCTGTATGCGCACCTCCTTCGTGAGCCGGCGCACCGTTTCAATGTTGTGTGAAATGACTTCCGGCTGTTCGTCAATTACCTTTTGAATATTCTCCCGCCGGCCCTGGAAATCGCCGATCAGTGTTTCCATGGTGGTGCCCGGGGATGCTTCCCGTACTGCCCGGATGGTTGCCACCCATATCTCCGCACCGCCGTCAGGCAGGTCATCACGATCCACACAAGTGATGACGCAGTGCTTGACGCTCATCTTCTTCACCGAATCTGCCACACGGGCCGGCTCGTTACGGTCGACCGGAAGCGGCCGGCCGGTGGCCACTGAACAAAAACCGCATGAACGGGTGCAGATGTTTCCCAGGATCATGAACGTAGCCGTTCCCGCGCCCCAGCATTCACCCATGTTGGGACAATTTCCGCTTTCGCAGATGGTATGCAACTTGTGCGTATCGACAAGTGTACGCACATGCCGGTAGCTTTCGCCGGTAGGCAACTTTACCCTTAGCCAGTCGGGTTTACGCACCCGTGGCAGCTCCCTGGTTTCCGTTGAGGAGGACATGCGGCAAAGATATGGGTTTGCAGGTTGCGAAGCCTGAAATTACAGATAGTCAGGGCAATAGGAGGCAGGCAACAGGGGGTGCATGCAAAAAACCCGAACCTGGATTCAGCGTGCAGGAAATTTAGGCAGGCGGCAAGGTGCGTGAGGTTCCTGCAAGTCCACTAGCTTTACCTGCGGCCGTCGCCTCATATTTACAATTTTGAGCAAACCGCACAGTACCGGAATTCCGTATCGCCTCGACCTGGCGGGGAGCTGGCATGATCAGCCCTTCGTCTCAGCACATGCCGACGGATCAGTGATCACGCTCGCCATTCTGCCCGGCCACCCTTACGAGGAACGCAGCGGCCTGGCATCCAGTACCCGCCGGAACGCCCTGGAACTGTGGGATACCTGGCCGCCCACCGACCGGGTGAAAGCCGGAAGGCTGTTGTTCTGCTACGACAATCCGCCGGGCACAAAACAGATTTCGGGATCGCAGGATGCCCTGGGCATCACGCTGCCCGGGCTGAACCGGCTGACCTACAGTAAAGGCGAATACTGGCCGGTGCACTTGGAAAGCCATACCGATCCGCGAACACTCGACTGGCTCGAAGGATGCATAAGGTTGGTAAGCCTGGGGCCGCGGCAGGAAGGCTACAGCGTGCTGGCGGATGCCATGGTAACCCCTGAAAAGGCACGGGCCATGGCAATCGCATCCGCATCCTGCTGGGAAGCTATTCTCAATCAGGACCTGGCCGGATTCGGGAGAGCCATGTCACAGTCGTTCGCCGCGCAGGCAGCCATGCTGCCGAACGTACTGAATACAGAAGTTTCGGAAGCTTTGGCGAAGTACCGCGACAAAGTTGCGGGCTGTAAGCTCGCCGGAGCAGGCGGCGGCGGGTACCTGATTGTTGTGTCGGGGGAGGAAATTCCGGGAAGTTTGGATATTCAAATTGCCCGGTAGAACACGGATGAATTGAAGAATTTACGATTGCAGGTAATAGATTTGTCAGCACTCATGCAGATATTGTTTTCCAGAAAAGTTTTGATGGGCATTTCACATCCATCGCCAATAAAAAAAATCAGCAATCGTCAGCCGTATGGCCTGACAAATCCTTAGTGAGGTTTAACATTTATGAAGATTCCAAAGGCCATACTGGCAGCTGACATCGTCATCGCCATGAACGATGGAAGCATTGTCCTGATCAAAAGGGCCAACGAACCCTTTAAAGACTGCTGGGCATTGCCCGGCGGGCTGGTGGAAGCGGATGAGACAGTGGAAGAAGCGGCGGCACGCGAAGCGAAGGAGGAAACCGGCCTCGACATCCGGCTGACCCGCCTGCTGGGTGTCTTTTCGAAACCGGGCCGGGATCCGCGGGGACGAGTGGTTTCCGTGGCATTTGCCGCGCAGGTTGCCGGTGGCACGATGAAGGCCGATACGGATGCGAAGGAAGTCATCGTTGCGAAGGATTTTTTAGAGCGGGAACTGGCATTTGATCACCTGGAAATGGTGCAGGCGTATTTAAAGAATGATCAGTAAACAACGATCGTTTACTTTTGTTGAAAGTAAAGGTTTATGGTTTAAGGTTGATTGCTGAAAGGAGAAGTGACCTAATAACGTCAGCTTCTTGTCAACCGCAAACATTTAACCTGGAACAGTGATAGTTGTTGCCCGTTAATATAGTCAGCCCGTTGCTAAATGGCATATCGTAACCTCAGGCATTTCATTCAAACCCTCGAGCAGGCAGGTGAGCTTGTGCGGATTCGCGAGTATGTAGACCCGGATCTTGAGATCACGGAAGTCACGGACCGCATTTCCAAACAGGGCGGCCCCGCATTACTTTTCGAAAATACGGGCTCCGAATTTCCCGTGCTCATCAATGCCATGGGCACTGAAAAACGCATGGCCATGGCGCTGGGCGTGAAAAAGCTCGACGACCTGGCCGGTGAGGTCAGCGAGCTGTTCCAGTCACTCACCTCACCCAAACAGGGGCTGGCCGAAAAACTTAAAATGCTGCCTAAGCTCAGGGAGATCTCCTCCTGGATGCCCAGACATAAAAACGGCCGTGGCGCATGCCAGCAGGTGGTGATGCAGAATCCTGACCTGACAAAGCTGCCGGTAATGAAATGCTGGCCGGAGGACGGCGGGCCGTTCCTTACACTGCCGGTAATCCAGACCCATGACATTGAAACGGGCGTACGCAATATCGGCCTGTACCGCATGCAGGTCTTCGGGCCGGAGATGACGGCCATGCACTGGCACCGGCACAAGGTATCGGCACGGCATTTCAATGGCTACAAGAAAGCAGGCAGGAAGATGCCGGTGGCGGTATCACTGGGCGGCGACCCGGCATATACGTATGCTGCTACGGCGCCGCTCCCCGAAGGAGTGGATGAATTCATGCTCGCCGGCTTCATCAGGAAGAAAAACGTGGAGATGGTCCGCTGCCTGACCCTCACCAAATCAGCATACGGTATGGACCTCTACGTCCCGGCCGATGCTGATATCGTCATTGAAGGGTATATCGATCCCGGTGAAGACCTGATCCTCGAAGGACCGTTCGGTGACCATACGGGTTTCTATTCCCTCGCCGACTACTACCCGAGATTCCATGTGACCTGCATCACCCACCGGAAGGACGCCATATACCCTTCCACGATCGTGGGCATCCCGCCGCAGGAGGATGCCTGGATCGGCAAGGCCACCGAAAGGCTGTTTCTCGCGCCTATCAAGATGACTATGGTACCGGAGATCAGGGACATGGTCATGCCCGTGGAAGGGGTGTTTCATAACCTGGTCATCGTGAAGATCGACAAGGAATACCCGGGCCAGGCACTCAAGGTAATGCACTCGCTGTGGGGTGCCGGGCAGATGATGTTCACCAAGATGATGATTATCGTCGACGGTGAGGTGGATATCCATGACTCCCTTGCCGTGGCTAAGGTGATCTCGGATCATACCGACCCGGCCACGGACATCCTGTTCACCCACGGCCCGGCCGACGTGCTGGACCACTCCTGTTCCCGCATGGCCTTCGGTGGCAAGGTGGGGATTGATGCCACTGCCAAGCTGCCGGAAGAGACCGGCAACCGAAAGCCAGCCATAGAGCCCCCTGCCGGTATCGATTCGCAGGCGTTGCGTAACCGTTATCCGGAAATCGTGCAGGTGAATGATGACCTGCTGAAACAAGGGATCTCACTGGTTTTCGTTTCCGTGGATAAAAACCGGAAGGATCATATCAAAGAGTTGACCGGGAAGTTGTTCGCGATGGATGCCTTCCGGCAGGTGAAGATGCTGCTTTTCCTTGAGCCCGCATTTGACATCAGCCGCGTGTCGGACGCCGTGTGGCGGTTTGCGAATAACGTAGACCCCATGAGGGATCACATCATGATCCCCGCCAAATCTGACGCGGAGGTGAACCATGTGGCCTTTGACGGTACACGCAAGACAAAAGCGCATGACGGATTCGACCGCGACTGGCCCAACATCCTGGTTTCAGATGAACGAACCATTGCCCGCATCGACGAAATCTGGGACAACCTGGGTCTGGGCAACCGCCTGGAATCGCCCAGTGCCCGATACCGGAAGCACCTTTACAAGGGAGGCGCGGTCGCGGAATAAGCGATCCGGAAGTCAAAGTTTTAATTTTATAAGATAAGTTGCGTTAGGTGTTATTTCGTTGGACGTGGTACGGTTGCGTTGATCGATTCGTATGTCGGCAATTGCAATTCAGCAAGGCCTGCTTATGGGTGCGCTCTTTTGAAGAAGGCATAATCCAGCCGATGGCCGTCAAACGTATACCGACACGAGGGCCCCAACCGCACCATGATTGCCGAATTGCCCCTAATAACAGGCAGGCTTCCTTGATTTACAATCAAACAAGAAAAATCAGAACGGATACCCTATCCCGAAATTAGTCGTGGCATCACGCCACTTGAGGTTGCGGTGAACCCAGCGGTCCTGTTCAGCGTTGCGGGGGTCGCGCACGGGAAAACCGACATCCAGCCTTACAACGAAATAGTTAAAGTCAAAACGGACACCGAAACCGGCGCCCAGGGCTATCTCTTTGAGGAAGCGATCCGACCGGAATTTGCCGCCTGGCCTGTCGGCGGCATCTTCCAGGAGCCAGACGTTGCCGGCATCAGCGAACAGCGCGCCCTTGAGAATCTTGAATATGTCGAACCGGTACTCGGCATTGGCATTGATCTTAATTTCCCCGTTCTGTTGCACATCCACGGGATCGTCAAAGGTGCCGGGTCCAAGTCCGCGAGCCACGAAGGCCCGCAGATCGTTGGCGCCGCCCGCGAAAAAACTTTTTTCGAATGGAAGCTGCGACGAATTCCAATAGGGGATACCCACCCCGCCGGCCAGCCGGTACACGAGCGTATTTTTATCGTCTATGATTTGGTAAAACCGAAAATCGGCGTCCGGCCGTATATACTGAGCGTATGTGTTGTTGAATATGCTGTAGTTGCTATCGCGCTCGGTGACATTGCCCGCCGCCTCCTGTGCCATGCGGATCAGAAAGCCTGCCGTTTCGAAGTTCATGCGGAAATAAAAGAAGTTACCCGGCTCGTCGAGCCGTTGGGTATTCAGGATGAAGCTGTATACGCCCGCCGGAATCAGGTGATCATCGTAGCTTTCGGACAGGCCCGGGTCGTTGATTTCCTCCAGGATAGTCCGGAACTCTTCGGACTGCCGGACCTTGACGAAATTCAGTTCGATAGGATTGAGCAGCAGGGTGAAACTTCTTTTCCGCCTTAAAGCGACCCCTGAAGAAAAGTTGATGAGGCGCCGGTTGAATTCAGGACGGTTTTGCAGGTTGTAGCTTGTGGAAAAGCGGTATACCTTCTTGCTGCCCTTCACCGGGATCGTCAGGTTCAATTCAGGCCCGAATTCATATGTGTTGAATACGAGAAACTTTTCCTCTACCCCGGCGAAGTTCTTCTGGTCCTCCAGGGCGGTCTTGAGCCTGAGCTCGAACAATTCTGCGCCCTTGAATATATTCCGGTTGGTATAGACAAAGCTTCCCGCTGCACCCAGGTTGCCACCGTTGTGGGTGCCCTCGATCTCGACCCTGTAGTTCTGCCGGAAGTTGGGGGTCAGGTTGATATAACCGTTGATTGTCGGGTCTTTATACGCGGAGTCCACGCGGAAACCGATGTTCACGAACCTGAAGGTGCCCAGTTCGGACAGGTATTCGTAGGTGCGCTCATGGGCTTTGAGGCGGTACAGCGAATCGGAAAGGATAAAAGTATTCCGGGACAGGACGGCGGGACGGAAGTTGTGCTTGCCGGAGGTATAAATGAATGCCTTGTCCAGGTACCGGATCGTATCAGCCAGCCCGTCGGGTGGTGAGCCGGAGGGTCTGTGGTCGGGCGTCATGAAAACTTTTCCGATCCGGTATGGAACATGCGCTGCCTGGCGCGTGGTATCGCCGCGGGCCACAGGGTTTTGCAATTGGAGGTAGATCACCACCTCGTTCGCATTCAGGCCGCTGTCGATCTTGTATGAGATGTATTGCTGCGTAAAGAAATAGTAGCCGTTGTTCTTGATCACAGAGGTGATGCGCTCCCGCTCCTCCTGCAGCACCCGGGTGTTGAACACGTGATTGGTGCCAATGAGGGTATTCGAAGCGTCATCCTGAACAAGCTTCGCAATTTTTGTATCCGGGATCACATAGGTCACCTTCCGGATCCGGTACGGCTTTCCGGAGCTGACATTGTAGGTGACCTTCGCCTTTCTCTTTTTGGAAATATGGGTTTCAGTAGTCACCTCCGCATTGAAGTACCCGTGGTTCAGCATGTACTGCTTGATCTGGTTGCGGGATTTCAGCGTCAGCGTGGTGTCAAGCAGCACCGGCGGCTCGCCGATGCTGGTCTTGAACCAGGTCTTCCACTTACGCTCCCTGCCACGGTTGAAAAGCGTATGCACCCCCAGGTGAAAACGCACCATAGAAAGCATCTTGCGGTTGGGCTTCTGTTTGAGGATGCGTTTCAGGTCATCGTTAATCTTCCGCTGGTCGGATTTGATGACGTTCTTCCTGAGCAATACCGCATCCGGGCCCAGGTTACGCAGGGGACTGCAGGAAACGAGGAAAAGAAACGGGATGGCCGTAAGCAGAAAGCGGGTGGTACGGTTCACGAAATATGCCAATGTACTCTTGTAAAAGTAGTATTATCCTGTAACTTTATAGCCCTCATTCCCAAGTATAAACGCTTTACCTAATGCTCTCCCGGGTCCGCTTAAAATTTATCAGGTCGCTGCATGTGAAAAAGTTCCGTGACCGGGAGAAGTTGTTCATTGTCGAAGGGATGAAACTATTTGATGAACTGCTTAGCTCAGGCTGGCGCATCCACAGCGTGTACACCACGAATCCGGGACATTCAGTATCCCGTGCGGAAACGGTTACCGTGTCCGAACAGGAGCTGGGACAGATCAGTATGCTCGAGACACCCAACAGGGTACTGGCCATAGTGCACATGCCGCCGGAAGTGCCGGCAGACAGCATGCACGACACGCCGCTGGTTCTCGTCCTGGACGGCATCCGTGACCCTGGAAACATGGGCGCTATCATGCGGTCCGCCGACTGGTTCGGCATCCGTGACCTCGTGCTGCTTCCGGGGACGGTAGAACCTTTTAACCCCAAGGTCGTGCAGGCGTCGATGGGTTCGCTTTTTCGGGTCCGGTGCCGGTTCACGGGAGCGGGCGACCTGGTCGGATGGATGAAGCATACAGGGCGTCCGCTGTACGGTGCGGCCACTGACGGGGACGATATCGGGACCATGAAGTTGCCTTTCAGGGCAGCGCTGGCACTGGGTAACGAGTCGGATGGCCTCTCACCCCTGGTGTCGGCCGCCGCGAAGCGGCTGGTGGCGGTACCGCGTCCAGATACTGCCGGTGCCGAATCGCTCAACGTGGCCATGGCAGCTTCTATCCTGTGCTATAAATATTTTTCCGATAACCGGGGCGGCCAATGAACGGCAATTACGCTTACGGTATCCTGCTGCGCATCGCGGCAGGGCTTTTCATCACGCTGTTTGCCATGCTGGCATTCCATAACCGGTATGTCATCGACGACTGGGACTACCTCGGCAACCTGGACAGCCGCGGCGTGACCGGTTATGTACAATACCTGTATGAAAGCTGGAGCGGCCGCTGGGCAGCGTACAGCTTTACAGGCTTCGTCGTGTCGCTGCACCGCGTACCTTATTCCCTGGCCCTGTTCAACGTGCTCACCCTCGGGGCCCTGTACCTGGTCGTGTATTCCTGCGTGCAGCTGTTGCTGATCAGGCTTAAAGCACCTCCCTTCGCACCGGGCACGGGATTGCTCGCCGGTGTATTGACGATGTCGCTTTTTTTCTCCACTTATTCGAAAGGGGAGACGTGGTTCTGGCTGGTGCACGTATGCGTATACCTGTGGAGCATCATCATGACCCTTGTGCTGGTACGCATCCTGCTGGATCCCCGTCCGCGAACAGCCAACATCCTGCTTATCCCCGTTGCATGCCTGTACATAGGCGGCGCTGGAGAGTCGTTCGCCGTCATGGCCATGTTCCTGCTGGCGGCTTACGGGTACCTGTCCAATGCAAGGAAATGCAATCCCTTGCCCATGGTGCGCTATATCACCACCAACGGAAAGGTGATTTTTATGCTTGTATTTTTGCTGGCAGGCTTTACCCTGACCATGGCGGCACCGGGAAACGGCAACCGGTTCGGCATGTTGCCTGATGTGCCGTGGTACGACACCATCTGGATTTTTGCCAAGTCATGCGTGAAAATTTTCCTTATTCGCATTCCGATGGGCCTGCCGGTGCTGCTGCTGTTCAGCGTGCCCTGGCTGTGGATGGGCCTTTCGGTGCGTGGGGAAGAGCGGGGAAGGTCGCTGAAGGAAGTGTGGGGACAGGTGGCACGTCCTGCCATTGCCGTGGCATTGGTTATCCTCGCGGCATTGGTGCCCACTGCCGTGGTGATGAGCGAGCTGGGTCCCGACCGGGCGCTGGCGCAAGTCAGCTTCCTCGTTTGTATTGCCATGGCGGGTTTGTGTTTTTATACCGGCTATAGGTTAAAGCTTCCGCCGGCCATTGTAAAGCTGCGCAATCCCATGGCCGCGGGAATGGTGTTATTCATCGCAGCCATGCTGGCCTGGCAGTACCCCGTGGTCTCGAAGTACGCTTCCGCATACGATGCCAGGTGGGA
>JAHEKC010000036.1 GCA_024638565.1 Bacteroidota bacterium
ACTTGTTTTGGAATATATTTATGCTGAGAATAAAAAAGCTCTTCATTGACTAGATCAATATACTTATTTAAGAGCTTTGGATCTGTGAGGTTATTAGAAGCAATTTCTAATTTCCTGTACTCCTTAACGCAATTTGTTATTGTCGACAAATAAAGTTGTTTTCTATTAATGATTATTTGAACAGCTGCTAAGGCAATTGCAATAGTCGTTACCCCTGAAAATATTAGCTGTAGTGTTTCAAAGAGTGACATAGGTTATTTGGTAGACTGATTAAAGCTATTATAATAAATGCTAGTCACGCCCTCTTCTTCCTATTCCTCACATAATCCTCAAACACAAATTCTCCCAGTCCATTTAGCGAGCTGTAGAAGGCCCGGCCATGGTTGATCCGGGTGAATTCGCGTACGAATTTCTGAAGGTATGGGTCGGAGGCAATCATGAAGGTGGTAATGGGAATTTTCAGCTTGCGGCATTGGGCTGCCAGGCCGAAGACGTCGGACATGATCTTCGGGTCCAGGCCATAGGCGTTCTTGTAGTACCGGTTGCCTTCCTTTAAACACGTGGGCTTGCCGTCCGTGATCATGAATATCTGCCTGTTGGGCGTTTTGCGGCGGCGTAAGAGGTCCATGGCCAGGCGCAAACCGGCTGACGTGTTGGTATGGTACGGCCCTACCATGAGATACGGCAGATCCTTCATGCGGATGGGCCGTGCGTCGTCGCCGAAGGTGATGATGTCCAGGGTGTCTTTCGGGTAGCGGGTGGAGATGAGCTCGGCCAAAGCCAGCGCCGTTTTCCTGGCCGGCGTGATCCGGTCCTCGCCGTATAATATCATCGAATGCGAGATGTCGATCATCAGCACGGTCGAGTGCTGCGTCTTGTACTCCCGCTCTTTGATCTCGAGGTCGTCTTCCGTGATTCGGAAATCGCCAATGCCATGACTGACCTGGGCATTCTGGATAGAGCGGGTCATATCGATCGCATCCGCAGGGTCGCCAAACTGGAAGGGACGCATGTCGGCGCTTTGCTCGTCGCCCTCGCCGGTGTAGGTGGTCTTGTGGCTGCCGCGCTGGGTTTTCTTCAGCTTACCAAAAATCTCTTCCAGCGCGCTTTTGCGGATGGTCTGCTCGGATTTGCCCGTCAGGATAAATAAACCGTCATCCTGTTCCTTTATATACCCTTCTTTTTTGAGGTCCGTGACGAAATCACCGATGCCATATTCCTTCGTGGTGAGGTGGTGTTGCTTGTCGAGCTCGGTGAGCCAGGACAAAGCCTCGTCGACGTCGCCGGCCGTGTAGTTCAGCAGCTCCATGAAAAGCTTGAAGAGCTTGTCGAATGTGGTGCCTTCGTCAGACGGGATGAATTCTGAAAAACGTAAGCCGATCATGGGATGGTTTCAGGGTAGCTAAAGATAGGAATTCCGGGGTACGGAAAGGGGTATCGGAGAAAAGCGGCAGGAGGCAGCGGCAGTCGGCAGTCAGATTCGAATGTGTGCGCGTGACCCCTTTAGGGGATAGGTGGGAATAAAAAATCCCGACCGCCGCTGGCGTGTCGGGATTCTCGGAAACGCTAAATTGATTATTGTACTTTTCCTTCAGCGTCGCTGGCCCGGCTCATTTTCATCTTGCGGTTGTACTTGCAGCAGCCTGTGATCTTGTTGTAGTTCTTCTTTTCGGCTGATACCTTGTCGGTGTCATAGCCGGTTTGGGCGATGGACGCATGGATGTCATCAAGGGAGGCAACCGCAGGATCGTAGGTGACCGTGATGGCCTTGTCTTCCACGTCCCAGTCGGCTTCCGATACGCCGTCTATCATGGCGGCCTTGTCGATGACACGCTTGCAGGAGCCGCAGTTGCCGCGGACGCCGAAGGTGACGGTTTCAGCGGAGGCAATCGCTTCCCCTTCGGGGGCTTTTGTTTCGGTTTCCTGTGCCTTGGTTTCTGTTTCCTGGCTAAAGCCGGCGAATGAGAATGCGAACAGGAACAGCGCGGATAAGAGGATACTCTTCATAGATATGTTGTTTTTCAGTTAATTGTGAGATGATTATATCCAAAAATAGGGCATGTGCAATGAAGGGAACATGATTCCGGGGAAACGTAATTGCGAGCGAGTGCAACGAGCGCGGCAATCTCTTTTAGATAAGTGAGAGCTTCCTGGGAGTTTCTTTGATGAGGAGATTGCTTCGTCGCTCCGCTCCTCGCAATGACGAATTTCTTTGGCCGCCTTGATTTCTGCGGCCATTTTTTGAAGGTCGGTCCTTAAATTGGGATACTGCTATACCACCACTTCGCCAATCTGGATCTCGGGCTGGGTGTTGGTGAAGTTGGGCAGATCGCCCATGATCTTGTCGGCATTAGCGCCGAAGGCGTTTTTGTAATCCTCCATGGAATCGAAGTACAAATTGCTTGTGGCAGCATACGGTGCGTTGGATCCGGGCGCTGCTCCACCAAGGCCTTTTTCAACCGTAGCACCTTTGACGGCATCGCCCAGCAGGCCGGCCACCATGGGGATGTGCTTGTTGCAGTAGTAATCCATGTCGAACTTCTTGCCTTCGCCAGCGGGATACAACACGCTGACCTTGATCATTCCTTTTTTCATAGTAGGGTTGGTTTAAGGGTTACACAATATTAGGCATAAAATTTGGATGGTTTTCAGGTGACGATCAGCAGCCGCACAGCTCGACTACGACAATGCGTTTAGCCTTGAGTTCTTGCAAGACAAATTCGAAGCGGCGGGTGTCGGCCGGTGATAATGGTTCCTTTGCCTGGTAGAGCCCGACCAGTTCCCGGATCAGGGATTGATAACCCGTCACCGGCACCAGCCGGTGGACCTCCAGCCTGCAGCCCACATCATCGCCAATGGGGAATTCCACGGTGTCCTTCAGTCCAATCCATGCAGTGTCCGACATTTCAAGCGGGGTGAGCACATTGACCATGTAGTCGATCCGCTTCCAGACTTTTTCCAGACGCAGATCCTTCAGGTCGTCCAGTGCCACCGTGTACCGGGATCCGTTTACCATTTCGAACGGGTGCATGGGGAAGGAGGCCGCGGCTGCAAGTAATTCACGGTCTTCAATCCGTGAATACAGGAATACCGAGTCAGCATCGCCGAATTTTTCCATGAATTCACTGTGCAGGGTATCCCATCCGGAAGGGGTATAGTGGTCGGCCCCGTAGTCGGCGCGGAAGTATCCCGTTACCGTTTTTCCGTCTTTCGAATACGACAGCTCCAGCACCCATACGCCACCGATGGCGCGGGCCTGGGTGGTGAGCACGAGGCCGGCAAGAAGGAGAAGTAGAAATCGGCTGAACATGAACGATGCAACGTACGAATTAAGGCATGAATTGTAGCTGAAGCATCAAAGCCGTCATTGTGAGCGAGTGGAGGCAAAGCCGGAGCGGGCGCGGCAATCTCATTCAGATGTGAGCGGGATTAATGAGTGATTTCATTGATGAGGATATTGCTTCGTCATCCCGACTGCCACTGGCGCGCCAGGACTGCTCGCAATGACGAATGCCCTAACGGCTATCCTTTCAATTGAATGATCAGTAATCCAGCATCTATCACGTGAATCACGCACAGGGCAACGATGCTCCAGGTGGCGATGCGATGCAATAACGGGTTCTTCACCGTGTCCAGGCCGTTGGCGATTACATGGGCAAAGGCCGGGAGCGCCGGGAGCAGAAAGACGAATTTCATGGTGCTGAAGTCGGGATAATCGCGGCTGTACATGATGATGAAGGCAAGAAAAGCAAACACGAAGATCATGTGCACCCACAGGGTGGAACGGATGTAATCCGTGAGCCGGAACAGCCGGCGCAGTTTCTGTCCCGTCGCGCGGAAGAAACCAGCAAAACACAGTAAAAGAGGAACCAGCCCGAGTGCCAGCGCCGCGCGGCCCGTGTTCAGCACAAACCCGTCCGTGTTTTGCCATGATGGCGGGTGCTGGGCAAAGCGCGTGAACAGCGCCCTGCCATACAGCTGCGACCACAGGGAGGTGCGGTGAAGGACGTAATCGTCGGGATCATCTCCTATGTAAGGCTGGTCGACCATGTTGCCCCAGCGGAAGGTGAGGAAGGCGCTGCCGGTTGAAACGACGCCGGGGCGCCAGCGGAACGGCTCCCTGTCTTCTGAAGTCTCACCCTTCCATGGCGATATGCCCATGCCGGTGGGGAACGGCGTGCCCCATTTGACATACGACTGGTAATAACCCCCGGCAAACGGAACCACGAGGATGAATGCCGCCAGCAGGTATAATCCGTATCGCAACCAGGCCTTTCGCCTGGCAGCGTCGAAGGCGAAACGGATAAACATGGCGAAGCCTGCCGCGCCGGCCACCACGAGCCCGGAACCCTTCGTGACCGCTGCCAGCACGGCGAACAGGATCAGCCAGGCACCAGCACGGCTGCTGCCCGTGGCCAGGAAGCGGTCGGTGAAATGGATGGTCAGCACACCCCACAGGATCAATAGCGTGTCATTGGTCACCTGGGCATTGATGCCGGTGAGCGCGGGATTGAGGGCCAGCACGGCAAAGACCGCCAGGCGTGTGCCGGGGCTGAATGGCTGATGGCGCAGGTATTTCCACAAAAACAGCAGGATGAAAAACACGAACACCAGGTTGTGCAGCTGCACGGCCACGATGCGGCTGTCGGGGTCATCAATGCCCAGCACATTTATAAAGGCAGCGTTAACCACGTAGAATAACTTGGGCTGGAAGCATTCGGCACACTGGCTGGCATCTGGGACCCCTTCGCCATCAGCGATCATGGTGATGACCTGCATGTGGTCGTCGTTGGCTTCCCTGTTTACCAATGCAAGTCCAACCCTGAGGGCAAGTGCCAGGATATAAACAGAGATGAGAATGCTTCGAAAATGACGCATGCAGGGGATGAATGTCGGAATTTTTTTCTCGTTCTTTTGGCTTGACCCAAAAAAACCAAAAAGTCAAGACTGTCAATAAATGACCTGAAATCTACGGCACCCTTGCGCAGGAACCAGAGCCGATGCGCTCGCGGGATGCATGCACGGGCCCGCGCCTGCAAGGCCGCCTTGATTTCCACGGCCATTTTTTGAAGGTCAGTTATAAATCGTTATACGTAGTATGGTTATCCGCCCGACCGAAAGGTTCGGCTGTTCAGGCGGGCACCCCTAGCACGATCGACGTATACCTTCGGCAGGTAATCTATTGCTGCCTCGGCTGCCTCTTGTCCTTCGCCAGTGCATTGAAGATACCCGTGACGATGGACAATATAATACTGAAGAAAAGCGCCCAGCCGAAGCTCTCCACGTAAAATCCCGGTACCAGCCGCTCCGCCAGGGTGATGATGAGGGCATTGATGACGAGCAGGAACAATCCCATTGTGAATACGGTGATAGGCAGCGTGAAGATGATCAGCAGCGGCCTCACGATGGCATTTAACAACGCGAGCACGGCCGCCACAATGATGGCGGTGACCGCGTCGTCGACCCGTACATGCGGGTGAAACAGGTATGCCACCACAATGATGGCAAGTGTACTCGTTAGCAGCCGGAGAAGGAAGCTCATTTACTTAGCAAAGTTAAAATCTTTCATGGCACATGTATTATGTACGCTGTCTTTGACTGCCACTGCCATTGCTCCTGCCACTTGCAGCCAAAGCCAGTCAAGTTGCTGCATTTTACCGATTACATATATCCCTGTATGCGCAAAACTCGCACCGCTTCACGTCTTCGGTCTGGGTGAACGGCGCCTCCGGATCCATGATCTCCCGCACAAGCGTTGCCAGTCGCGCTTCGAATGGCTTCAGCATCTCCTCTTCAATGGGTTGCCCCTCGTTCAGGAACTGAATGCCGCCGGCCAGGGATCTGACCTTGTATATGCCGGCGGTGAATTTTTTATCCGGATGCGCATGGCGGTAGGCGAGGCTGTAGCATAACAGCTGGAACATGGCCTTCAGCTTCGGGTCCGTAAAGAGCTTTTCGGTGTCGACATCTTTTATCTCATCGCCGCCGGATTTGTAATCTACAATGGCATGGATGTCGTCTTTCACATGGACCCGGTCGATGAAGCCGGTCAGCACGGCCTGCCGGCCATCCACCGGCAACGGCGCCTTGAATTGCTTTTCCAGGGAGTCGATCCGGAACGGTGCCAATTCGCTGTCGGCCTTCAGGATCCTTTGTACCAGGTTCTGCAGGATTTCCCTGCTGAGGTAGAACACCCCTTCACCGGCGCCTTTGACATGGGGAAAGACATCGGCGAAAGCCTCGCCAACAGCTTTTTTCGTGTGTTTTTTAATCCTGCCGATCACCGCCTCCGTGATCTCCTGTTCCCCTCCGTACATCTTTTCCATGGCGCTATGCAGCGCCTGCCCGAACTTATCCGCCTCCACGGTGCCGCTCAGCATTTCATATTCTTCGATGCCCGCGACGTACCGGAAGTAGAATTTTAACGGGCAGTGAATATAAAGGCCCAGTGCCGAGGGCGACAGGCCCTTTGTCGTTTCAGTATCGCCGAAGCATCGCTCCGCCAGCCCGGCAAGGATGTCTTCCGTCTTGTCGATCCTGATTGGCTCCGGCTCGCTGCGGCTCAGCTTGCCGGATGCCACCTTATAATCGATGGACACCTCCGGGGCCTTTGCAGGCAGCTCATAGGCCAGCTGGTACAGGTACCGGCTTTTCTCCCCGCCGCGCAGGCTTTTGACCTCGGTGTCATAAACGATATAAACCTGTTTGGACTGCTGCAGCAGCCGGTAGAAATGATAGGCATATACGGCGTCGCGCTCCTCGTAACCCGGGATGCCGAATCCCTTGCGAAGCGTGTAGGGAATGTAGGATGACGGCATGCCGGATGGTGGCAGGGTGCCTTCATTGGCCGACAGGATGATGACCGTTTCAAAATCCAGGGCCCGCGTTTCCAGCAGGCCCATGATACGGGGTCCGTCGGCCCCTTCCTCCGGGATGGGCGTGCGCATGTCGCGCAGCATGCGCTTCAGCAGCAGCCATGCGGCATCGGTCCCGATCAGGCCGGGCTGCTGTTCCAGGATCGGCACGAGGGCCTGCAGCTTTTCCAGAAACTGCCTGGCCGCCCGGTACTCCACCATGTTAAGCGTGGCGGGTTGCCCGGTCACCATTTCCATGAAGGCCGACAGGCACGTGGCCACGGACAACGCATCGGCATGCGGGCCTGCCAGTGCCCGGAGCGGTGCCGGCATCAGCGACAGGGCCTTGTGCTCCCTTGGCACCCGGAAGCTTTTTTCCTTTTGCAGTGCCTCGCGTGCGCTTTCGGTCGCGGTTGCCTCCGTTAATGCTGCATAGGGGTGCTCCAGCAGGCGCAGCACGTCCATGGTGGGAAAGCTTTTGCCGCCCTGCCGGTGCAGGGCATGACCGATGTCCAGCAGGGAAGCCACTCCCGTCATGCGCAGGGGATAGCCCACCGACACCGATGGCCTGCCTGCGGATTCCGGCAGGGAATGCAACAGCGGCATCAGCAGCTGCTCGTCGGGCAGCACCACGCCAATGCGTGCGGGATCCGCCTTGTCATCTTCCACCAGCCTCCGGATGACAGTACCGGCGTAGCGGGCCTGCGCAACGGTGAGCGGCAAACCGGTAACTTCGATTTGTTTCGCAGCTTTAATATAGTCGCCTTTCCACTTCAGTGCACGGGGTGGCTTCCTGAAATAGTGAAAATAGAATCCGGCTTCCTGTCCGGTGTCGTCGGTGTAATAGCTGTCGGCATCGTACAGCGACTCGACAGGCACATGCTTTTCCAGCGCTTCGATGATCCGCCGGTGCACTCGGGAGATGCCGTAGAAGCCGGCGAAATAAACGTACTTCCATTTCCGCGTCTGCTCCGCGGTGATCTGTTCCAGCGCCTTTTGCCATGCCATGCCCTCGTACGCCAGTCCCTGTTTTTCGAGTTCGGTTCTGAAGGCCCTGTAGACGGGGTACAGCATTTCCCAGTTGTCGACAAACGCCCTTTTAACCTGTTGCAACTCCCCGGAAAACTGCTGCCAGAACGCCGCCACCTGTTGAGCATCGTCAGGGTCCAGACCGAATTCACTTTCAATGCGCTTCAGGTCCGTGATATTCCGGAAGAGGTGCTGCGGGTCCACCATCTCCATGTCGATGGCGGAAAAGTCGGCAAGCATCATCTCACCCCAGCCGTAGAACTTGTCGAAAGGTTCTTCCGGGATACGTTTGGATTCCCTGGCAATGTCCGTGCTTACGCGGTACAGCTCGGTTACGAGCCGGAGGTCGTCGGTGACGTCGAGCCCCGACAGATCAGTGATGAAATCGCGGACAGGAAGGATACGGGGTGCGAAAACCGGTTTCGGGACCGCGGCAGCAAGTGAATGCTTGAAAACCTGTGCCGCCCGGTGGGTGGGCAGCACCACGCAAATCTCCGTCAATGCGTCGCCGTGCTTCTCCAGCACTTCGTTTGCGACGCGTTGCAGGAATGTTTCCAATGGGTATTATTGAATGGCAGCCATTGCAGGAAGCCGCTCAGGTACTACTGCCACTTGCGCGGATATAATGGAATCGCTATCGCATCAGCACAACCTTCCGGGCCACATCCATGCTTCCGGAAGTCACATGCACGTGGTAAATGCCGTTTTGCAGCCCTGAGAGGTCAAGCGCGATCAGCTCATTGACCACCACGTCATGGGTGCCGCTATAAACCTGGCGTCCTGCCAGGTCAAAAACCTCCACGTTAACCTTTTCTGATCCCGGGATGGAAACATCCACGATCACCTGGCCCGTGGTCGGGTTGGGGTAGATGTGCGCCCTGGATTCGGGCCGGTCAGGTGTGGCGGCGGAAACGATGTTGTTCGGGTCCACCTGGAACCTGAATTCCACCTCTGCACCGAAGTCGGGATTGAAAACCTTTGTCGGTGCGCCGCTCAAATTCAGGAACCGTGCATAGCCGGAACCCTGGTTGGGGTTGGCCCACCAGCTCAGTCCGTCATTGCCGGAATCAAACAACACCAACCGGTAGCAGCCGGGTGCGAAAGTCAGCGTGTCCTTGTATGTCGTATTGGCCGTAAGCGTACCCGGAAAGGTCTGGTGCACGATCACGTTGTTATGGTTATAAAAACGGTAGTAGGTCTGGGTGGGGATGTTGTTGGTCTTGATGTTGAAGACAAACGTGGTGTCCAGCACCTGCGGGATCAGCGCCGTGGCATAGATGGTGTCGTCATGCGGGTACTGGTCGGTGACGCCGTTCACGGATTCGATGTATGCGCGGAAAGTCTGGTTGCCGGGTGCGGGGAAGATATAGCCGTCCAGGTCCAGGGTCACCGCCTGGTTAGCGGACAGGTTGCCCGCCCAGTTGTAAGAATAGAGGGTTGAACCGGTAAGCCCGTACCTGATCACGGCACTCGTGAGTGCCCCGCTGCCGTTGTTACGCATCTTCACGCTGGCATGGTCGCAAACCGGGTTTTCACGGGAATCGTGAAAATGGTTGCTGGGCCTGTAGATCTCCTCCAGCCCCGCGTCATCAGTCAGCGTGGGCAGCTTGTACTCGATGGCCTGAGAGCCGAAACGGTACCTGGCAGAGGGATTGGAAATGGTGTAGGGTGTCATATCCACGTCGACCGTATGCATGGAGCTGCCCGCCACGGGGAAGTCGTATATATCGGGATACACCAGTTCCCCCGGGCACCAGTTGGAGCGATTGTAAACCCATGTGCCGGCCTGCGGGTAAAGCGGATTCTTGCCGCACAGCTTGAAGACGTTCTTGGTAAATGCCGTATTGCCGTCGAACTTGAACGTACGTCCTTTCTGGCAGAACTCGGCACAGTTGGTGGCGTCGGCGCCATGGCCGGTCTGCAGCATGCGCACGCGCATCAGCTCGGTGGCGGGATCCATCGTCAGGCTGATGGGCATCAGATTGTTCTCGATGGGATTGGCGGCACTGCCGTAAAGGAAGTTGCCGTTCCAGAGCTGTGAGATCTTCACGGGTTCCATGGCCGGCGTGCCTTCGATCAGTGCGAACTCCAGCGTCACCTCCCATCCTTTACCCACGTTGGTTTCATAACCTGTATGGATATATTCGATCTCCACGCTGTCGTGCAGCAGCATGGCATAGTCGGTGATGTCAATGTAAAATTCCGCATGCCACGTCTGCCCGAACGAATTGCCATACGGCGTGATATAGCGTACGATCTCCATGTCCAGCGAAGTGTCATTCACGCCGCCCATGCGGCGGATGTAGACATAGTCGAGGTAATCCCATTCCCCGCAGGCCTGGCCGTTGGGGCATTTGTAATACATATTCAGAATCACCTTGCGGTATGTCGTGCTGGTAGACGGAAATACCGCCCATGCGGGATACGGGTTGGATCCCGAGCCGGGATTGGTCACCACCACCTGCTGGTTATGGGAGACCACATAGGTGGTATCGCCGTTGGCGGCTTTTGCGATCTGGCTTGCGCCGATGGCGAATAGGAAAAGGAGTAAGGCTTTTTTCATGGTTTCCGGATTGAATGAAGGAGAGCAAAGATAGGGAATGTGGTGATCGGTATGCATGCTACGGTTCGCGTCCCTCGGCCGTGAAACGAAAAAAGTAAACCGTAACGAGCGTCGCAACCGACAAACGATCAACGGAATTGCCACCAGGCGTCTGCATTTGTCTTCAAGTTGCCAAGCGCCACCCATGCTGATTCGTTTAATTACCTATTTTTGAACCATGTCCCAGGTCGAGCTGAAGATGCCCAAGATGGGTGAGAGTGTAGCCGAGGCCACCATCATCAAATGGCTTAAGAACGAGGGCGATGTAATTGAGGCCGATGAGCCGTTGATGGAGATTGCCACCGACAAGGTTGACTCCGACGTGCCCTCCACCACCGGCGGCACCCTGGCCAAACAGTTGTTCAAGGAAGGGGACGTGGTACAGGTGGGTGCAGTGGTGGCCATGATCGAAACGGAAGGCGGTGCTGTGGAACCCGCCCCCGCACCCACGCAGGAAACGGTTGCCGAAGTTGCTGCCGCAAAAGCGGCTGCCCCGCAACCCGCCCCGGCGGCTGCCGGCGACACGGTTGTCGTGGCCGCCCGGAGCAACGGGAAGTTCTTTTCCCCGCTCGTGCGCAACATCGCGGCACAGGAAAACGTCACTTCCGTGGAACTGGAGGCCATCAGCGGCACCGGCGCCGAAGGGCGCGTGACCAAACGCGATATTCTGGGTTATATAAAGGAAAGAGGCACCGGCGGCGCCCCGGCAGCGCCTGCCGCCGCCCCTGCACCCGCGTCTTCACCCGCACCGGCCCCGATGGGTGCCGTCAGCGGCGAGACGGAGATCATCGAGATGGATCGCATGCGCAGGCTCATCGCGGATCATATGGTGATGAGCAAGCGCACCTCCCCGCATGTCACCTCCTTCGTGGAGGCCGATGTGACCAACGTGGCGCTGTGGCGCAGCAGGATGAAAGGCATGTTCGAAAAGCGGGAAGGCGAGAAGCTCACCTTCACGCCCATCTTCATCGAAGCCATCGTAAAGGCCATCAAGGACTTTCCGCTGATCAACGTGTCGGTCGACGGGGACCGGATCATCGTTAAAAAGGACATCAACATAGGCATGGCAACGGCATTGCCTTCGGGTAACCTGATCGTACCGGTAATCCGCAATGCCGACCGCATGAACCTGCTGGGGCTGACCAAGACGGTCAACGACCTGGCAAACCGGGCTCGTCAGAACAAGCTCAAGCCCGACGAGATCCAGGGCGGCACCTATACCATCACCAACGTGGGTACCTTCGGCAATGTCATGGGTACGCCCATCATCAACCAGCCCCAGGCCGCCATCATGGCCACGGGCGCCATCCGCAAGAAGCCGGCCGTCATCGAGACGCCCATGGGTGATGCCATTGCCATCAGGCAGATGATGTTCCTATCCCATTCCTACGACCACCGCATCATCGACGGCGCTTTGGGTGGCAGCTTTGTCAAAAAGGTCGCGGACTACCTGGCGGACTTCGACGTGAACAGAAATATCTAGTAAGGGATTCCAGGATGTTCTGTTGTAAACCAGGAGCACGCTCATTCATAATGATTAATAATGCGTACTGCCTGGCAAAGCCGAACGCGGATCTTCCTTTAGGGAGCCGGAGGGCAGCGCAAGGCGCAGATTATTCTTTAGATACTCTATAACCGGTATAACAATTTATGAAGCGAATTTGCATTATCCTGCTCGCCGTTTTTCTCGTTTCCGAGGCGGCAGCACAACGCGCACGGCGTGTGCCACAGCTCAGCGAAACACAGATCAAGGAATACGACAGGGATGGCGACGATTTTTTCAAGTCGGATAACTACAAGGAAGCGCTGAAGCGCTATGAGCGGCTGATCACCTCTGACTCGAATCACGTGGAGTGGAACTACCGCCTGGGCGTTTGTTACGTGATGACCAGCAAAGACAGGAAAAGAAGCCTCGGACACCTGCGCTTCGCGCTGGAGCATGTGGACGACAAGGCTGTGGATGATGATGTCTATTTCTACTTTGCCGAAGGGCTGCGTTACAACCACGAGTTCAACGATGCCATCGACAACTATAATAAATACAAGGAGATCAAATCGAACAAGGTCGACGCTGACCTGATCGTCGATCAGCGTATCGAATGGTGCAAGAATGCGGTTACGATCATGAGCAATCCCATCGACGTGCGGTTCAAGAATCCCGGTAAGACCGTGAACTCGCCATACCCGGATATCAGGCCCATCACCGGCGCCAGCGACAAGGTGCTGTTCTATTCTTCCAACCGGAAGGGCAACATGGGTGGCATTATCGACGGGTTCGGGGAGTATGTGACGGACATATACTATTCCATTCATAACGACACCATCTGGAAGCGTGCCAAGAATGGCGGGACGTTTCTCAACAGCCCCGGCTACAACGAGGCGCTGGCGCTGAGCATGAACAGTGACAAGATGCTCATGTTCAATGAGGGCGGCGATGCGCGCGGCGACATATACTACTCGCAGATGAATGGCAAGCAGTGGGTAAAGCCCATTGACATGGGCAAGACGTTCAAGACAAAGGAAATTGAGGAAGGCGCCGCCATGATGGAAGGCATCCGGGTGATGTATTTCTCCGCCGCACTGAATGGCACGCTGGGTGGCAAGGACATCTGGATGCGTGTCAAGGACACGACCACCAATGAATGGGGTGAACCCATTAACCTGGGTGAGAATGTGAATACACCTTATGACGATATCAACCCGTTCCTGTTCTTCGACGGCAAGACGCTGTTTTTTGCGTCGGAAGGACATAACAGCATGGGTGGCTTCGACCTGTTCAAGTCGGAGCAACCCGACCCGCGGCAGGACTGGAGCAAGGCACAGAACCTGGGATACCCTGTCAATACTGTGGATGACAACAAGTACCTCACGCTAGACGGCAGTGCCCGGGTAGGGTATGTCAGTGCCGTGCGGGAAGAGGGCCTCGGTGAGGCCGACATCTACAAGGTGCGCTTCCGGGAGCCGCTGGTTCAGCCCGCCCCCACACGGGTGGAAATCGTGCCGATCAGCCCTAAGACAGGTTTGCCTGAACGCCGTGCGGTATGCATTGTGACGGTAAAGAATACGGGTGAGCTTATTGGCACGTTCAACCTGAACGCCCTTGCCGGCTCGATCAACCTCTCCCTTGCTGCCGGTGAATATCGTGTCAAGATCCGCGCCCCGCGCTCCGGCAAGGCGGATGCCGACATCGAGATCACCGGCAAGGAACGACGTGGCAGGAAAAAATTTCTATTCAAGCTGAAGTAATTTTCATTTGTTTGGTATTTCGGAACGACTGCCGATTGCCGCTGCCGACTGCCGCTTGTTTAAGCGCTCGCAATAGCTGACTTTATCCCTACATTTGCCCAACCAATATGAATCTGAAACTAACAAGGCCCATTTGTTTTTTCGACCTTGAAACCACCGGCGTGCAGGTGGGCGCGGACCGGATTGTGGAGATTGCCATCATCAAGGTCAGCCCCGACGGGTCACGGGAGGTCAAGTCCATGCGCATCAACCCGGAAATTCCCATTCCGAAAGAGTCCACCGTTTTTCACGGTATTACCGATGCGGATATAAAGGATGCACCCACGTTTCGCGAGGCGGGTCATGAGATTGCGCAGTTCATCGATACCGCCGACCTGGCAGGGTATAACTCGAACAAGTTCGACGTGCCCATGCTGGTGGAGGAGTTCATGCGGTGCGAGATCCCCTTCGAGATGAAAGGCCGCCGGCTGGTCGACGTGCAGAATGTGTTTCACAAGATGGAACCCCGCACGCTGGAAGCGGCATACAGGTTCTACTGTAAAAAGGACCTGACCGACGCCCACCAGGCGGAGGCCGATGTGACGGCCACGCTGGAGGTGCTGGAAGCACAGCTGGACCGATATTCTGACCTGAAAGCCGACGTCGACTACCTGCAGGAATTCACATCCATCAATAACAACGTGGACCTGGCGGGCCGCGTCGTGTATAATGAAAAGAAAGAGGAAGTGTTTAATTTCGGCAAGCACAAGGGGAAGCGTGTGGCGGATGTCTTTAATGCGGAGCCTTCCTATTACGACTGGATGATGAAAGGCAACTTTCCCATGCAGACCAAGCATGTCATCACCGGCATCAGGTTGCGCAGCAAACAGACCGTAACGAATTCCTGATATCAAATACCCATCCGTATGAAGAATTTCATGAAGACTTATCTCTACCCGGGCGGATCCGGCGCCTTTGCGCTGATCTGGATCCTGATGATGGCCGTGGCGTTGTTCCTGTTTTTCTCGCTGGGGTAGAAACAATCTGACAGGCGACATTGCGGGAGTCCCGTCGCGCCTTTGGCAGATGAGATGACATGGCAATCCGCCCTGATGCAGAGGTGCAATCATTGACAGGTGTATTATAGCATGAGATTGCCGCGCCGCCTCCCCGCGGTCGCCGGCGCAATGAAGGGTTAACTACCATGACAACTCTCGAAAGCGATTCCGTCCATATCAGCAAAACCCCGGAAGACCTCACCACTTTCCTGGGCGACATCAACCACATCGGTACACTGATGCCCCCGCAGGTGGAGAACTGGACTTCTGACGGCGACACGTGCCGCTTCCGGATCCAGGGGATGGCGGATATCGGCATGAAGGTAACCGCGCGGGAGCCGGGAAAGCTGGTCCGGTTTGAGAGTGACGGCAAGGTGCCGTTTCCGTTCACGCTGTCCTGTCATGTTTCGCCCGCGGGCGATGGCCAATCAGCGCTTCAGCTGAAGATGGATGCCGCTATGAACCCCATGCTCAAGGTCATGGCAGCCACGCCGCTGCGAAATTTTTTGAATCTGCTTGCCGAAAAGTGTGCCGAGTTGGCTTGATGCAGCCAACCATGAATGAGTGAATTTAACGAACACTCAATATTCAACGCTCCATGTTCAATCGTCAAGTCTTCTGCCCGAGGACAAGTATATTCATATTTGAATATTGAGCGTTGAGTGTTGAACATTTGTCATTTCCCAGGCAAAATGAACGCAGGATAATTCGGGTTCACTGATCACTGACATCGTCCGCCCTGGCCTTGTTGAAGGCAGATCACTGTTCACTGACTACTGATCACTAGAAGCGATACGCCACTTCCTTGAAAGCCGCATGTCTTGTCCTGCCGTCTGCTGTACGCAGGATCAGCTTGCCATCGTCGCGCACACCTGCTATGACCGCCTCGAACCTGGCCAGGCTTTGGTTGTCCAGGAACACACGGCTTGCCCCTTTGCCAAACAGCGCGTCATGGTAGGCTTTCCGGATTGCGGCTGCATCACCGCTCTTCAGCTTCGCATACCACGTATTCATCGTGGCGCAGAGCGCCTCAAGCATACGCTCGACGGGCGTTTCATTCCCCGTTTCGAGCCGCAGTGAAGTGGCTTCCGGCTTGTAGGAACTGAAGTCGTCCTGGTTTACATTGATGCCTGTCCCCACGATGGAGTAAGCGAACTGGTTTCCGCGGATGCTGTTTTCTATCAGGATGCCGCCAATCTTGCGTTCACCCGCCAGGATGTCGTTAGGCCATTTGATGGTTACTTCCGGGCCGGGCATGAATCCGGCTATCGCTTCCCTTACGGCCAGTGACATGGCCTGGTTCAGGAGAAAGTAATCCGACATGTCAATGACAGGGTACAGGATGAAGCTTGCCAGCAGGTTCAGGCCCCGTTCGCTTTCCCAGGTGGCGTTGACCTGCCCTTTTCCCTTTTCCTGGAAATCGGACAGCACCACGGTGCCTTCCGCGGGCTTGCCAAGTGAAAACAGGGATGACGCGTAGTTGTTGGTGGAGTCGATGCTTTTAAGCCTGATCTTGTAGTCCCCGATATGCGTGAGCTGCATGTGCTGAAAACTGTTGCCTAAGGCAAACCTAGTTAATGGGAACGATTTGGTTAGAGGGGCCGGTTGGTTGAAGGGACCTTCTGTTCTGTGAACGGCGAGCGGCAATGGCGGTGGCAGGCAAATCGAAACCAATAAACGCGTACGGAATATCACCATCCCTGTTGCCCGAATTCTGTGTCCGAAAACAAACATTTACCGGTCGACAACTCGCACGCAATCAGGGCCGACGACCTAAAATTTGGTTACCTTTGTATAGATTGCAAAAGACCTGAATGGTTAAAACCCGGCAGCTCAAGCCCTCCCCATCCAAGAATGCTACCGAATTGCTCGTGGAGGCCGTTGTCGAAGGCATGCAGGATAAGAAGGGAAAGGAAATTATAGCCCTGAACCTAAAGAAATTAGGTAGCTCAGTAGCCGATTATTTCGTGGTATGTCACGGCGATTCCAGGCCACAACTGGAGGCGCTCGTCAAGTCCGTTGAGGAGAAGGTGCACAAGGTCCGGGAAGAATGGCCCCGGCATGTGGAAGGAATGGACAATGCAGAGTGGGTCCTGCTGGACTATTTTGATGTGGTGGTACACATATTTTTAGGCGAAAAAAGGGAGTTTTATGGTGTGGAACGGCTGTGGGCGGATGCAGAAGAGAAAAAGCAGGCCAACCGCTAAACATACCTGCACGGGAGATGTTTATTAGGCTGGTTAACAATACAATTTGTGAATAAGGGATATGCCCGAAGTAGATATAAATAAAGAAGTTAAGAAGCAGAATTCCAAGCAGAAGCCCAATCAGCAGCTTCCCAAGTCCCAGAAGCCGCGGTTCAACCTAAACCTGTATTGGATTTATGCGCTGGTGATCATTGTCATCCTGGCCATCCAGTTCATGGACCTCGGCTCCAAGCCGCGCAAGGTGCTTCAGTCCAGGTTCGAAACGGAATTCCTCATACCGGGTGATGTGGAAAAGCTGGAGATCGTGAACCGCGAGGTGGTGCGGGTTTACATCAAGCTCGACCGCCTCGAACAGGAGAAATACCAGAATGACGGGGTCTCCAAAAAAGCATTCGGCAATGCGATAAACGAGGGTCCGCATTACGAGATCACCATCGGCGACGTTAACTATTTCCTCAAGCGGCTTGACCAGGTGCAGGCCAAAGTCGCGGACGGCGACAAGGTGCCGGTTCAGTACAACAACAACGAACGTAATTACTGGGAGTTCATCCTGAGCTGGCTGCTCCTTCCCGCATTGCTGATTTTCATCTGGATCATGGTCATGCGGCGTATGAGCGGCGGCGGCGGGGGAAGCCAGCTGTTCAATATCGGTAAATCGAAAGCCACGCTTTTCGACAAGGACATGCATGTGAAGGTCACGTTTAATGATGTGGCCGGGCTGGAGGAAGCCAAGGTGGAAGTGATGGAAATTGTCGATTTTCTGAAGAACCCCAAGAAATACACGCAGCTGGGCGGCAAGATCCCGCGCGGCGCCCTGCTGGTAGGTCCCCCGGGAACAGGGAAGACCCTGCTGGCGAAAGCGGTGGCCGGTGAGGCGCAAGTTCCGTTTTTCAGCCTGTCAGGCTCTGACTTCGTGGAGATGTTTGTAGGCGTGGGGGCCTCCAGGGTACGTGACCTGTTCCGCCAGGCAAAGGAGAAAGCGCCGTGCATCATATTCATCGACGAGATAGACGCCATCGGTAGGGCGCGTGGCAAGGCACCTTCCTTCAGCGCGAATGATGAAAGAGAAAGCACGCTTAACCAGCTGCTGACCGAGATGGATGGCTTTGGAAGCAACAGCGGGGTGATCATCCTTGCGGCAACCAACCGGGCCGACGTGCTCGACCGCGCCTTGCTGCGGCCGGGACGGTTTGACCGGCAGATTTTCGTGGAGCTGCCCGACCTCAACGGACGCAAGGAAATCTTCGAGGTTCATATCAAGCCCCTGAAGCTGGCCAATGATGTGGATGTGGTGCTCCTTGCCAAGCAGACACCCGGCTTTTCAGGGGCGGATATCGCCAATGTTTGCAATGAAGCGGCACTCATCGCTGCACGAAACAACAAGATGGCCATCGAACGCCAGGACTTCCTGGATGCGGTGGATCGTATTATCGGCGGGCTGGAAAAGAAGAACAAGATTATCTCCGTCCATGAGAAAAAGGTCATCGCCTACCACGAGGCGGGTCATGCCGCCGTGAGCTGGCTGCTCGAGCATGCCCACCCGCTGGTCAAGGTGACAATCGTCCCGCGTGGCAACAGCCTGGGAGCCGCCTGGTACCTGCCGGAGGAACGAAGTATCACCACCCGGGAACAGATCTTTGACGAGATCTGCTCGGCACTGGGCGGGAGGGCATCCGAAGAGATCACCTTCGGTACCGTCAGCACCGGCGCGCTGAGCGACCTGGAAAAGATCACCAAGCAGGCTTATGCCTCCATTGCCATATTCGGGCTGAACGAAAAGGTGGGCAATATCTCCTATTACGACTCCTCGGGCAACCAGGAGTACACGTTCACCAAGCCTTACAGTGAAAAGACCGCCGAGCTTATTGACGCAGAGGTGAAGAAGCTGGTAGACCTGGCCTATGACAAGACCCGGACCCTGCTGCAGGAACACAAGAACCAGCTTGACAAGCTGGCCGGCCGGTTACTGGAGAAAGAGGTCCTTTTCAAGGAAGACCTCGAGGATATCTTCGGTAAACGAAAGTGGGGAGAACCGGAGATGGTGCCTGCCAAGCCGGAGCCTGAAGCTGATGCGTCAGCAGATAAGCCCGCCGACGGTCCATCGCCCAATGGCGCCAGCCCTGGCAACGGTGCGCCTGCTGAACCCCGCTCACCCGAGGAGAAGCCGCGGGAGACAGGCGAAACAGCCCAGTGATCGCTTATGTTGGAAAGCAAGACGCGCGAGAAAGTTCTGAAAAGGCTTCGCCATGCGCTGCTTCACAAGACACCCGCCCCACATCCTGAAGTAGATTTTGAAAGTCCGCTGTACGCGGATGGCGACCTGCCGGAGCTGATGTTTGCCCGTCAGTTCACCAGCGCGGGCGGACGTTTCGTATTCTGTGAGTCTATACACGATTTGCGGACAAACCTCGCCGTGCTTGCCGTCAGGAGAAAGTGGGGCGCCGTACAGGCAGCGGAAGCGGTGAAGCCGCATGCGGATGCCGCCTTCGGCGGGCAGCCGCTGCCCGGTGACCTGCCCGTTGCGATCCTTGATAGCGAGGGACTGGCCGCCGCCACGGGCGAGGTGCTGGTCGCTGACGGTGAAGGCACGGAAAGGTCCGTGTCAATGGGTCCCGGCGACACGGTGGTGGTGGTTTCGCCGGACCGGGTGTATGCCGATATGAGGGAAGCCATGCAGATGGTCGCGGAGCGTTATCGTACCGCGCTGCCGGCGATGCTTACGTCACTCAATGGCGGGGAGACCCTGCTCCGTGAATCGGCAGGCCAGGCAGGAGCACTCTATCTAATGTTAGTGGATGAATCGTAGCACGGACGACTGGGTGAAGGTATTTACCGCCAAGGAACCCTATAAGATTGAGATCATAAAAGCCATGCTCAAAGAGCAGAACATCGAGGCTTTCGAGATTAACAAGAAGGACTCCGCGTATGTCACTATCGGGGAGATCGAATTGTATGTGCACAAGAACGACCAGATCCTGGCACAAATGATCATCAACCACCACGCCCTGTGACCAATTTTTTACAACGGACGCTGACAGGAATCGTTTTCGTGGCCGTCATCGTGGGTGCGGCCCTGCTGGGACCCCTGCCGTTTATCCTGTTGTTCTTCGTCGTTACCCTGGCAACGGTCCTGGAATTTTACAGGATCATTTCGGTGGACGACATCGCGCCGCAGCGCAGAACAGGCGCCTTCATCTGCATGGTGCTGTTCCTTTTTATAAGTTACGTTTCCCAGGATACTTACAAGCTGGGATTTGCTGCAGACCTTTCGATCGTGTTCAAGACGCCGGTGCTGATCCTGGCGCTGATTTATTTCATGTTCTTCGCCGAGCTGTTCCGCAAGCGGCCGCGGCCCTTTGTCAACATTGGCATTACCGTGCTGGGCCTCTTTTATATTGCCATCCCGTTCAGCATGTTCTGCATGATGGGTCTCAGCACCGATGCGGGCGCCTACAGCCCGCAACTGGCCCTGGGATTCCTGGTTATGCTGTGGGTCAATGACTCGGGCGCCTACCTTGCAGGTAGCAGGTTCGGAAAGAATAAGTTGTTTCCCAAGGTCAGCCCCGGAAAGACGTGGGAAGGCACCATCACGGGCATCCTCGCCGTGGTGGGTGCTGCGTGGCTATGGTCCCGGTTTTTTACCCGGCTTAGCCCCGCGGAATGGATTGGCCTTTCACTGGTCATCGCGGTTACCGCCACCCTGGGTGACCTGGTGGCATCCATGCTCAAGCGCAGCCTGTCACTGAAGGACTCCGGGACGGTTTTCCCCGGGCATGGCGGGTTCCTGGATCGTTTCGACGGACTATTGGGCGCCGCCCCCTTCGCCTACCTGTTTTTGTATTTGCTGAATAAGCTGTAAAAGGTTCGTGATCCGTAAACCGTGTGAGGTTTGACGCAACGGCCACAATTATCATGGAGCTTTTGCATATCCGCTGCTTTTACGGGCGCCGGTTCATGAAATCAAGAATTCAACCGTTCACGGATCACCGATCATGCGGTGATTGCCACCTGCATTAAAAATGGATGTCAATAAAGTGCGTTCCCGGATACGAAACAGAAAACTATTCCTGCACCGCCACCTTGTGTGAAAACCGCACACGTTCACCATTCACGCGAACCACATAGATTCCACCGGATAGGTTTCCGGCCGTGAGGGACGTGGTGGAGGAACCCGCCGCAGCGCGTTCCTGCTTTTCAGCTACCAGGCGGCCCTGCATGTCATACACCTCCAGGTTCACCTTCTGTGACGCGGCAAGGGTAAGCGAGATGTGGAATGCCTGTTCGCCGGGCTGGTACCAGGCGAACGACCCTTCGCCGGCTGCCGGTTCGTGCACGCCCAGGAGCGAGGAGCCATCCAGCACAAAGAGTCCATTTTCAAAATCGGAAGCCAGGATGATGCCGCTGGGCAGGTACGGGTATACGCCCCAGCAGCCCTGGTAACTCGAGTAGTTATTGTGCTGCGTATAGGTGTCGTAGTAGGCGATGTTGACCGGGTTCAATGGGTCGGAGATGTCATACACCTGTACGCCGTCATGATAATAGGAGACGTACACGGTATTCCCGATGATAAACGGATTATGGGGGATGCTGCCCGTGGAAGAACCCGGGTTGGGAATGTTTAGCAGGTTGGACTGGAAGTAACTGTAAATACTCAGGTTCGATAGATCAGAAATATCCATCACCTTCATCGCTTTCCCGTGCGTCTCATCGGCGAACACCAGTGTCCTGCCGTCAGGCGTGCTCCACGAGCTGTGGTTGTACCCCTGCTGGGGATAGTTGGTGAGCGAAGCCAGCAGGACCGGGTTGGTAGGATTGACGAAACTGTATATGAACAGCCCGGCACTTCCGTTGGAGCAGAAAGCCGTGTCGTTGCGCACGAACACATCATGCACATGGGAGAAATTCCCGGAGAGCGTGGAGAGGTATGTGGGATTGACGGGGTTGGCCAGGGACAGCACATCCATGGCATTGAAATTGAATCCAAGCGAATTGGAAGCGAGGAACAGCTTGTCGTCGGCGATAAAGATATTATGCGCACGGGTGCAATACTGGTCGTCGTCGTACACCAGTGATACCGAGTCGGGGAGGTATTGCAGGTCGAATATCTGCAGGGAGTTGTCCCCTTCATCCGCGACGGCATAGCAGTAATTCTGGTAGGTCTTGTAGTCCCGGTGGATGGCCAGGGTGACGGTATCACGGCTTCTTTCGAAGTCGACAATAACCGGCGCCGTGGGAACGGTTACATCGATAAAATAGGTGCCTTCCGAACTGCCGATGATGGCATACTCGCGGCCCGCCTGGTCGGCGTAACCCCAGATTTCATTGTAGGGGCCGTAGAAGGCAGGCGGGATGCTGTTGTCGTCCCAGTTCGACAGCAGGGGCAGCAAGGCGGGCTGGGCAGGTGAACCACCGGCCAACAGGGCTGCGCCCAGGATCATCAGTAAAGATTTTCTCATATGATTGGACAGATATATACCAGACGTTAAGCTACTAAAATAGCCAAAAATGGCAAGGGGCGGCACACGTGGTATGTCATGTTTTCGCAATAAGTTCAGCTACCAGGCCGGTCACCTGCAGCTCAGCGGCCGACGCCACGGCCACTACCTCCTCATGGGTGACCTTCACCGGCACGGCCTGACCGCCCAGGTCGGTGATCACGGAAATCGCAAAGCAACGCATGCCCATATGCCTTGCGGCGATGGCTTCCGGGACGGTGGACATGCCCACGGCATCGGCGCCGATGGTGCGGATAAACCGGTATTCGGCAGGGGTTTCGTAGTTAGGTCCCTGCACGGCGGCATAGACACCAGTATGGCAACGCAGGCCATGTGCCGAGGCGATGGCTTCCGCCTGCCGGATGCGCTCCCGGTCATAGGGCCGGCTCATATCCGGGAAGCGAGGACCGTAGTGTTCGTCGTTACGCCCGGTAAGCGGATTCAGGCCCATCAGGTTAATATGGTCATCGATGATCATCAGGTCGCCAACACGGTAAGACGGGTTGACGCCGCCGCTGGCATTGGAAAGGATCAGTTCCCGTGCACCCCACTGGTACGCCACACGGATGGGAAAGGCGATCTCGGGCATGCCATAGCCTTCGTAATAGTGGAAGCGTCCCTGCATGGCCGCCACCCGCCTGCCGTTAAGCATGCCGGTGATCAGGTTTCCCCCGTGCCCGTCGACAGTGGGAACGGGGAAGTGCGGGATCTCATGGTAAGGGATCGATGTTGATGACTCGATGCTTGCCGACAGTCCGCCCAGCCCGCTGCCCAGCACGAGGCACAATTCGGGGTCGAAACCGGTCCTGTCCCGAAGCCAGTGGGCGGCCTCGTTTACCTGTTCAAACATGCGTTGATTCGCTGAAGAAGCTGGTGCTGCTGATCCGCCTCCATTTGCACTTTTACGGGCAGGTAGTATAGCGGCCGGTCCTGCAGCAATGGGTGCGAAGATACCTTTACAAAGTCTTTTTCCGTGGTGAGAAGCAGCGGCTGCCTGTCACCGGCCATCGCTGCCTTCCCGACGATCGATTGCAGCTCATGGTCAGCGTACCGGTGATGATCCGGGAAGGAAAGGTGTTCGCATGTCAGGGCATGCGTGGTTACATATTCCTCGAAAGCGGTAGCCGACGCCAGTCCGGAAAAGGCGATCACATGCCGCCCGGCAAGCAGTAACTCCTTTCCGGCAGCATCGCGGGGTGCGAGGTATTGCAGGCCGGAAAACAACAGCGCCTGGCCTTTCATTGGCCGGACGGCATCCTGGAGAGAAGCACGTATAGCGGGCGTGAGTGGCGGACACTTCGTCACCATGATCACGTCGGCCCGGCGGTAATGGCGGCGCGCCTCGCGGAGGTGACCCGCAGGCAGCAAATGGTCACGCCAGAACGGCCGGTGGTAGTCGGTCAGCAGTATGGAAAGGGTGGGGTCGACCCGCCGGTGCTGGAAGCCATCATCCATAAGGATGCATTCCAGGTCCGGCATTTCAGCTTCCATCCGCCGGATCGCGGCGGCGCGGTCTTCTGCCACCACCACCGGGACGTTTGGGAACTTGCGTTTTACCTGCAGGCATTCATCGCCCAGCTGCCCGGCATCCATGCCGGGTTCCGCTTCCAGGTATCCCTGTGTCCGGCGGCCGTACCCGCGGCTGAGCACTGCCGTCCGCTTCCCTTCAAGCAGCTGCAGCAGGAACTCCACGTGCGGGGTCTTGCCCGTCCCGCCGGTGCTCAGGTTGCCCACACAAATAAGCGGGATGCCGGAAGACTGCGCCGTCAGGATACCGGAATCATAGAGGGCATTCCTGCCTTCGGTCACCAGCCCGTAGAGCAGGGCCCCGGGGTATAACAGTAGGCTCGGTTTCAAACAGTTGCAAAGGTACCGATATTGGGCATTTTGCTATACTTGTATGCTTCCGATTCCCGAAACCATGAAAATCAAAGACATCATTCGCCGGCTTGAAGAGATCGCACCGCCGGCATACCAGGAAGGGTATGACAATGCAGGCCTCCTTACCGGCGACCGCGAAGCCGGGCTGCGCGGCGTGCTGGTCAGCCTGGACTGTACCGAAGCGGTGCTGGAGGAGGCGGTAAGCAAGGGCTGCAATATGGTGGTATCACATCACCCCATTGTCTTCACCGGCCTGAAACGCCTTACCGGCGATGGCTATGTACAGCGGGTGGTAATCCGTGCCATCCGTGAAGGGATCGCCATCTATGCGATCCATACCAACCTGGACAACGTAACGCATGGCGTGAACCGGAAGATCTGCGATAAGTTGGGGCTCGAAAACTGCAGGGTGCTGCGGCCGATGACGGGAAGGCTTAAGAAGTTTGCCGTCTTCTGCCCGCGTGATCATGCGGAGAAGGTACGTGCCGCACTGTTCGCAGAGGGTGGCGGGTATATCGGTAACTACTCGGAATGCAGCTTTAACAGTGAAGGTACCGGTACATTCAGGGGAGGCGAAGGGGCAGATCCGTACGTGGGGACACCCGGTGAACGGCACCTGGAGGAAGAGGTCAGGGTGGAGGTGGTGATTCCGGATATACACCTTTCAAGTGCCACACGTGCGATGATTCAGGCGCATCCGTATGAGGAGCCTGCCTATGATGTGTACCCGCTGGAAAATGCGTTTCCTGCCGCGGGTGCCGGCATGGTGGGCGACCTGCCTGCGCCTGCCGGAGAAATGGAATTCCTGGAAAAGCTGAAGTCCGTATTCAGGACCGGGTGTGTACGGCATACGGCGCCGGCCGGAAAGCCCGTTTCACGGGTGGCGGTCTGCGGGGGGGCGGGCAGCTTCCTGCTCGAAGATGCGGTGCATGCCGGCGCGGATTTATTCGTGTCGGCGGACTTCAAGTATCACCAGTTCTTCGATGCCGATGGCAGGATTGTCATTGCGGACGTTGGACACTTTGAAAGCGAGCAGTTTACAATCGAACTGCTGGGTCAGCTGTTAACGGATAAAATGCCTAAATTTGCGCTCCATTTGACGGAGACCAGCACTAACCCCGTACGATACATCTGACAGCCCTTTACAAGGAGACGCATGGCTACGAAAACCACCACCAGAAGAAAGAAAAAAGAGGCGCCACCGCCTGTAGTCCATAAGACCAGCGATTACACCGAGATCCCCAAACTGACGTTTGAGGTAAAGGTGCTGAAAAAGGATAAAAAGGATGCCACCAACGAGGAGAAGCTTCTGGCGCTGTACCAGTTGCAGCTGATAGATTCCAAGATCGACGAAATCAAGACCATCCGCGGGGAACTGCCCATGGAAGTTGCAGACCTGGAAGACGAAGTGGCGGGACTCCAGACCCGCATTTCCAACCATGCCGATGAGGCCAAGGAGCTCCAGGATGAGATTGCCTCCAAAAAGCAGGTCATAAAGGATGCCACTACGGCCATCAAGAAATACCAGGCCCAGCAGAACAACGTGAAGAACAACCGCGAGTTCGAGTCGCTGAACAAGGAGATCGAATACCAGCAGCTGGAGATCCAGCTATCTGAAAAGAAGATCAAGCAGTACATCTCTGATAACAACCAGAAGGTGGAGCTCATCGAGGCTGCACAGGAGACACTCAATGAACGCATGGGTGACCTTAAGACCAAGAAAGATGAGCTTGACAGTGTCATAGACGAAACGCGCAAGGAAGAAGAGCATCTCGTCGAGAATTCAGAGCGTGCGGAAAGCATGATCGAAGACTACCTGTTGAAGGCCTACAAGCGAATCCGCGACAACGCACTTAACGGCCTGGCAGTTGTTGCCGTGGAGCGTGATGCCTGTGGCGGCTGCTTCAACAAGATCCCGCCGCAGCGGCAGCTGGATATCCGCCAGCGCAAGAAGATCATCGTTTGCGAGCACTGTGGCCGTATCCTCGTGGATCCCACCATCGAGGAACTGCTGAAATAACATTCATTCTTTTTAATTTTAATATGGCTGCCCGCCGGCATAGACGGTGGTCTTGGACTACTGGCCATGCCGTAAGGTTGCCGTGGCCTGGCGATTGTCCGGATCAATCCCGTTTTTTCCAGTGCCCTACTGCCGCCTGCTGATCAAGCCGTTCATTCCAGGTCAGGTGAAGGGATACTGACTACCTCAATTTGTTATTTTTGAATCAAACCGGAAATCATGAAAAGACTTTTTACGTTATTGCTTGCCGCGCAATGCGGTACCCTGGCATCGGGGCAGATCACCATCATGCAATCCGACCTCCCGCAGGTGGGTTGGGGGTTTATCCAGGGCGTGGATACGGCTTACAATGCTGCCGTGCCGCCGGGAGGGGCGAACCAGAACTGGAACTACGCCAGCCTCCAGGTCAACCAGCAGGACAGTCTTTTGTTCCTTTCCGCTACGGGAACGCCGTATGCATCGCAGTTTCCCATAGCCAACCTGGCAGGCAACAACCCGCAGACGGGCTTCTGGGCATATTTTCTCAGCAACGCCAGCGGCTTTTACATCAACGGCGCCTATGACGGCGGATTCGGCATCGAGCTCGACCCGATGCAGATGCTGATCCCGGTGCCGTTCACCTACCAGGATACCTATACCGGCTACTTCCGGTTCCAGATCGATACCACGTTCACCATACCACCCAACACCTACCCGGCCCGCATCGTGCAGTATACGTTCAACGACATCGAGGCCGACGGGTACGGCTCCCTTACCTTGCCCAACGGCACTTTTAACAACACGCTGCGGCTGAAGACCACCACGCTGCAGATCGATTCCATTTATGTTGACCTGGGGCTTGGCCTGCAACCCCTGCCGGGTTATGTGCCCACGCAGACCCAACAGACCAACTTCAAGTGGCTGCAAAACGGGGGCGGAACGCTGTTGCTGGAACTGGAGGCCGACAGCCTGGGACAGACCGCCGACCGGTCTAACTTCCTGTTGCAATTCGTGATCGTGGGTATGCACGGGCATGCGGAGGGCAAAGCAATACCCGCATATCCCAACCCCGCTGTCGACGAGGTAATCCTCGGATTCGCCCACGGCACCACATACGTATCGGTATTCGATCATAGCGGCAGCCTGGTGAAGAGTAGCCGGTATAGTGCCGGCCAAACGCTTGCCCTGCCTGTAGGAAAACTGAGGGCTGGCGGCTACCATTACCTCGTTCAGCCTGAAGCCGGGAAACCCCGCTCGGGGAAATTCGTGGTCGTACACTAGCAATCCATAATCCTTATCCTATGAAATACTCATGCGAAGTCACCATTGACCGGCCCCGCGATGTGGTCGTGAAGCTGTTCGATAATCCGGACAACATGCCCAAGTGGATGGATGACCTGGAAAAGTTCGAACACATGGAAGGGACGCCGGGGCAGCCCGGCGCGAAATCGAGGCTGACTTTCAAATCAGGGCGCAGGACCTTCGACCTGATCGAAACGGTTACATCCAATAACCTGCCGGATGAAATGACCGGTACGTACGAATCAAAGGTTGCTTTCAACAAGATGCGGGTGCGTGAAAATCTGGGTGCCGGAGATGGTGCGCGTAATATGGCACAATTGACATTATCGTTGCTGGATCAGTAAACAACCTCGTCAACAGTCGGAGGAGCAATGGCCAATAAAGGG
>JAHEKC010000116.1 GCA_024638565.1 Bacteroidota bacterium
GCGGTGATCGTCGGCATGCTGATGTGAAGCAGTAAACGGATTCGTCATTGCGAGGCGCGAAGCGACGAAGCAATATCCGCATCGATGCCGTCATTGCGGGAAGCGAAGCAACGAAGCAATCTCACCCGGAGCAGTCAAATGCCCTTGGTAGTTATTCCATGGCATGAGATCGCCGCGTCGTTCCGTTTCCTCCGGCCCTGGCCCTCATGGCAATGACGAATAAGGAGGGATTGCCGCGCAGGGTCTTACCCGGTATGGAGCCTGGCTCATGCAATAGCCTTTGTCTGCCGCTGCCTCCTGCCGCTTCCCGCTGCATAGCTCGATTCCCCGGAAAGTAAAATCTCGCTAATAGTTCCACGTAATAGCTTAATTTTCCGTCCTTCAGGCAGTCATGGAGGATATTTCAACCTTTTTCGAGACGCTGCTCAGCAGTGAGAAGATCATCTCGTACGGTGGGCTTACGCTGATCACCATCGTGGTCTTCGCGGAGACGGGCTTGTTCGTCGGTTTTTTCCTGCCCGGCGACTACCTGCTGTTCACTGCCGGGCTGCTGTGCGCCACAGGGCACTTTGACGTGTCAGTCGTCTCGCTGCTGATGTCACTGTCGCTGGCATCCGTCATCGGAAACTATGTGGGCTTCTTTACGGGAAAGACACTGGGGAAACGTTTATTCACCCGTGCGGATTCGCGGTTCTTCAAACAGGAGCGCGTGGAGAAAGCCCGGGTGTTCTACAATGAAAAAGGGAACCTGTCGCTGGTGCTGGGAAGGTTTCTGCCTATTGTCAGGACTTTTACGCCTATCGTGGCGGGTGCCGTAGACATGGATTTCAAGAAGTTCACCTACTACAACTGGACGGGTGGCTTTTTATGGGTCTGGTCGCTGGTGCTTATAGGCTATGCGCTGGGGCTGAAGTTCCCGCAGCTTAAGGATTACCTTTTCTACTTTATCGCGGGCTTTATCGTCATCACCACGTTGATCCTGGTTTGGGGTTACATCAAAAACAAGTCAAAGACATAAAGTTGCAGGTGTATAAATCCGGTCTAACGGCGGGCATTTTGGTTTTTTTGACAGCCATCCCATTCCTGGCCACGGCCCAGCGGGGGCTGGTGATGCGGGAGCTCTACCGGCTGGACCGTGCGCATATTATAGGGGAGGGGCCGTTCACATTCAAGCTGGCTGTTGATTCGAAGGAAACCATCGCCATCAATTCCTGCAACAAGAAATGGGTCTACTACGTGGACAGGGCCGGCAGGGTGGCGGACTCCCTGGAGGTGCCGTTCGATGCCTGCCTGCGCAACATGGAATTCGATGAGTATGACCGGCTCCTGATCATGGACAACGAAGAGCGGAACATCTACAGGCACGACAGGGAGAAGGACAGGTTCGAGCGTTTTCCGTACGACAAGCCGGAAGACTGGTACACCCTGCAAAACCATTACTACAAGTATTTCGAGATCAGCAGCATCCCCACCTTCTACATCAACAAGGATTACCTGCAGGATGCCTACTACACCAGGTTCAACTATTCATATAACCTATGGCTGAACTATTCCGACGGGTTTATATACCAGAGTGCGTATAACTTTATCCGCAAGATCGGCAACCACCGCACCTACGTGGCACTTAAGAAAAGCGACCTGTGGTTCTCGGAGCGGCTCAGCAACAAGAGCAAGCTCCTTTTCATTGATCCCGAAAACGAGTCCGCGGTGTACTACAACCGCGCACTGACGCTCATTTATGAGGATTTCAGGGATAACAGCGTAACGCAATACAACTGCCCGATGTCGAACGGGGAGGGGGTGCAGTTCGATTTCGCCACCAACATCCGCCAGAAGGTAGTGTGGGGCGTCTCGAAATTTGACAAGCGCAGCTTCACGGTCGCCTCTTACCGGCTCCGGCGGTAAGAGGGTTGCCATTCAATTGGTTATTTTTGTGCTGATGTCAAGCCGGTTTAAATTTCTGTATTTGATGGTTGTCCTTTGCCTGGGCGGCTACAACGCGGGAGCGCAGAACATGGTGCTTAACCCCGGTTTCGAGGATACGCTGAAGTGCCCTTCCGGATCGGGTGCGTTCACCACCTTCGTGGCGGTATGGGACAAGCCCACGTTCGCCAGTTCGGATTATTTCTACACCGGCTGCCCCGTGGCACCCACCAACGAACCGCCGCACGGGGGCAATGCCTACGCGGGCCTGATCGTATACGATCCCGCCAATTACCGGGAGTACATTACCGGCACGCTTTCCGCACCGCTGCTGGCAGGAGAGACCTACGAGGTTTCGTTTTATGTGAGCCTGCTGGATAACTGCGTGAACGGCATCACCGAGCTGGGCGCCTGGCTTACCAACACGGCACCCACGGCCCCCGGCATCGCGCCGATACTGGTGACCCCGCAGGTGAAGCAGCAAAGCCCCATCATCCAGAAAAGCGGGTGGGTGCAGGTAATAGGTTATTACCAGGCTGCCGGCGGGGAGTCCTATATTACCCTCGGGTCCTTCGTGCCGGACTCCATCATGACCTTTACCCCCGCACCGCCGCCCAACAACTGGGGCGACGTGTATTACTTTATCGATGACGTGTTTGTGGGGCGTGACTCCGTAACGGGCGTGGCTTTGCATGAACCGGAAGAATTGCGCGTGTATCCGAACCCCGCTTCCGGCCAGGTTTCTTTTGAGACCGGTGGCATGCAAGGCGTACTGGTCATCACGGATGTGCCTGGCCACGAAGTGGTACGCCGGCGGGTAAACGGGTTCCCGGTAACCATTTCCTGTGCCGGCCTCGCTGACGGGCTTTACTTTTATCATTTGCTGCCGCGTGATGGCGGCATCCGGACCGGCCGGTTCATGGTTCGGAACAGGTAAATTCTGAGAAATTTTAAATAGCTGATACCCAGTAAAGATCGTGGCTTCTACCTGAAGTGATGCTTTTGGCAGGCATTTTGCTTTGTCGTTCCCGCAGGACGCATCAGGATAGCCAGGGGGCACGGCGGCAGGACAATTAGGCGCATTACATTTCAGGGCCCTCGCCTTGCAAATTATTTTTCGTTTCTCTACGCATTGCACGCCGGACTGACCGATCACGGCGCTTTACGCTGAATCTTACAATGCCGGCAATAAAAGCCGGCATTCGCTTTTTACTGGTTTCCAGCGTCCGGTCTTATATCCGGTGAGTGAACGTTAGCCGGAATTCCTGTTTGCCGCTTTCTTCTTACACCAAACAGTTTGCACCCCAGTTAACAGGTTTTTGCGCATGCAGGCTGGTATTTTGCTTTTACACATTGGAAGCGTCACAACCTGTCCTGCAACCAAATAGGGTTCGCTCCGATATAAACCTCGATGCGCATGAAAAAAAATCTACTCAGAATCTTTCTGTACGGACTGACGGCGGCGCTTTGGTTGTTGCCTTCGGACACCGCCAGGGCCAGCCACGCCATGGGTGCGGACCTGACCTATGAGTGCCTGGGCGGAAACACCTATCGGATGCGGCTTTCGTTCTACCGGGATTGTATCGGTATCAGCGCGCCCAATGCCGTTTATATCAACATCTCTTCCGCTTCCTGCGGCCAGAGCATGGGGGTGACATGTTATCCCGTGCCTGGCACGGGAATCGAGGTGACACCCATCTGCCCCAGCGAGACGTCAACCTGTAACGGCGGGAATTTTACCGGCATCCAGGAATGGGTCTATGAAGGGGTGATCACACTGCCCATGCAGTGCACGGACTGGGTCTTCAGTTACGACCTCTGCTGCCGGAACGCCGCCATCAACACCATCACCAACCCCGGGACCTCTACCTTCCACATTTTCGCAACCCTTAACAACTCAGCAGCCCTCTGCAATACCTCTCCCGTATTCTCCAACAAGCCCGTGCCTTTCATCTGCCAGGGCCAGCAGTTCTGCTTCAACCACGGTGCATTCGACGCCGACGGGGATTCACTTGTTTATTCCCTTATTACGCCGTTCCAGACGGCAAGCACAACGGTAAACTACATTGCGCCGTTCTCGGCCTCCGATCCGCTGACCTCCTCGCCGGCGTTGTCGTTCAATACGCAAACCGGCGATTTCTGCGTAACCCCGCAAAACCTTGAAGTAACCGTGATGGCCGTCCTGGTACAGGAGTACAGGAACGGCGTGCTGATCGGTTCCGTGGAGCGTGACATCCAGATCACCGTTATCAGCTGCACCAACAACCTGCCCACCCTGACCGGCATCAACGGTACATCCAACTTCTCGATGACCGTATGCGCCAATGACTCCTTCTGTTTCGACATCTTCTCTGCAGACCCCGATCCCGGCCAGAACGTTTTTGTTTCCTGGGATGGCGGGATCCCCGGTGGAACGTTTACCACCAACGGCGCACAGCCCCCGGTGGCTACCTTCTGCTGGACGCCGGACGACAGCCATATAGGCGGAACCTATTGCTTCACCGCAACCGTTCATGATGATGCCTGCCCCTACATAGGGACGCAGGTTTATTCATATTGTATAAACGTGGTGGGCATCGAAGCCAATGCCGGCCCCGACCAGGCCGTGGCCTGCAATGACGTGGCCACCATCTACGCCAGCGCCACCGGCGGCAGCGGCACCTATACCTATCAATGGAGCACCGGCGCCACTTCAACGGGAATTACCGTGGGCCCGGGTACCTATATCCTGACGGCCAGCGACGGAAACTGTACGGATACCGATACGGTAGAAGTCACCAGCCCCTTCGTACCCACCGCGGCCTTCACGGCAATAGCCGGGTGCGTGAATGTGCCGGTTCAGTTCTGGGACCAGTCCACCACACCCGGTGGCGTCCTGATCTCCTGGAACTGGAACTTCGGCGACAGCACCTTGTCGAATATTCAGAATCCCGTGCACCAGTACAGCACACCCGGAACCTATACGGTGCAGCTTATCGTGGAGAACAACCTCGGCTGTATCGATACCATCCTGCAGCAGGTGGTCATCACACCCGTCCCCGTGGCAGGTTTTACAGTGCCTTCAGGCTGCCAGGGTAACGGCGTCGTACTCAACAACACTTCACAACCGACCGGCATCAACTATAACTGGACATTCGGGAATGGCCAGACATCGAATGGCACCAACCCGACTGTCGTCTACGGGGATACCGGCACGTATACCATCACACTGATCGCAAGCGACAGCTCCGGATGCGCGGATACGATTTCACATCCGGTGACCATTTTCCCGAACCCGGTGTCCGGGTTTAGCTTCAACGGCTCGGGAGCATGCGAGAATTCGTCCTTTACCTTCAACAACACCTCTTCTGGCGGTACCACCTACAGCTGGAACTTCGGCAACGGCGATACCTCCACGGCCCAGAACCCATCGATCACCTATAACCAGGCCGGCAACTACAACGTCACCCTGGTGGTGACCGGGCCCAACGGCTGCGTGGACTCCATCACCCAGACCGTGGTGGTATATCCGCCGCCGACCGCCAATGCGGGCGCCGATGTGGAAGTCTGCCAGGGTACCAACGTAACGCTCAATGCCTCCGGCGGCGGTACCTATGTGTGGAGTACCGGTGACACCACCGCAACGGTATCCGTTTCGCCCACCGGCACCACTACCTATACCGTAACCATCACGGATCCCTATGGATGTACCGCCGAGGACCAGGTGACCGTTACCGTTAACCCGCCACCAGTGGCGGTCGTAAGTCCCGACCAGTCCATATGCCTGGGCGAGAGTGTAACGCTGACCGCCTCCGGCGGGGTGACCTATACCTGGAACCCGACCGGGGCCACCACGCAAACCATAACGGTATCCCCTACGACCTCTACAAGCTACGCGGTGAATGTCACCGATGCCAACGGCTGTATCGGTACGGGCTTCGTGAATGTGACGGTAAACCCGCTTCCTGCTGTAAGCCTGTCAAACGGATTCGTATGTACCGGGCAGACGACTACCTTGAACGCCGGAAATCCCGGCGCTACGTACCAGTGGTCCACCGGCTCCACCGCGCAGACCATCAGCGTATCAGCCGCCGGCACCTACACGGTAACCGTTACCAATGCCTTTGGCTGTACGGCTTCCTCGTCCAGCCAGATCAACGTGGGCGGCACCATCACCAACAGCCTCGCTAACGCGGAATTCTGCCAGGGCGACAGCGCCATCCTTGACGCCGGCAATCCCGGGAACTCATTCCTGTGGTCCACCGGCCAGACGACTCAGACCATTACGGTGAGCCAGTCGGGCAGCTACAGCGTCACCATCACGGATGCGAACGGCTGCAGCGGTACCGTGGCTACCACGGTAAATGTCTTCCCGCTGCCGGTGGCTGACTTCACCCCGAATGATGCCTGTATCAACGAACCCATCAACTTCCAGGATATCTCCACGATCAACGGCGGGAATATCGTAAGCTGGTTCTGGGATTTCGGCGACGGCAACGTGTCACAACAGCAAAGCCCCACCCACCTGTACGGTAATAATGGTACACAGACGATCACCCTTATCGTTACCTCGGATAACGGCTGTACAGATACGATCACCAAGACGATCAATATCTACCCGCTTCCGCAGGCCAACTTCGCCTATTCGAAGTACTGTGAAGACGAGGTCATGCAGTTCCAGGACCAGTCATTCACCAATTTCGGCAACATCGTTTCCTGGAGCTGGGATTTCGGTGACGGCAGCACGAGCACGCAACAGCACCCGATGCACCAGTTCAGCAGCCCCGGGACCTTTAACGTAACGCTTACGGTCGTAACGAACGGCGGCTGCGAGGATGTCAGGGTCCGCCAGGTGGTGGTCTACCCGCTGCCTATTGTCCAGTTCGCGGCGCCCAACGCCTGCGCAGGGAACCCGGTGACGATTACCAATACCTCCAATACGACAAACGGCGCCATCAACAACTGGCTCTGGAACTTCGGGAACGGGACCACGTCGACCCAGTTCATCCCCAACCCGGTGAACTACTCGAACCCGGGCACCTATACGATCAGTTTGATCGCAACCACTTCACACGGCTGCGTGGATTCGCTGTCCGTACCCGTGACAATCCACCCGCTGCCTGCCGCCAACGCAGGTCCGGATCAGTCGGTCTGCCTGGGTGACTCTGCCACGTTTACTGCCACCGGTGGTACAGTCTATGCGTGGGCACCGGGCGGCCAGACATCGTCAAGCATCACGGTGAACCCGCAGTCGACCACGACCTACGGCGTGCTGGTGACGGATGGCAACGGTAGCATAGTGACGGTGACGGTCGCCGTGCAATGGGACGAGAACCGAGACGGGGCCTTGGATACGCCTTTCCAAGT
>JAHEKC010000117.1 GCA_024638565.1 Bacteroidota bacterium
CTTTTCGGCCTGCAGCATTCCGGATGAGGACACCTTGCCCTTTCCCAGTATGGCGATCTCATCAATACGTTTGATGGTTACCCGGTAGGGTGCCGATTCGTCGTTGCCCTCGATTGAAAGCGTTCCGTCGTGCACCTCGAATTCCGGTTCGCGGAGGCCGGGGTCCGGCACCACGGTGCACCGGTCACCCTGTATGATCACGACATGGGCGCGTTGTTCAATGACAATTTTCGAAAAATCCTGATCCTGGGATAAAGCCTGGTGCTGGAAAGCCAGGCCGGCAAATGCCAGCAGGAGGTACAGCTTTTGTTTCATATGCATGTGACGACAATCAATCCTGGTTTGTTACAAGCTCACTGCTATTTGGATTTCCTTCCGAACTTCAGTGGTCCGGCCTCGAAACGGTAGGCCACCAGTTCACCGTCCTGGTTGTAATTTTTCCTGAGCGCGACCTGCTTCGACACCCTGCTTGCGCTCCATGCAAGTGCATCGAGCAGGGGGGTGGGTGCCTTCTCGGGAACGACGTCAGGCTGATCGTTAATTGCCGGTTGCGGCAGCGCGGATTCCGGAATGCTGTCTGTGCCGGATGCAATGATTCGGTCGAGCATGGCCTCGAATTGTTCTTCATCCAGCTTATCGGGATCATTGTCGAATTCCTCCGCGAGCATTTCACGAATGAGTTGCGATTCCATGGACGGCGCAACGGGCTCTTCAGGCTGGCTGCCTGCATCCGGGGTATCTGCCTTATGTCCGGATTCAGGATCGCTGGTTTCCGTTACGGGGATTTCAACCGGTTCCATGGTCCTGACAGGCACCCCTGCGGGGTACGCGGCTTCAGGGCCTTCGGATATATTCCCCGGACCTGTGTCCGCAATGGAAGTATCCCTGGCAGGAACCTGGCCAACCGGCTTCGCGCTTTCCGTTGCGGTTTCAGTTGATGCAAGTTCGTTCTGCATTGCCCGGTTCCCGGTAAACAGGTAATAGGCACCCAACAGTACGATCACCGAGGCTGCTGCCGCGTAAATGAAATAGGCCTTTTTTCGACCCCTTTCTCCCACTGAAATCGGATGGGTGAGCAGTTGCTTTCCGGGAAATACTTCATTTCCGGGTTCCATCCGCACCAGCCCAATGAGTCGTTCGTTTTCCCTGTACCGGGGATGGCTTGCCAAAAATTCAGCGACCATCCGCTCTTCCGCCGGAGACAGGTCGCCTTCAAGTCTTGCAATAAGAAAATGATCAATGTTGTCCGCCGTAACCTTGTGGCGCCATAAATCAGCCCTGTTCGGAAAGCTGTCCTTTTCGTCTGCGGAGAGGCGGATAGAAACGGGATTTTCAGAAAGCGGCTTAAGTTCAGGATGACTTTCCAGGAAAAGCAGCAATTCGGCCTGTTGCTCCGCCGTAAGGTTGCCTTCATGGTAATCGAGCAACCAGGCCTCGTAGTTATGCTTGTCGATGCTGCCCATCAGATGACGTTATCAGGTTTTCCTATATACTCCTTAAGGGATGTCCTGGCCCTGTATATATACACCTTTACCTGGGATGCGTTCAGGCCTGTAATGTGACCAATCTCCTCATAGCTATATCCCTCGTAATCGCGTAACAGGACAACGGATTTCTGGATTTCCGGCAACCGGTCAAGCCCTTGCCTCAACAGTTCCTTTAAACCGGTGTAATGTCCATGTTCAGCCTTGCCTTCCCTGTCTGCCTGCTCAACCGGTTCCGTATTCCGTTTTCGTCTGATGTGGTCAATCATGCTCCGGTATGCCGTAGTGAACAGGTAGGATTTCGATTTTTCGAAACTGACCTCCGCGTAGGTATGCCACATTTTTTCGAACGACTCCTGCACGATGTCGCGCGCATCCTCTGCGTTACGGTTTTGATGAAGGATAAACCGGTACACCCCGTCGGCATGCTGTTCCACGCATTTATTGAATTCAGAGACAGTCACAGGATACAGGCTGGCAGCCACCGAATGCCGTGGCTATAAGATGGGACGCTTTGAACTTGCCGGAAGTTACACCGGCCCCATGCGATCATTGAATTTCTAACCATCTCAAATATAGGAAATTACATTCCCAGGATAAGCGTCCTGCCTGCCAGGATCCCTTCCTGTTAAAGCAGAGGGATGCATTCATCCGGCAACCATCCATCACCGGCCGGGCGGGATATACATGAGACAAACAGGCTGTTCGGAGGTGGAATGGGACGGTCAATCCAGGTATGGACACCGGGGCGCGGGATACTTGCATGGAAGGATGTGGTTAAAGGGGAAATTATTTTCATATAAACTATTGAAAACCAGAAATTATAAATCCATCTCCCTAAACCCGGAAGCAAGACCACGTCCCGGAGGGCTTCAATGCGGCGCACAGGCACACATGCAAGGAATGGCGGGTTTCGGGATGATTCCCGGCAAACCGGGTATGTATTTTGTCGCCTGATTCAACAACAAAAAAGCTACAATGATGAAAACGAAAATGCTTCTTGCCTTGCCTATTATAATGGCATTGGCTTCTTGTACGAAGACGGAAGAAACCATGGCTCCGGGATCGGACGGCACCGGCCAGCGCGTTACGTCTACGTCGAACAACAACGGGAACATCGGTCCCGTGCCGTCATCCTTTACCCAAAAGGTATTGATCGAGAGCTTCACCAGTGCCTCCAACCCAAACGGGCCGGAGAACGACCTGAAGATCCGCAATGCTATCAGCACGTGGCCGACGCAGGTCATCGCGACTTCCTTTCATGTGCAGGATGCCATGGACGGCACGCCCACCCACGAGGTGCTGAGCCTCGTAAACGGTGGCAGCATTCCAACCCTGCCCGGCGTGATGCAGAACCGCCTTATTTATGGTGGCAAGCTGATCAATGATGACATGACGTGGGACTCAAACCTGCCTTCCAGCCTCGCCGCCACGCCCAATATCGGGTTGGCCATCCAGACGAGCACGAATGGATACAGTGTGCAGGCCAACGTGCATGTGGGTTTTAACTCAGACCAGTCTGGAAACTGGAAGCTGGTGACTTACGTTACTCGCAATAACGTGATCGGCACCGGCCAGGGCTACGACCAGTCAAACGGTTCGAATACCAATCCTGCCAGCCCGTTCTTCAGCCAGGGTGATCCGATTCCCGGATACCGCCACAATTTTGTGGCCACCAAGGTGCTGACTCCCGAAGGAGGCACTTCCATTCCTGCGGGTTTCATGACCACGGGCGGTCATTTTATCGAAAGCATGAATTTCGATGTGCGTTCAGCCAATATTGCGGCTGACCTCACCGTGGTAGCATTCGTTTATGATGCAACGGATAACTTCATCATCAACGTGCAGCAGGTGCCGGTAGGGACGACCCAGGATTGGGATTGACAATCAGCAAAAAAATATGAAAAATGAAAGGGGCTCAAAAGGCCCCTTTTTCTATTTACGCCCGAAGAAACGGATCTTCTGGCTTCGGAAGTTTATTTTGTATGCGAGCTCCACATTGATGAAGCTGTACGTATCGTTTTCCTTCGGATTTCCCCGTTGGCTGGTGGCAGGGCCGGGATACCCGGTTGTGCCATAGCCGGTAGGATCAGACACGTACAGGGCAAGCTCCTGCATACCAGCGTCACCGGGATAGAGCTGTGCGAGCTCATCAGAAGTCACGTAGGCGTCACTGACATCATCCAGGTAATCGGTCATGAAATAATAGTACCCGAACTCGGCGGAAAGGGTCAGCGCTTTGCTGAGCCCGAACCGAAAACCAAATCCCATGGGAAAGCCTACATGGCCGAAGCTGTATTTCTTGTGTCCCTTGATTTCGCCCTCGGCCTGGCCCGCTTCCGTGCACCAGTCCGCGAGCGTGGTTTCGTAAGTCCCGTCCTTTTCGATAATGTTTCCCTTTCCACTGCTTGCCGGCCGGTCACGTAGGGTTCCGTCGGGCCAGTAATAGTATCTGGAATCGGGGGATGGCGTTCCCCGGAATAAATCTGCTTTTGGTTTGCCGTAATAATAACCGACGCCAGCGAAAAGGAACAGGGCGGCACCCTGTTTGTAAAGCGGCAGCCGCTTGTTCCTGTAAAACGTATAGGTCATGTGGGTAGAGGCACCGAAAATATCATTGCGGAATGCGATACCCCTGCCGTAGTTTCTCAACTCAAACCCGCTTTGTCCGCCGATGGGGCGGGATTCATCATAGCCGATGCGATGCCAGCTGAACCGGACTTCAAAGGAGAACGGATTGTACATATTGCCGGTAAGGCTCGAGTTACCGGAGAAGTTACGGATGGTCACGGCCATGCCAGGCCTGGTACTGGTGCGCTGAAAAACCTTTTCGTTGCCCAGGTCACCAAAATAATTCGTGACGCCTGCCGAAAGGCCCATTTCGAAAGAACGCTGTGCCTGCGCGGTAAGGATGCTGCAGGTCAGCATAGCAATGAGAATTCGTACTTGCATGATTGCACGGGTTTGGTTACCGTTAAAGATAATCAAACCACCTCTTGAACACAGGCAGGCGCGATTTTTTTTTAGCGGGGGAAGGCAGGGGGCGATAAATAATGCAAAAGCATTAAGCGGTCTCGAAAAGGCGGGTGAAAAGTTCGTCGATATGGCTGACCTTCACCACGCTGATGTCAGAGGGGGAGGACTCCTGCAGGGAGGCCTCATTGAATTTAGAAACGAAAATGCGTTTAAATCCCAGTCTTTCCGCTTCCGCGATCCGCTGCTGGATGCGGTTTACCGGCCTGATTTCACCGGAAAGCCCTGCCTCACCGGCAAAGCATGTTCCGGGCTGCATGGGCACGTCGTGTTCTGATGACATGACGGCACTCAGCACTGCCAGGTCGATCGCAGGGTCTTCCACACGGATCCCGCCTGCAATATTGAGGAACACGTCCTTTGATCCAAGCCTGAAGCCGCAGCGTTTTTCGAGCACGGCAAGCAGCATGTTGAGCCGTCGAAGGTCAAATCCCGTGGTGGATCTTTGGGGCACCCCGTATACGGCCGAGCTTACCAGGGCCTGGACCTCGATCATGATCGGGCGCAGGCCGTCGAGCGTGGCGGCAATAGCGACGCCGCTCTGCGGATCGTCGTAATTGGATACCAGCATTTCGGAGGGATTATGCACCGGGTGCATACCATCCTGCTGCATGGTGTAGATGCCCAGTTCCGATGCGGAGCCAAACCTGTTCTTAAGGCACCGGAGGATGCGGAACAGGTGATGGCGGTCGCCTTCAAATTGCAGCACGGTATCGACCATGTGTTCCAGGATCTTGGGTCCCGCGATCACGCCTTCCTTGGTGATGTGGCCAATCAGCACGACCGGAACTCCGGATTCCTTGGCATACCGCATCAGCTCACCGGCTGATTCCCGGATCTGTGACACGCTGCCTGTCGGCGATTCGATGGTATCCGCATGCAGGGTCTGAACGGAATCCACGATAACGAGCGATGGCCGGAATTTCCGCAGTTGCTCGAGTAACCGGCCTACGGATGTTTCAGCGAGCACATGGCAGTCGTGCGTATCGGACGTAAGCCGGTCAGCGCGCATTTTGACCTGGCGTTCGCTTTCCTCGCCGGTGACGTACAGGGTACGGCCGGACGGGTTCTGCATGGCCGCCTGTAGCATAAGCGTCGATTTGCCGATGCCTGGTTCACCACCCAGCAATACGAGGGATCCCTTGACCATTCCCCCGCCCAGGACGCGGTTTAGCTCTTCGTCCCCGAATACAAGCCTGTCCTCGTCGCGGGATTCCACCTGCCCGAGTGATACGGGTTCGGGAATACGCTGGCCCGGAACGGTGGTTTTTTTCTCAATTCGCTCCTCGATAAACGTGTTCCATTCGCCGCATGAGGGACATTTGCCGATCCATTTCGGGGACTGCATGCCGCAATGCTGGCACAGGAAGGCGGTTTTTACCTTGGCCATGAATAAATCAATCTAAGCGGACAAATTCGCGCTGGATGCCCGCGTCAGTCGCGAGATAAAGCGTGCGGTCGTCGAGCTCGACGATGGTCCAGTTCCGGTTGTATTCCGTCACGGTGGAATCAGCGTCAAATCCTTCCATTTTCACGCAGGCAGAAAACAGGTTTACCTCAACTTTGTAGGAGGCCTGGTCCAGGGTGTCTTCAATGCCATTCGGGAACATCTGGATCAGGGAAATCTTTCCGTCCTGGAAAACCCAGTTTTCCTCGTAAGGAGTGATTTCCAGGAAAACCCTTTTCCAGGGATGCTGGATCTTTTTTTTGACCTTGCCCTCCGACTGGAACCAGGTAAACTGGTCGCAACCTGTAAAAGCCAGGGCCAGCAACAGGATGAGCACTTTTTTCATGACAAGGTCAGTTTCACAAACCTACGTGATTTTTCAATGTGGACAGGCATATATCATTAACGAATGCCGCGTTTATAAATTACTTCACCGTCAATATGATCAAAGCGCCTTTATCTTGTCAATCAGGGCTGAGGAGGAGAACCCCGCCAGCAGCTCTACCGTGGCCACGGTACCCCCGTATCCTGTGACGATATCATGTCCCGCAATTTCTTCGGGCCGGTAGTCGGCACCCTTGACAAGCACATCCGGTTTAACAACCGCAATGAGGTCACGCGGCGTCTCGGCATCGAACAGGATCACGGCGTCCACCATACCCAGGGAAGCCAGCATCCTGGCCCGTGCATTCGCATCATTGACGGGACGTCCGCTCCCCTTGAGTCCTGTCACGGAAGCATCACTGTTTAGTCCCACCACAAGCATGTCTCCCATGTCTGAGGCTTTTTGAAGATAATCTGCATGTCCCGCATGCAACAGGTCGAAACAGCCATTCGTAAAAACTACTTTCCGGTTTTTGAACCGCCAGCGGTTAAGCAGGGGAATGGCCTCATCCGCGGATTGAAAAATTCTCGAATCAATGAATGTCTTTTTCATGGTTTTCCTTGGGTTGATCAGTTTGTGGAGACATGCCGAAAGAAGCACCGGTGCCCGACTTGCGGATCCGGAACAGCATGAACAACGATACACATCCCACCAACACGATGAGAAGTATTTGTGCCGTATGTACCAGCGTGGCGTATGCGACCCCGTCCGTCAGCGCCACGCCGAAA
>JAHEKC010000118.1 GCA_024638565.1 Bacteroidota bacterium
CAGGGCGCTGATCACGCCCTTTGAATGTCCATGCGCGGTGTCGATCACGATGGCGTCAACGCCCACATCCACCAATGCGGATACGCGGTCAAGGATATCGGGCGTTACCCCCACGGCGGCTGCGACACGCAGGCGGCCAAGCTTATCCTTGCAGGAGTTGGGCCGCGATTTGAATTTAATGATGTCCTTGTACGTGATCAGCCCCATTAGTTTGCCTCCCTTGTCCACGACAGGCAGCTTTTCGATCTTATGTTCCTGCAGGATGATTTCCGCTTTCTGCAGGCTGGTGGTTCCCTTTGCCACGACAAGGCCGTTACGCGTCATCACTTCGCTGACCTTCTTGTTCAAGCGGCGCTCGAACCGCAGGTCGCGGTTGGTGAGGATGCCGGTGAGCTTATTCCGCGTATTGACAATAGGAATGCCGCCGATCTTGTGCTCACGCATGATATCCATGGCCTCTCCGATCGTGGCATTCTCATGAAGCGTCACCGGGTCCTGGATCATGCCACTTTCAGACCTTTTGACCTTCCGTACCTCGGCAGCCTGCTGCTCGATGGTCATATTCTTGTGCAGCACCCCGATGCCGCCTTCCTGTGCGATGGCGATGGCCATGGCAGACTCCGTGACGGTATCCATGGCTGCGGAAACCACGGGAACATTCACGGGTATGTTGCGACTGAAATAGCTGGAGATATCAGCGTCGCGCGGTAAGGTCTCGGAATATGCGGGGAGGATCAGGACATCATCGTAAGTGAGGCCCTCGCCAATAAACTTTTCAGCCGTTTTCATGCGGGTATCGTTTAATTGGCGGTCAAAAGTACGGAATTTATTCAGATGCCGAACCGCCTGCCTTCTATGGCAAGCTCTGTTTCCGGAAACACTTCACGTGCTTCACGCAGCAAGGGCGCCAGTTCCCGGTACCGCGCGGAAAAATGCCCGATCAGCAGCTTTCCGACCTGCGCCTTTTTTGCCAGTTGGGCCGCCTGCCGGGCCGTGGAGTGGTAGGTGGTGGTCGCGCGTTCCTGCATGTCGCTGGTAAATGTGGCTTCATGGTACAGGACATCCACTCCCTGCACCTCGGAAGCGACGCTGTCGTCGTACAGGGTGTCTGAGCAGAAAGCGTAAGATTTAGGCGCGGGGGGCGGTACACTCAGCTCGTCATTGGCAATTACGTTTCCGTTCTCGTCGGTATAGTCTTCCCCGTGTTTGATCCTGTTGAAATACTCGATGGGGATGCCGTGTTGCCTGATCCTGTTGATCAACAGCTTTCGGGGACGCGGTTTTTCCCTGAAGAGAAACCCGGTGCAGGGAATGCGGTGGTTCATGACGATGCTTTTCACCTGCATGTGATCATCCTCGAAAATGACGCCGCCGAGGTAATGGCGGACCGCATGGAAAATCAGGTTGTAACGCAGCGTCGTGTTTGACAGGCGCAACTGCATTTCCAGGATGTCCATCAGATCCTGCTGGCCGTACAGGTGCAGTTCACTGGTTCGTCCCTGCAGGTGCAGGGATGACAATAGCCCCATGAGGCCCAGGTAGTGATCCCCGTGCAGGTGGCTGATGAAAATGTGGGAAATGCGATGGGCCCGAACCCGGTAGCGGGCCAGCTGCATCTGCGTGCCTTCGCCGCAGTCGATCAGCAACAGCCGTTCCCGGAGGTTGAGGACCTGTGCGGTCGGATGTCTGTTATAAATAGGAGTGGCCGAACTGCTGCCCAGGATCGTCAGCTCGAACTTCATCTGTCTTGCGTGACCAGGAGCTTCCCGGTGAGCATGCTGTCGCCCGTACGCGCTGAAAAGATATAAATGCCGGCGGCGAGCGGCGGCAGGGGCAGGCGCAGCGTATTGGTCCCCGCGGCAAATGGATAGTCGGTGACCATGACCCGGTGACCGAACAGATCGATAAGCATTAGTTCGGCCATGGCCGGCTGGCGGGCTTCAATGGTGACAGCCAGCGAACTGCCATCGGCCATAAGGCCATACATACCATGGAGGCTTCCCGTTTCCGCGATACCGACAGAAGCCGGGTCGATGATGATCCGGTAGGAGCGAATGGTATCCTGCTGGGTGACGGGTATGGTCTGTCCCAGCACCACGACGCTTCCGTTCGTGGTGATGGCCACCTCCAGCTCATAGGTACCGGGTGTGGTGGGGGTGCCCGTGATATCGACGCAGCCGGACAGGCCGCCCGGGAAAATGCAGGACGCAGGGTTGCAGGTATAGGACAGCCCTGGTGGCAGGTTGCCGAAATTGTTTATGGTGATGTCGTCAATGTTGACCGTCAGGTTACCGAATGGCGGAACATTGGCCATGGTGTCCGACGGCGGGTGCACGTGTGCCACCTGCGTGTATGGCTGCCCCACGGTACCGGACACGAAGTTGGTGACCGTATCAGGTGTGATAAGCGCAGTGTTGGCAGGATTGGGCGTACACTGTGCCAGCGAAGCGCCCGTACCGGCGCAGATGAACAGGATGGTCAGGAGGAAGTTTCTCATCATGGCTGGAGGGTGTTTTGGGAACAAGGGGCAATCTACACTGTCGGGCATGCTGCAGGACCTGGCTACCGCTTTCAGGTTCACTGTTTGATTTCGTCGCCGTTGATGGTCTGCACCGCTTCATCAAGCGAAGCGGCGATGGTGAGCACCTGGTCGAGCTGTGAAATGGTAATGAGTTTCTGGACGGCGTCCGAAAGGCCGGTGACGACAAAGTTACCGTTGGCATTGCGGCACACCCTGTTACCCACAAGGATGGCACTGAGACCCGAGCTGTCGCAATACATCGTGTCCGTGAGGTCCAGTATGATATTGCGGATGCCCTGGCTGTTGATGATCAGCATTTCCGATTTCAATTCGGCGGAAATAAGGGTATTCAGCTTTTGTTCGTGCAGTTTCAGCACGGCGTATTTATCTTTCTTGTCCAGGGAATAGTGCATATACAAATGGATTTACCTGATCAAAAGTACACAAACAGCAGGTTTCGCATCAAATGTATTTGAAAATGAAATCAAGGAAATATCAACAGGTTACATGCTTTGGCGGGCAGCGAGCAGGTACAGCACCGCCATCCTGACGGCCACGCCGTTCTCCACCTGCTGCAGGATAATGGACTGGTCGGAGTCAGCCACGTCGCTGGTGATTTCCACGCCCCTGTTGATGGGCCCGGGATGCATGACGATGATCCGCTTTTTAAGCCCGTCCAGCACGTGGCGGGTAACGCCATATTGCATGACATACTCCCGCAGTGACGGGAAGAAGGCCAGGTGCTGCCGCTCGCTCTGGATCCGCAGCATGTTGGCCACGTCGCACCACGCCAGCGCTTTCTTCAGGCTGTATTCCACCTTCACGCCCAGGTCGCCGATATACTTGGGCATCAACGTGGGCGGTCCGCAGACCATGACCTCCGCACCCAGCTTCAGGAGGCAGAAAATATTCGAGAGTGCCACACGTGAATGCCTGATATCACCTACTATCGCCACGCGGATGCCCTTGAGGGTGCCGGTCTCGCGACGGATGGAGAAGGCATCGAGCAGGGCCTGGGTGGGATGCTCATGGGTACCGTCGCCCGCATTGATGATATGGGCGTCGACATGATTTGACAGGAATACGGCCGCGCCGGGGCTGGGATGCCGCATTACCACCATGTCAACCTTCATGGCCAGGATGTTGTTCACCGTGTCGATGAGCGTTTCGCCTTTGGACACGGAAGATGCCGAAGCCGAGAAATTCACGACATCGGCGCTAAGCCGTTTTTCTGCCAGTTCGAACGACACCCGGGTGCGCGTGGAGCTTTCGAAAAACAAATTGGCGATGGTAATGTCGCGCAGCGAAGGCACCTTTTTAATGGGACGGTTGATGATTTCCTTGAAATGCTCCGCGGTCTCCAGGATATGCAGGATGTCTTCCGTCTGCAGGTCCTTGATACCCAACAGGTGCCGGGTGCTTAGCCGGTGGGTTTTAAGATCCTTTGTCATCTTTCCTGTTCCTGACAAGATGCACGGCATCCTCGCCGTCAGTTTCTTTCCAGTCTACCTTCACGGTATCGCTGGATATGGTGTCTATGGCTTTACCCACGTAGTTTGGTTCGATGGGGAGCTGGCGGCTGAACTTACGGTTGATCAGGATGACCAGTTCCACGGCCGCCGGCCGGCCAAAGGCCAGCAGGGCATCCAGCCCCGAGCGGATGGTGCGGCCGGTATACAGGACGTCATCCACGAGAATCACCTTTTTACCCTCTACAATAAAGTCGATCTCCGTTGCAGCAGGTGTGGCCGGGCTTTCCCGCCGGCGGAAGTCGTCGCGGTAAAATGTGATATCGAGGCTGCCCGAACTGATGGCGGACTTCGGCAGCAGACCCCTCAGGGTATCGCAGATGCGGTCGCTGAGCAGCACCCCCCGTGGCTGGAGTCCGATGATAACACTGTCAGAAAAATCGTGGTGGTTTTCGATGAGCTGGAAACAAAGTCTTTTTATGGTAATCTGGAATTGTTCCTTCCCTAAAATGACCTTGGAGCGCATACAGCAGCGCAAAAGTATGGTTTCCGGGCGGATTAGACTAATGGCATGCCAGGGGATTAGTTTTCAAAGTCTTGGCCGGGCCATCTGCATTCGAACCGGGCCCGGTCGCAAAAGCCGCTATGCTATATTTGCCGAAATACCCCGTTGATGCAAGACCTCCTGGCACCGCTTTTGACCGCCGAGGGCCTCGTGGCCCTGCTTACCCTGGTGGCGCTCGAGATCGTACTCGGGGTGGATAACATCATCTTCATTGCGATTATATGCGGAAAGATCGAGGACCGGACCCAGCAGCACCGGGCACGGATCATCGGCCTGCTGATGGCGCTGGGCATGCGGATCGTGCTGCTCATGGGCATCTCCTGGATAGCCAGGCTGGTTAACCCGCTGTTTCATATCGGCGATTTCGGTGTTAGCGGAAGGGACCTTATTCTATTCGGGGGCGGACTTTTTCTCATGATCAAAACGCTGATCGAGATCCGGCACAAGTTCGTTGTCGCCGGTGCAAGCGATAAAAAGGCGAATCAGGTTATGCTTACCGTGACCCAGGCCATCATGCAGATCACCATAATCGATATCGTGTTTTCATTTGATTCCATTATCACGGCGGTAGGGCTCAGCAACCAGATCGTGATCATGGTGCTTGCCGTCACCATCGCCATGGTGGTGATGATTCTTTTTGCCCCCTATGTGAGTGACTTCATCAACAAGTACCCCACCATCAAGATGCTGGCGCTTGCCTTCCTGCTGGGGATCGGGCTGGTGCTGATTATCGAGTCGCTGCATATGCATATCGACAAGAAATACCTCTACGTGGCGATGGGCTTCTCGCTGCTGGTGGAACTGCTCAACATCCGGTTGCGGAAGCTGGAAGAGAAGAGTTGAGGTGTTGAGAGGTTAGGTTGTTGAGGGGTTGAAGGGGACAGAACACATACCGATCACCCCGCCCGCCTTAAGGCGTTAGGGAAGAGCGTTCACGATTCGCAGAGACACATGAGAAATACGGTAGCGGATTGTTATCCTGCTACCTGTCAAAAACCCAGCTTTCTTTCACCGGCACTTCCCATTCAGTTTCCATCTGGCCCTTGGTGCCAACCAGGTTGTTGAACGTGACCGCATGTGAAGTCACCGATCCCGATTCGACCATCCCGGACAGGTCGGCACCCTTTACGATCCGCAGGCTTTTCCCGTCCTTTACCGCCACGGACATCCGGTCCAGGAAATTGACATCGAGCCTGCGGCCCATTTCCCGAACAAACTTCGCAGAGGCATCGATGGAACAGCCGCTGGCTCCACTGGCCGATTCGTCCAGTCCGATCACGAGGAAGAGGTGCTGCAGGACGGCTACGCCGGCAAGCAGTGCCTGCTGGTGCGCGGTCCAGGTTTCGGCAAATTCCCGTCCTGCATTTTCCAGCACCGACACCTGGGTGTCGTCCAGCAGCCGGTCTGCCTGGTAAATCCAGACGCGGGCATGGGAGGGAAGGTCGTTGAATGGAGTGAACATTGCGATTTAAAATTAAATATTAATCCGTAATACTTAACGCTTAATGTTTAAGTATGGGCTATCGATTGACAGGATAAAGAATTTATTGCTTTGTAAGCTCCTTCAAAGGTCATTCGCTTTCGCGATCAGCTCCGCCACATCCATCACCTGTACCTGTTCTTCCTTTTCAAAATGCTTGACGCCGTCCGTCATCATGGTCATGCAGAACGGGCATGCAACCGCCACATGCGTGGGTGCATGCGCCAGCGCCTCTTCCGTCCTTTCGATGTTCACATCCCTGTTGCCTTTTTCCGGCTCCTTGAACATCTGTGCCCCGCCTGCACCGCAGCACAAGCCGTTAGACCTGCTGCGCCGCATTTCGGCCATCTCCACATCAAGCTTTTCGATCAGCAGGCGCGGGGCCTCGTAAACATTATTGGCACGCCCCAGGTAACAGGCATCGTGGTAAACAATCTTCTTGCCCATGAACCTGCCGCCCTGGATACTGAGCCTGCCCTCGTTCAGCAGTTGCTGCAGCAGCATGCTGTGATGCAGCACTTCATAGTTGCCGCCCAGGGCCGGGTATTCATTGCGCAGGGTATTGAAGCAGTGGGGGCAGGCAGTCACGATCCGCTGCACCTTGTATTGATCCAGCACCTGGATGTTCATCATGGCCTGCATCTGGAACAGGAACTCGTTGCCGGCACGCTTAGCGGGATCGCCCGTGCAGTTCTCTTCCGTGCCCAGCACCGCGAAATCAATGCCGCAGTGCTGCAGGATCTTCGCCACCGCACGGGTCACCTTCTGGGCCCGCTGGTCGAAACTGCCGGCACAGCCGGTCCAGAACAGCACTTCCGGCGTGGTGCCTGCCGCAGTGCATTCGGCCATGGTCTTTACTTTTAGTTCCATGCTGGAGCGTGTCCGTTACTAGTTATTCGGAATTCGGTTATTCGTCACTCGTACTTTATTGACTGCCACTGCCACTGCCACTGCCACTGCCACTGCCACCTCCACTCATTTCAACCCACTTCATCCGGTCTGCCTGGTTGTAGGCCCAGGGAGCGCCGTTGTTCTCGATCC